>NZ_KV795643.1:0-43323 GCF_001809065.1 Corynebacterium sp. HMSC055G02 | reverse complement strand
ACCGAATCCAGACACACTTTCTGTCGTTTAACCCCCAACTTGCAACCCTCGCTCGCACCCCACGCCTGACTCAAACAAGGGTTAGATACGCAAAAGCGCACGACCCCAGGCAACCACCCGAAGCGCGTGCGCTAATTACCGAAAAACTATTTAGCAGCAGTCTCAATCATCTCGCGAATGCGGTCAATTTCCTTGCTGCGATTGCGGTTGCGACGAATGCCCATTGCGATGCCACCAACAACAAGTGCGGCAACGACGCCCAGTGCTGCCTGCACCTTCGGCTCATTCAGAGCATCGAAAACACGGGTCTTTGCGTCATCCGCAACGTTCTTCGGATTCGTTCGCACGGTTAGCTCATCCAGAGTACGGGCGAGCTGGTTACGGTTACGCTCAATATCGCGCTGGATATCTTCAATGCTGCGAGCCACGTAAACTCCCTAAAAAGTTGAATATCTAAAGTGATTGTTCGCCTAAAAGACTAACACTTCCACTACAGCAACGTGGGCGAGCACGGGGAAAAACTCAACGCATTGCTTCAGAGTCGACACGCACCGCTCCAGAGTCGATACGATGAAGCCATGACTACTTCTTCCTCCAGCGACAAAGAATACGGCCAGAACAACATCCGTCTGGAAGCTGGCGACCCTGCCCCAGCGTTTACTCTTCTCAACGACGCCGAAGAGCAGGTTTCTCTGTCGGACTACGCGGGCAAGCCCGTGCTGATTTACTTCTACCCGCGGGCCAACACCCCAGGTTGCACCACTGAGGCATGCGACTTCCGCGATGAATCCGCTGCCCTGAACGATGCCGGCATTCCTGTCGTAGGTATTTCTCCGGACAAGCCGGCGAAACTCGCAAAGTTCCGCGAGGACCACGGCTTAAACTTCACCCTTCTGTCCGATCCGGACAAGGAAACCATGACCGCATTCGGCGCTTTCGGCGAGAAGAAGAACTACGGCAAGATTGTCCAGGGCGTCATCCGCTCGACTTTCCTGGTTAATGCCGAAGGAGAAATTGAAAAGGCCTGGTACAACGTTCGCGCCAAGGGGCACGTCCAGCGCGTACTGCGTGACTTGGGCGTGGAATCACAGGCTTCCGAAAGCTAACTAGCCGCAAGGCCTACTTTGACCCTGGCCCCAAACTCTCCTCCCACATCATCCCGATTAGACGGTTTCGTAGTAGTGACTCAATCCCAGGACGCACCGAATATTCTTCGTCCCCGTCGCACTCCGGCTCAGCAACGCAGCCGAGAGCGGTACGCACGCATGCTCAGCTCGGCACGCACAGTGCTCATCGAGCACGGGTTTGAGTCTTTCACTTTCGACGAAGTCGCTCGCATCGCAGATATCCCCATTGGCACGCTCTACCAATTCTTCGCAAACAAGTATGTGATGATCTGCGAGCTCGACCGTCAGGACACCGAGGCCGTCATCGAGGAAGTCTCACGCTTCGGCGAAACAGTCCCCACCTTGAAATGGCCGGAGTTTCTCTCGGAGTTCATCGATCACCTGGCAAAACTCTGGCGCGAGGACGTTTCCAGAAGAGCCGTATGGCTGGCTGTTCAATCAACGCCCGCCACACGCGCAACCGCAGAAGATACGAAGTCACGCCTGGTCACCGAGATTTCAAAGGTGCTGCGCCCGCTGGTGCCGTCGTCAAGCGATGCGGAACTGAACTTCATCTCCGACCTCATGATTAACGCCACGTACGCCCTGCTGAATTATGCGGTGGACCATCCGGGAAGCGATGCTGAGCGGGAAGCTCATTACGAGCTGACGGTGCAGGAAATCAAACGCATGACAATCTCTTATCTCATGAGCGTCGCGGAGGCCGCAGACTAGAGAGCACCCCTCGCCCACCTCGGCAGGGGCATTTATTGCCCTTATCAATACGCGGAGGGTAGGCTTGCCTTAGTTTACGCTTTACTCTGGTCAGCGCGGTGGGGTTCCCTGTTTTTCGCCGCGCCTGCGCCGGAACTCCCAAACAGAATCAGAGGTTCACATGTCCACGACGCAGGGCGCTTTCCGACGGAGCCTGCTTCCCCGCTCTATTGTTTTAGCTTCGGCAATCGTAGTGAGTACGGGATTTTTACCCGCAGTCCCCGCATCGGCACAGTCACTGCCATCGATTGGACAGCTCGGCGGTTCGCTCCCCGGCATCGGCGACCTTCTCGGCGGCAGCACCGATCAGTCTGAGCGCCAGCTCTCCGTGACCCCTGCCACCGATCTGTCCGACGGCGCCACCGTGACCATCAAGGGAGTCGGCTACCCCGCTAACGCAAATATTTACCTGGCCCAGACAATCGAGAAGCCAAAGTCGGGCTACCCTTCGACCTACGGCGAAGCGGCCAAGGTCACGGTTGGCGCGGACGGAAGTTTTACGCAGGAGATGAAGGTCGCGACCAGCTTTGGCGATGTCGACTGCACCTCTACCCAGTGCTACGTAGCCTCCTTTACTGCGTTCCCTAATCTTTCTGACCGCAGCAATGACCAGTGGGTCCCCATCACCTTCAAGGCGGGTGCTACTTCCCAGGCTGCTCAATCGCAGGGTTCCACCGGCGCGGCGCCGAGCGGTGGCCAGAGCGCTGGTTCGGGCTCCCAGTCACAGTCGGGCTCGCAGTCACCGTCGCAGTCACGGGGTAACGCATCGGTGAGCCTGTCCAAGACCTCAGACTTGAACCCGAGCGGCGACACCATTCGAGTCGAAGGCAAGGGTTTCAAGACCTCTGGACCGGGCATCTACGTCGGTATCGCGCAAAATGACCAGATGGATGTGACCAACGCCGATTCCTTCGGCCCGGATACCAAGTTTGTGTCTACCTCTCGCGGCAACCTGAAGTCCGACGGCAGCTTCAGCGTGGATCTTCCGGTCAGCGCGAAGTTCGGCACGGCAGACTGCATGCAGAACGCTTGCTCGGTCTACACCATTGCTGCTCACGGTTCTTCTGACCGCAGCCAGGACACGGCGACCGCGGTATCGTTTGCCGGCGGAGCTGCCAAGCAGGACGCTACCCTGCCCTCCGGCGGTGGCTCCTCACAGTCCGCAGGCAGCGCAAGCTCCGGCACCAGTGGCAGCACAGGGTCTAGTGGAACGAGTAGCACCAGCGCCTCCAGCGGCTCCAGCAGCTCCAACGGCAGCAGCTCCTCGACCGGCACCCCGTCGGTAAGCCTGTCCACCACGGAACTGAATCCATCGGGCAGCACCCCAATTACCGTCTCCGGCACCGGATTCAAGACCAGTGGCAACGGCATCTACGTCGCAGTGGCTGAGAAGAACAAGTTCTCCACCACCAACGCTGATGCTTTCTCCGCCGCTGAGTTTGTCCGCACCTCCCAGATGTCCTCCGACGGCAGCTTCTCCACAACGCTCAATGTCGAGGCCGTCACATCGGCCGCCAACTGCGTCGAAAATGACTGCGCACTCTACACCTTTGCTGCTCACGGTTCCTCCGACCGCAGCCAGGACACGGCCACGGACCTCAGCGTCGGCGGCTCCGCCAAGGAACGCGAAGAAGCTGTGAAGACCGGTGCCTCCAAGACCGGAGAGTCCAAGGCCAGCGGCTCATCCAAGGCATCTGGCAAGGCTTCCGCAAAGTCCAACGCTTCCGGCAATGGCCTCGACGAAGTTGATGTGCAGACTCAGCAGGCCGCGACCAACTCCCCGCTCCAAACCGCCGCAGTCGCCGGAACCGGCGCAATCCTGGGCGCGCTAATCTTCGGTGCCGGCATCCTGGTCGGTCGCCGTCAGAAGTCCGTCGATTAGCGCGGTGCCGGACTAGTCCAGGCGTACGACGGCGATTGCGTAGTCGCCGTCGTGCGAGATGCTTAACGACGGCCCCAGCTGCCACTCCTGATCGTGGAAATGGCGGCTCACAGCACCGTGGAGACTGATGCTCACGCGACCGTAGGCATCCGGCTGCACCTCTATTTCCCGCCAGTCCAGCTGATCGCGCGCAATCGGCGGTTGGCTGCCGAAGAGGGTCTGCGACCAGGCCTTGATGAAGGCTTCCTTCGCAGCCCAGCGGCCCGCTAAGTGACGCGCCAGCGCGCCGCCGACTGCTCCGCGGCGCCTAGCTACCAGTAGCTCCGCAGGTGTGAAAACAGCCTGCGCGAACTGACTTCCTGGCATATTCAGCTGCTCTTCGAAGCCCGGAATATAGACGAGGTCTACGCCAATCATGGCTGGAGGACACCATCGATCAGACGGGCGCCGTCGGAAAGCAGAACTGCCTTTTCCAATGCAGCGGGTGAACCGAACCGACCACCGTCCGCCAGGTTTCGCTCGCGTGGACGCTCGTAGAGGGCTTCTCCACCGTAAATAGCCTCATCAATGCGACGCAGACCAGCCGCTTCGCGGTTGTACGCCGCGGACCGCCAACGCTCCGCAGCCTCAGCGCCATCGTGCTGCACTATCGCTTGGTAGAAAGCTTCCGGATGCACGACTGCCACCAGTGCCGAGACATGTCCGAACCCGAGCGAGGTAACAAAGCCAGCCTTCAGCGGCAACGTATTGCCGAAATTGACTGCCTTCGTTGGCCATACCAGACGCGAATGCTCAGCCAATGCGGGATCGACGCAGTCCAGCGATCGATTACCTGGCACAATGCCGCTGCGCAACACCTGGGTCAGACCAATGATCTGGAACGCTGCAGCACCACCCTTAGCGTGTCCCGTCAGCGATTTCTGAGAGACCACCAACAGCGGGTTAGAGCGCTCGCGACCGAGTTCATCTGCAATGCGTTCATGCAGTTCGGACTCATTTGGGTCGTTGGCATTGGTCGAGGTGTCGTGCTTGGACAACACCGCGACCTGATCCGCAGTGACATCGAGTGCTGCAAGGGCGCGAGCCAACCGAGACTTCTCGCCGCCCTGAGCGGCCGCTAGCGCGCCCAAACCCGGCGCCGGAATGGATGTGTGCGCGCCGTCGGCGAAGGACTGGGCGTATGCGACGACACCGAGCACGGGGAGCCCCATGTCACGGGCGATGTCTCCGCGAGCCAACAGCACCGTGCCACCGCCTTGCGATTCCACAAAACCTCCGCGTCGACGATCGTTCGGCCTGGAGAAGTACTCATGCTCGATGCCTTTGTTTTCCATGGTGGCGGAGTCAGCTGTGGCGGCCATGTCGCCGAAACCTGTGATTCCCTCTGTGGATAGGTCATCAAAGCCACCCGCGACAACAAAATCTGCCTTACCCAGGGCAATCTTGTCGACGCCCTCCTCCACCGACACCGCTGCCGTCGCACAGGCTGCCACAGGGTGAATCATCTGCCCGTAGCCACCGACATACGACTGCATAACGTGGGCGGCAATAACATTTGGCAATGCCTCTTGCAGGACGTCATTGGCTCGCGGTTGCCCCAGCAGACCGTCGATGTAAAGACTGCGCAGCGACTCCATCGCACCAATACCTGTGCCCTGTGTCGACGACACTCGCGCCGGGTTGACCGCTTCCAGCAGCTGCGCTGGGCTGAAGCCCGATGACAAGAAGGCATCGACAGTACAGACAATGTTCCACAAGCTCACGCGGTCCAGATTGTCCATCATGTCTGCCGGAATACCGTAGCGTGCCGGGTCAAAGCCCTGCGGAATTTGACCGCCAACATAGCGGCTCATCGCCATTCGGCGTGGAACCTGAACTGGCGTGCCAGCGGCCCGTGTCACAAGCCACTGCCCTGTCTCGGCATCGAAGCTCGCAGTGGTGTTGTCCGGGTTGGAACTGACAAAAGTCTCCGCTGCCGCGCGGTCACGCACAGCAAAGCTCAACGCACGATCCAGGTAGACCGTGGTCAGCTCAGTCATCGTATTGTCAACCAAATCGCCATCATCGGCGTAACGACGCACACCAACTCGCGCCAGTACTTCATCGCGGTAGCGCGTAGCAATGTCGCTTTCTGCCAACGGTTGCCCGTCGGCATCGCGCCAGCCACCCTCATAGGAAATCAGCCCCATTGACCAGGCTAATTCCACAATTCCTGCTGCAGAAATATCATCGACTTCAGCCTCAAAGCGCGTCCGGGAAGAACCGTACGGCCCAAGCTCACCGGCGCCCACAATGACCACCATGTCCTCCGGAGCCGCTGCGATGTCACCAAAGGTCGGTGTTGTCTGCGCAATTGGTCGGCGTGGGCTTGGCAGACCGCTCAGAACACGGCTTGACGACGGCTCCTGCGAACGCGCCCCGCTAGCGACCTCGGAGCTTTGAGCTGTTGGGCCAGCCGCCTGCGCAGCCTCCTGCGCCAATTGCGCAATGTTGAGGTCGACGTCACCCAATCCGCCGGTGAGATCGGCCTGAATCGGGCGGGTTTGTGCCTTCTTCCGAGCCTCCGAGCTCGCGAGCTCAATGAGTTCAGCTGCCATTTCTTCGGTGGAGAAGGTGCGAACTCCCTTTGTTTCCACTGCAGCAACCAGCGGATCGTTTCCACCCATCAGGTTGGTGCCTCGAACCCAACCAATCTGTGCATGAGCCAGAGTGGCGCGGGTGCGCCAAGCGTCCTCCACATTCCAGCGCGCCACCACTGCATCGAGTGCGGCCTTGGCTTCACCATAGGCACCATCACCGCCGAAGCGACCACGGTTCGGTGAACCCGGCAGCACCACATGCAAACGATGGTCCAGATTATTGTCCCCGCCAAGTGCTGATATCCCTGCGATGAGTCGTTCCACCGACCACAGAAGCAGACGCATTTGGGTCTCGGACGCAGGACCGGCGTCGGCAAGCGAACCTGAGACCGTAGGCGCCGCGAACGGGAATAGCAGCGTCGGTGACAGCGCGGGCTTGGTCACAACCACTTCCGCACCAATCGTCGTAGTCTGCTCGGTTCCGATCCAGTCGATAAGGGAATCCAGGTCCTGGAAGCTGGACAGGTTCGCCGGTACCACCCACAGCTTCGCCTCGCCCTGCGCATGCATACGGTAGAGCTGCTTGTAGAAGCTCAGGCGCTCATGTCCCAGGCGTGAGGTAGTGACAACAACGGTTGCGCCCTGAGACAACAACTGTGCAGTTACGGCGGAGCCAATCGAATTTGGCGATGCACCGGTAACAACAGCGATGTCGGCATTCATCGGCAGTTCATCCACATTCGTGATGGCCTCATCCGACAGCTGTCGGTAGATACTCGCCAACTGTGCCCGCCCTGCCTCGTCTGCCTTGGCAGCCCACCACTGTGCCTGCTCGACTGCGGTTTCGTGGATACTGCCCGGCGCGGTGTCAGCCACGTCTTCATCAGTGGCTGCCCAGAGGCGTGCTAGGTCATCGCGGGAGGTGGCCCAGCGGTCGTCGAGAAGCACTGCCTTGGTGGGCGTAAACGTCGGGGTGACCAGCTTCGGCCAGTCCGCACCGAGTTCAGCAGTGACGAGATTTACCAGGTTGCTGTCGGCGTCTTCGGCATCGAAGTCAATGGCACCGGTAATTTCGTGGCCGAGTTGCTCCAGAATCGTGCGTGCAGCGGTGGCAAGAATTCCTCGTTGACCAGTCAGTTTATCTGCAAACTCAGTGAGTGCAGCCGAGTCGACCATCCCAGCACTACTGTCGCTTGCCGACGGCTTAGCGACAGATACACCTCGCTGCGAGGCGACCGCGAGGATTGCTTCATCGATCAGCTGGTTGAGTTCAGCAGTACTGGTTGGGGCGGCCGGCGCCAGATGCGCAAGATCACCACCGCGCAGGGATGCGCCCTCGCGAGTACCGAGCATCATCTCGGCGCTAACTGCGGTTGCCCACCCCTTGCCGAGCTGCCATTCATCGACCACATAGTCATCGATGTAATTCGCGCCTGCACCGGCAGGACCGGTAATCCGGCGAATACCGTCGGCAATGGCTTCGGAGAGAATCGGACCGAATGCCGAATACCCACTGGCCAAGCTATCAATCTTGTCCTTTAGATCAGCCAGTTCCGCATCTGCGGCCCCTTCGATTGAACCGAGGTCGAATTCCACTCCGAGATCGAGCAGCAGTTGATTGCGTCGAGATGAGACTCCATCGACCAGAGTCTCAATGGAGTCGGCGGCACCGAGCTGGTCGGGGCGCACCTTCGTCCATTGGCAAATAAGAACTTCCAACGCTTCTGCCGGGCTGACTGCGATATCAGCAACTTCGGCAGCCGGAGTGGCAGCACTCGTGATCGTGGTTGCCTGTTCGGTCGCCGCGAGTTGGTCGACAGATACTGCCGGCTCCGCTGCTCCTGCTGCTCCTGTTTCTCCCGCTGCTCCAGATAGAGCCTGCGCCGTGTCCTGCTCCGGTGTCACCTCCGACTCGAGCTCAGTCTTTTCCGGCTGAATTTGGTCGCGCATAAACACTGCATCAGCATCACGTTCGAGATTGAGTACTCGAATGTCACGGCTTCGGTGACGGGGCAACTGGCAGGTGCGGGCAGCCAGGTTTGCCAGTGTGGGCGCTGTACCTACACCAACTTCAATAATGCGGCTGACGCCGAGATCCTCAAGCAGCAGATCCTGCGTTTCGATCCACCTCACCGGTGAGCAGAATTGCCAGGCCAGTAACTCGACCAGCAACATGCGGGCCAGGCGCGCCGGGTTTTCAGCGGCAGTATCAAAGTCGGCAAGGATTTGTTCCAAAATGTCTGAGTCGACGACTGCAGCCATCTGGCGGACGAACTTCTCAGTCAGCTCAAAAGAGGTCGCGGTGAGATTCGGGATATAGCGTCCCACCAGGCGCTCTGGAGTGATTTCCGCTGGCAGCAGCCGCTCCAAGTGTTTACGGAAGGAATCCACACCGTCGCGTAGGACACTGGAGTGGAATGGCACATCAATACCTGGGATACGCACGTATCCCTTGCCGTCCGAGCTGCGGCGCTCGCACTGTTCAGCCAGTGCCGCAAGACCCGCGACGGTGCCGGCGACGGCGTACTGCTTGCCTGCCAGGTTGAGATTTACGACTTCGAGGAACTCACCGGTTTCCTGCGACAACCGATTAACAAACTCAGTGACCTCGTCCTCGCGTACGCCGATCTTGTCCGGACGCAGGGCGCACAAACCATAGTTGGACCTCCCCTGCTCATCACGTTCGACCAGTTCATGCATGGTCAAACCGCGGCGGTAGACAACCTCCAACGCGGCATCTGCGTCAAGCGCACCAGCGAAAGCCGCCAGCGCGTTGTACTCACCGACAGAGTGTCCCGCAAAGTGAGCTGTTTCATCCAGCAGCCCTGCTTCACGGAGCTCCGCAACCTGCGCCAGCCCCAACGTCGCCATCGCAACCTGGGTGAACTGAGTCAGATTCAGGACACCTTCTGGGTGGAAATAGCGCACACCACCCACAACCACCTCTACCGGGTTGTCCCGAACAATAGCCAGTACGGAAAAGCCAAGCTTCTCTCGGGTCATCGCATCCGCCTGGTCCCACACGCGGCGGGCCGCTACGCTGCGAGTCCGGGCAGACAGCCCCATCCCCTGTGATTGAATTCCCTGGCCAGGGAAGACATATGCAGTCGTCGGTGCGGCAATTACAGCAGTGGCAGTCAGTACCAGCTCGCCCTCTACTGTGGCCGTGACTTCACGGACTTCACCGGCGCCTGGACGGTCATCAAAACCACGGCGTTCGACAGAGAATTTCACTTCCTGACCAGGTAGAACCGGACTCAGCATAGTAGCCGTGAACTCAATCACCCGATTGCCAATGCCGGCATCCGACGTGGCAACAGCCGCATGCTCGGCCATTGCAGACAGCCACATTCCATGGACAATAACCCCTGGTAGACCAGCTAGCGCTGCCGCGCGGGAATCGACGTGGATAGGATTGCGATCGCCTGTGACACAGCTAAATGGCTCCATCGCCTTAGGCGCTTCCACGGTCAACGCACCGCGGAAACTCCGTGGCGTGTCCGTGACCGTTGGAAATGGCACAGTATTGGTCCGTGCTGTCTCGCCGCCGTTTCGGCCACGAATGGCAAACCGTTCGCTCAAGGTGGCGAGCAGCGTATCGCCATCACGAACCTCCGCGCGCACCACAACTAGTCGCCCTAAGTCCGTATCAACGACCTCATCGACACGCGCGCTAATCCGCAACGTTGTGGTTTCCTGCGGCAGAGCCCCAATCATACGAATGTGATGCTCAAGGTGAACAAGCGCGAGCATGCCCTCAACAACATCAATGCCGGTCTCAGTACGCGCCTGCGCGACTGCCGCAAAAATCGCTGGCCAAGCATGCCCGACCAACGCGTCCGGCACCGTCGCCTGCGACTCATCGCCGGCAGCTGCAATAGTGACCGCATCGTAGTCAGCCATCGCCATCGGATCCCACACGGATTCCCACTCCGCGACCCCATCGACGATGTTTGCAAGCTCACCGCCAGCCGCGATTCGCGTCAGCTCCCGCATCGCGGCTGCCGCATCCTCATGCTTGACGACGGGCACTGCGCCCACCGCTGCACTCTGGCACAGGCGAATTCGCAGTTGCGTATTCTCCCCCGCAGCATCGGGCAGCGGAACGGTCAGCTGTGCCCAGACGAGCTCCTCCCCGCCCTCATCATTGCTGCCATCAACTCCAATGGTCTCCAAAATGGCACCAGTACCTGGGTGCTCCAGGCGTTGTGAACGAGAGACATCACTTGCGTCAGATACACATACCCACTCATGTTCCGCGCCAAGTGCCAGCGCCGGATTCGGCTGCTGTCGACCAGCCCACCAAATCACAGGTGCTGCGAGCATCCGGCTGAGGGCGTCAACAGGTGCCTCCGGCAGGTAGCCGATATCCATCAATGCCTGTGCAGTAGCTTTTTCAAACCGACCCAGAATTTCCGCTACTGGCTCATTCGCGCGGGTAATGCCCGAAACAGCCTGCGGCCCTGGGATGATGCAGACTTGATCCGCATCGTAGCGAGAGTCATGCGCCTGCCATAGGGAGTCCGATCGCCACCAGCGACGAACCTCATCATCGATAACCGGAACGAATGGCACAGGTTTGCCAGGTGTGCGGCAGAGCTCAGAGATAAAGAAGGTGACATCTGCTGGGTGGAGCTGGGTATCCAGATCCAGCAGGCCGGACAGTCGCGAGATTTCATTCTGCGGCTGAGTGCGCAAGCTGTCGCCGTCGGCAAGCGCGTCAAACGTGCCCGCGTCGACTGCATTCAATCGTGCCTCTACGCGATCGACGAGTGCGACAAAGCGCGTCGACCACGTTGGATCGAGGAACGTCCCTTCGGGCGCACACAATTCGAGATAGCGATTCAGCACCTCGGCATACGTCATGGTGACGACATCCCCGAAGTACGGCTTCGCGGTGGCGTTAATCGCCTCGATGATCTCTGCGCGTCGTTCAGTCACCTTAGTGAGGTCACCTGCGACTTCGTCAAGCAATCTGCCTGCGCGTGCTGCGGCGTTATCAATTTCGTGGATATCAGCACCCAACTGGCTGCGCCCCGACGCCATGCCATCCATGGCGCTACCAGCGGGAATCCAGTTGTCAGTGCCGACGGTGTCGACCAACATTTGTTTCACGGACTCGGAGGCGGTCGACTCCTTTGCTGCCATCGCAGCTGTGCCGATGATGACAGCATCTACCGGCATCGGCGCCAATCCGCACCGTGTCGACCACGTGCCCATCAGATAATCACGGGCCTGCTCTGGCTTGCCGATACCGCCGCCAACAGCAAGCACCACATCTCGCTTGCGGATCTTTGCGTAGGTGTTAATTAGCAGGTCATCGAGATCTTCCCAGGAGTGGTGGCCACCGGCACGCCCACCTTCAACCTGCATGATGATTGGATACGGCGTGCCCTGCTGCGCCAAGGTGTCTGCAATTTCGAGCACCGACTCGATTTGAGCGATTGTGCCCGGTTTGAAGGAGATATGCGGAATCCCGCCCTCACGCAGCTGCTTTACTAGCTCAACTGCCTCGTCCACCTCGGGGATTCCCGCGGAGATGGTGACGCCATCAATCGGTCGCCCCGCTGCCACTGCGCGCGGGAGCAAACGGCGGCTTCCAATGTGCAAACCCCACAGGTACGGATCCAAAAACATGGTGTTGAACTGTGCACTGCGGCCCTCCTCGAGCAGATCGGAGAGTCGCGCCACATTAGCCTCGAAGATTTCCGGCGTGACTTGGCCGCCACCGGCCAGCTCCGCCCAGAACCCCGCATTCGCAGCAGCCGCCACAATTTCAGGGTCAACGGTTGTCGGGGTCATACCGCCGAGCAGAATTGGCGAGCGCCCGGTCAACTTGGTGAACTTCGTCTCGACACGGGGCTTGTCTCCAGTGACCAGACGCGGCGCAAACTCCAGCCACGATGTCGGATGCTCAATGTCGCTCTCAGACAGGACGCCCCTCCCCGCAGCTGTCGCCGCAGGAATCACCGCCACGCCATAGCCTTCAGCGTTACGTTCTGTCAGCTTGACGACGCCTGTGTTCGGCCCCAGATCCAAAATGGTGGTTGCCCCTTGGTCGATGAGCCCCCGTACCTCGGCGCTCCAGTCACTGGGGTCAACCAAGATTGCACGCGCAAGCCGGTCTGCCGTTTCCGCATCTAGCCCAATGCGCTCAGCTCGCTCCACTACCCATGCCACAGCAGGTGCCAGCGCTGGGTGATGGAATGCGCCACTAACTGGCAGAACTGTACATTCGACTTCCCGCCCCTTCGGCTGCTGCGCTGCGAGCTGCTCTGCCAGCTGGTCTAGTTCATCCTGCTTGCCGATAACTACGCTGGTAGTCTGCGTATTCTTCAGACCGATGACACAGCCCTGGGGGAGGAAAGGCTCCAACTCCTCGACCGTCAGGCCAGAGATACTCATCATCGGCGCGCGCCCAAATCCGGCTACTCGGCTTCCGCGCGCACACGCCACACCGATGAGGCGAGCTAGCGCCAGAAGCTCTGCTGCCTTCTCTGGGCGAGCGACAATCTCAGCGGCAAGAACACCTTGCGAATGACCGGTTACCGCTACCGCTTCGGTGATATTAATTCCCTGCTTTTCCAGCAACTCGACAATGCCCAACTGTGCCAAGACGATGCCCGGGACGCTGACCGCAGGGTTGGTTGTATCTCCGGTAAATGGCTCGTCTGTAACGAGTGAGATTGCCCAGCCAAAGGGGTCGAAACCTGCGGGAAGCTGGCCGATGAGATCGTCGTCAAGCGGTGTGAGCAGTTCCTCAGCGCGAGTGAAAACTTCCCGTAGTTTCTTTGAGTTGCCACTGGCCATGACGCTGGAGAGAGTGTCCAGCCATGGTTGCGATTGACCGGCGAAAGTGACTGCAAAAGTGCCCAGGTCTGGAGCAGTTACGACGTTGGTCTGCAAAGTGGCGAGTTTTTCGTATTTCACGTGGCTGAGGTCCTTGTCTTGTGGAGTACGAAATGAAAACATCTTTTGTTTCCAAATCCTTGCCAGGACACTATGCCATAAATCATGAGGAATCCATCATGTTTTTCTCGCGCAGTTTCGCGACACCATCAACGCGAAGATAATTTGCAGCCCCAAAACGAGAGGCTGAACACGGCTGCGAGATAAGCGAGCACAGCGTTTCGAAGGTGAAAGAACTTCGCAGGTAG
Source organism: Corynebacterium sp. HMSC055G02 (assembly GCF_001809065.1). Taxonomy (NCBI): domain Bacteria; kingdom Bacillati; phylum Actinomycetota; class Actinomycetes; order Mycobacteriales; family Corynebacteriaceae; genus Corynebacterium; species Corynebacterium sp. HMSC055G02. The sequence continues at coordinate 29,825 of NZ_KV795643.1, read as the reverse complement.
GAAACAGTGTTCCCTTGTCGATAAGTTGCTTGCGCTTCATCACCCTGGCAGCACCGGCGGTGGAAAATGAAGCCGGGAAGACCGAGCCAATTTATGCCCAATCGGTGATGAACATCACACCCGGAATGCGTGTCAATGGGCGCCGAGAACGCTCAATCTTTCCTCAATTAATCGCCTAGCATATCCAGAATTGTGGACTCCGCTTCTTCTAAGCGCCGCTCTGACTCTTCAAGGTCCTGCTGCGACTTACCATCGCGCTCGACCTTGCCGTCGAAGATTGCGCAGGGATCATCGTTGACCACAGTGTCGTCGGGAACTATGCCACGACGCGCCATGTACTCATCCAGATGCATCGAGATGCTCATGTTGCCTCCCTGCTTCCACCTTACGATTCAAGATACGATTCGATCAGCGTCATTGTATCGACAGATTCGATTGCCCTACGCAGTGGAATGAGCGAACAAAGGTTTCCCAGAATGGCACTCACGCGCGCTGTGCGACTGCCCCGTCTTGCGTTCCCGCTAAAAGAGGCAGGACTGTCGCAGGTCTACAACTGGTCTGGCGGCCAGGGTTTTCCATCGGGGAAATACCGGTCAAATTTCCAGCCCAGACGGAAGGGGAGCACGAACTTTGGCGGGCAGTTGTTGGCCTCCCACATTGTCTTGGGTTTTGCCGCGTGTTCAGCCACCTTGCGGTCGGTGTACACCCCGTGACAGATGGGGTCCCAGAAATTGCTATCGGTGATTTCAAGAGTGGGGGTACCACTAAACACTCCGTAGAGGAGCTGGTCGCGGCTTTCAACCTCGACTTCGAAGTCTTCCCAGGTGCCAATCATGTCGCCGGGTTGTGCGCGCCACCAGTTGTCAATCGCGAGGGCGGTTTCTTCAGACTCGACGAACCCGCCGAGAGGTTCAGTGTTATCTGGGTAGCGGGGATAAACGACGCAGACAACAATTTTCATAGTCATGGTTCTACACCGTGCACGGGAGATTAGCGACCTTGGAATAGCTTCGGGCGGGAAATGGGCCAGATTTTGGGCACGCGGCCTAATGAGGGCGGAAAATCTGGCGGGGTGGAGAACGAAAAACCCCGTGACCTGCATAGTCACGGGGTATTTATGTGTGCGCCTGGGGAGACTTGAACTCCCACGCCCTAAGGCACTGGAACCTAAATCCAGCGCGTCTGCCAATTCCGCCACAGGCGCCCGTCGCGAATCCGTGACAGTTACGTACAGTCCCCGTAAGCATGGACTACCTATTAGCCACCTACAGGCGCAACGAACTTTCACAGCTCATTTGGACTGTACACACTTTAACGGGTTTGCCGCAGATTTCCTAATGTCCTAGCTGAATTCCTAATGTCCCATCGCCTGCCTTATCCAGCGAGCGCGCTAGCTTGGCAGGTCACGGACTAGCTATGGTGGTTATGTGTCCACTTCACAGCATCCCAATACCACTGACAAGCCAGCGAAGATTCCCACTCGTACCCGCGTGGTGCAACTAATCTTCTTGGCTCTTGCAGTCGGCGCCACTCTTGCACTCGCCTACTGGCAGCTCAGCAGGTGGAACACAACCAGCTCATTCCAAAACCTGGGCTACGCACTGCAGTGGCCCGCTTTCGGCCTGTTCTTTATTTGGGCCTACCGCAAATACATGGAGTACGAACGCGAACGCCTGAGCGGCAATAGCGAGGCCGCATTTGAGGCTAAAGACGATGTCATGACGGAAATTCCAGACGAATTCCTGCCGACCAACCCAGATGGCTCGCGAAAGATGCAGCCTGTGGATGAGACACAATCGACGGACTCTGGCACCAACGCCTAGGCGATAACTGCTTATTCGAGAAAAGGACTTTTAGTGACCAACATCAATCCAGATCGGCAAGAGCGCGTAAGGAAGGCACTGACGTACTTCTCCGTCACTGCCTACTTCACGGGTGTGATGCTGCTCTTGCTGTGTGCCGAGATGATTTACAAGTACCTCATCCTCGACAACTCCGCCGACGCGCCGCGGTGGTTCTTCTACACCGCCCAGATTCACGGCTTCGGCTACATGGCATTCCTCATTGCCACCGTAAACCTGGGCACCAAAGCCCGCTGGGAACCAGCAAAGTGGATCATCACCGCGCTCGGTGGCGTGGTCCCGTTCCTCTCCTTCTTTGTCGAGAAGAAGCGCCGTGAGGAAGTCGAGACCGCTTTCCAGCTGAAGTAGCGGGCTCTCGGCAGCCCGAGGGCTACCCCTTAGCCTCAACCTCAGCCAGAATTTTCAGCGCCGGAGTCAAGGCACGCAGTGCACGCCCCCTGTGGCTAAAAGCGTCCTTGTCTTCGGCGCTCATTTGTGCCGCAGACAAGGCCCCCTCAGCTTCGTTGCCCTCCCCAACTGCGGGCGCGAACACCGGATCGTAGCCGAACCCATTGTCCCCAACAGGCTCGCGCAGAATGGCGCCAGGCCAGCGGCCCTCTACAACCAGCAGCAGATTACCGGCTTCATCGAGGACGGCTGGGAAACCGCCGTCGGCAAGCGCGGACGGCACCTCCTTGGCACCGGGGACGACCAACGCGCAGGCGGTACGGAAGGACGCCGTACGACGCTCATCTGGGCAGTCCCCCATCTGGGCGAGCAGCAGCTCGTAGTTAGCGACATCGTCGCCGTGAGTGCCGGACCAGCGCGCCGAGAGCACACCCGGCATGCCGTTTAGCTCATCGACGCTGAGCCCCGAATCGTCTGCCAAGCACGCGTAGCCGGTGTGTGTCGCACCATCGAAAGCCTTGATGTAGGCGTTGTCCGCAAAAGTGCGACCGGTTTCGGGGCGCTCTGGGTACTCCGGGACGTCGCTAAGCGAAAGAAGTTCCACCGAATCAATACCCGCCGCACGCAGGATGCGGTCGAGCTCGACTAGTTTTTTAGAATTTCGGGTAGCGACGAGGAGCTTCACGGCAGCTCACCCGGGTACGGCGCACGCAGAACTTCCTGCTGCAGGGCAACGAGCTCACGCAGACCCTTTTCCGCCGAGTCGAGCATGTCATTCAGCTGACCTCGGTCAAAGGTGCCTTCCTCGCCAGTGCCCTGGATTTCGACGAACTTACCCTCTGCGGTCATCACCACGTTGAGGTCGACCTCAGCGCGAGAGTCCTCCTCGTAAGGCAGATCCAGGCAGACACGGCCATCAATAATGCCAACCGAAACAGCTGCGACTGGTGCCTTCAGCGGGGTGCCCGGAACTGCACCCGCTGCATGCAGGTAGGTCAGGGCATCAGCCAGCGCGACGTACGCACCGGTGATGGAAGCGGTTCGAGTACCACCATCCGCCTGCAGAACATCACAGTCGATGTTGATGGTGTTCTCACCGAGTTCCTTCAAGTCGATAGCAGCTCGCAAGGAGCGACCGATCAGACGGGAAATCTCGTGAGTGCGACCCTTGACCTTGCCGCGCATTGACTCGCGGGGCATGCGCTCGTGGGTAGAGGCCGGCAGCATGGAGTACTCAGCGGTCAACCAGCCCTCGCCGGAGTCACGCTTGAATCGTGGCACCGACTGTTCGACGGAAGCGGTGCACATTACACGCGTATTACCGAAAGTAACCAGCACAGAACCGGCCGGATTGTCGGTGAAGCCGCGAGTGATGGTCACCTTGCGCATTTCATCAACCGCGCGTCCATCGGCACGGCGAAAATCGGAATTAGCTGTAGTCATGCCAACTACCCTACCGCCCGGCGCGAAAGCGGTGCGACAGCTGTACGGAAACCCGGTAGTCGCTGAGACTAGCCGCCTAGATCCATGCCCAGGTAGGCCAATTCAACGTCACCGGCAAAGGTACTCTTCGCAGCACGTAGTGCTTCTTCACCGTCGGCGTATGGCGGAATGTGAGTCAGCACCAACTTCTTAACCCCCGCCAGCGTCGCTGCCTTTCCGGCCTCGTAGCCCGTCAGGTGCATATCCGGTGGGGTGCCCTCTTCGTTGCTGCACCATGTGGCTTCACAGATGAAGATATCCGCATCCCGCGCCAGCTCCACCAATTCATCGGTCCACGCAGTATCTCCGGTGTACGCAATGGTCAGACCATCTGCTTCAATGCGATATCCAACAGCTGGCACCGGGTGGACCATGTTATACGGCGTGACGACGGCGCCTCCGTCCGCTTCGCCCCCACCGACTAACAGTGGCTCACCTGGGTTACTCACAACCTGGTCAAAAGTGTCTTCCAGGTTGGCATCTTCTTCACTTCCCAGTGCTTTGCACATGGTGCCTATCCGGTCGTGAATGTCTCCGGGGCCAACCAGGAGATTCCGGGAACTCGCCGGGGCTGTCGGGTGGAAGCGACGCCAGACGAGCAGCCCTGGAATGTCTGCAGTGTGGTCTGGGTGCACATGAGTTAGTAACAAATCACAAGCTGCAGGATCAGAGATCTTCTGCAATTCGGCGAGGACACCGGGACCCAAATCAATGACAAAGGTTCGACCGTTATCCAGCTCAATGAGGTAGCCAGATGCTGGCGCCGATGGGCCACCCATGCTGCCTGTACATCCCAGAACCTTCAATCGCATACTTCAAGCTTGCCATGTAATTGATCAAAAACGAGCAAAAAACCAATGGAGTGTCTGGATTTAATAAGAAAGGTCACATTTGGGAATGCATAGTGACCTGGCTAATACCCGGCCCAAGGAAGCGCTTTGCCAGGGATGCAAAAACTTGCGGATCTCCAGTGGATTCGAATGTGCGCACAGGGTTCGGATTACTCTCCGGGTCAGCGAGCATGTCGGTCTTTGTGAGGATGCGCAGAACATCCTTCGACGTCTCCTCCGCCGACGACACTAGGGCGACGTCCTCCCCCATAGCCAGCTGAATCACACCAGACAGCAGCGGATAGTGGGTGCAGCCCAGCACGAGGGTGTCCACACCATCGGCCTGCAATGGCGCGAGGTAGCCCTCTGCAAGTCCCAGAATCTGGCGACCGGAGGTAATTCCTCGCTCGACAAAGTCCACGAATCGCGGGCAGTCGACCGCGGAGACATCCACGCCGGGCACTGCATCAAAGAGATCTTGGTAGGCACGGGAGCGAATTGTGGCGGCGGTACCGATTACGCCGACTTTTCCGTTCCTGGTGGTCGAGACCGCACGGCGCACAGCGGGCAGAATGACCTCGACTACTGGGACTGGGTAGCGCTCGCGGGCATCACGCAAAAATGCGGCCGAAGCCGTGTTGCAGGCAATGACAATCATCTTGCAGCCGCGTGCAACCAGTTCATCGGCAATCGCTTCAGCGTGCTGACGAACCTCGGCGATGCGCAGCGGCCCGTAAGGGCCGTTGGCAGTATCGCCGATGTACATAATCGACTCGTGCGGCAGCTGATCCATGATGGCACGTGCCACTGTCAGCCCACCGACGCCGGAGTCAAAGATGCCAATCGGCGCTGTTCGGTCGGGGAAGCCGCTATCCTGCGCTGTCAGCTGATTGACTGCCTGAGTTTCTGCTCCTGCTCCCACCGCTATCTGGACTCCTCATATCGTTGGTCAAACACCGAAGCTCCTATTCTAGGCCGATTTCGTCAGGAGCTGATGCCACGTACCTCGGGCTCTTAGCGACGTGCACTCTTAGCCACGTGCACGACCGCGCTTAAACATCACCGCAGCCCAGATGCCCGCAAGCCCACCGAAGAGGTGCATCTGCCAACTAACAGCCATCTGTGTTGGCAGCACTCCCCAGATAAGACCCGAATACATCGATGCCAGAATCACGCCCAAAATAATCTGCATCACCCGACGATTCACGAAACCGCGTACGACCAAAAACGCCAGCCAGCCGTAAATCAGGCCGGACGCACCGATGTGGACGGTATTTACACCGCCGACCAGCCAGGTCAGACCGCCACCAACGACCGTAATCAAGAGTGTGACCTGCCAAAATAGCCGCTTCGACGACATTGCAATCAAACCGGCGAACAACGCCCCGGGCAGAGAGTTCGCCACAATGTGCCCGTAATCTGCGTGCAGCAGCGGTGCGGTCAAAATTCCCCACAGCGTCGAGGTTTCGCGTGGGCGCACACCGAAGTTGTTCAGCGCCCCACCAAAGATGAATTCGTTGACAAGAAAGACCGTCCAGATAAGTGCCAGGTACCCAATAGCCGTACTGATGGCCGCCCCGAGCCCGCCGTCGCGATCCTGTGGAACAATCTGATTATTCCGCCGCGTCTGCACGGGACCGCCCATCGGGTACTGCGCATAGTTCTGGTAATTCTGCTGTTGTCCCGAGCTCCATTGCGGATTCATTGGCGAACTTCCTTCACTACTTGTCCAGCATCTCTGACAGCGCGGCTACTTCCGCGCGTCCCGTTGCACTCATCACGGCATCGACAATAGCCATCTGCACCGCATCGGCCGCCATCGCAGCCAACAGGGCCACCACATCCGAGCCCACGGGTTCAGCGTTTCCGCTATCCGCCGCCTCGGCCGAGCTGAGGGCAAACAGCGTGTCACCGTCCATCGGCGCATGAGCCGGCCGAATCGCTCGCGCCAACCCGTCATGACCGCACATCGCCAACCGCTTCAACTGCGCAGTTGTCACCGGCGCATTGGTTATCAACGTGCCAATCGTTGTGTTTCGCGTGCTTGCCGACGATTCCCCGTGTCCAGCCGCATCGGCGAGAATCTTGGTCCTACCGACGAAAACCTGGTCCAGCCGGGCCAATGCCTCCTTGCTGGCACCGGCAGCCGCGGGCATTCCGTAAAGGTGTCCCTCCGGGTCAATGACCGCACCAAAGGAGTTCACCACCATTGCGGCAGCCACAAAGTACTTACCATCGGCGGAGGTCACACGGGCTTGTCCAAAACCACCCTTGATTGCCCCGGCCATAGCACCGACACCGGCACCTACTGTCCCGGAGGGAGTGTCCTCCGGGACGTCGTCAAGCGCGTGCGACAACGCCTCGCGCCCTAGTTCAGCGGTGGGCAGCGTCGGCTCCCCCAACAGCAAGTCGAAGATGACAGCACCGGGAACGATGGGCACGAGGATATCCGGACGAGTTGGGGTGACCTCAAAGCCAATGCCGCGGTCGCGCAGTTCGCGCATAACTCCGTCGGCAGCTGCGAGGCCGTACGCGGAGCCGCCAGCCAAAACGACAGCGTGGGCGCGTTCGACGGTATTCTCCGGTGCGAGCAGGTCGGTCTCGCGGGTGCCCGGACCGCCGCCGCGGACATCGACAGCGCCGACAGCACCGCCTGGAGCGGCGATGACGGTGACTCCGGTATCCCCCTCAGAAGCATGGCCGATAGAGATGCCGTCGATGGAGTCGAGACAGCCTGCGCCGATGTCGATGCTCGCGCCCAGCGCAGCACTGCTGGCTTGGTGTCGAATGTCGGTGGGGCTGATTGCGAAGATCTCAGAATTCATTGTCGACCACGGCACCTTTCACCACAGTTCATGGCAGCTAACCTCAGTTGATTACTGCATCTTTTCGGGGTTTTGCTCGGATTCGCTACTCACCCATGAGCTGGTCCAACAGTGACTCTTGGTTGTAGGACAGCCACTGGTACATCGCGTCGGTCTGCTCAATCTGTTCGATGGAGCCATTGAGGTTCTCCATGGAAACATGCAGGTAAATACGTAGGTCATTGATACCCGCCACCCAGGCATGGGCATCACTTTCGGAAATGGATACCTGCCCCGACTCGGCGGGCTCCAGGGCGTCGATAATCGCACGCAGGGAATGGAGCTTGCTCTCTACAATCTCCGATTCATGCAGCTGGCGCATGAGGGCGTTTTCCCCCTCCACGCTCTCCTCACCCGGCTTGGTGAAGTCCGGCAACAGGCGCGCAAGCTTCGGATCGGATGGGGCCTCGGAGTGTCCGACAGGCATTCCCGTCATTTCCGCGAGCTCATTCTTCGGTGCCGACCGGGCTCGCTCCATCAGCGAGTCCGCCACAGTAGCAGCCAGATTCAGCAGCAAATCCCGCTCCGTGCCTTCAAAAGCCGTGACGTACTTGACGCCACCGCCGAGAAGGGATCGCTTGCGCTTCCAAGGACGCATGTAAATTCTCTCCCGCTGTCGAATATCGGCTTAGTCAGCCTGCTCCATTGTTGCCCACAAGCCTGCCTTGTGGAGCTTCTTCACATCGGCCTCCACCTTGTCACGCTCACCGGAAGACACGATTGCCTTGCCCTCCGTGTGAACCGTCATCATCAGCGCGTGCGCCTTCTTTCGGTCCATGCCGAAGAGCATCTGAAACACGTAGGTGACATAACTCATCGAATTAACCTGGTCATCCCACACAATGCACTGCCAGGGTCGGTTCGATTCCGTCACGACATCGGCATCCATAGTGGGCATCGGTGTTGCTGCTGGCATGCTCATAGGCACCAGGATAGTACGGAGTGGCGCGCGCTCGCCGGAACCGACTGCCCCGGCCCGCTTCAGCCGACTAGACTGTTGACCGTGATTGATAAGCATTCCTCCACCGCCCTTCTCACCGATAAGTACGAGCTGACGATGCTGCAGGCATCGCTTGCCGACGGATCCGGCGAGCGCCAGGTCGCCTTCGAGGTGTTTGGCCGTCGCCTGCCGAATGAGCGTCGCTATGGCGTTGTCGCTGGTACAGCGCGTGTGTTGGATGCTATCCGCAACTTCCGCTTCACCGAGGAACAGCTGGCTTCGCTGGACTTCCTCGATGACAGGACGCTGGATTACCTGCGTAACTATTCCTTCAGTGGCCAAGTCGACGGCTACCGCGAGGGAGAGCTCTACTTCCCCGCCTCGCCCATTTTGACGGTGCGAGGCACTTTCGCCGAGTGCGTCATTTTGGAGACTGTTATTCTCTCCATTCTCAATGCGGACTCCGCCATCGCCTCGGCAGCAACCCGAATGGTCACGGCTGCCGGTGGGCGCCCGATTATTGAAATGGGTTCGCGTCGCACTCATGAAGAAGCAGCTGTGACTGCTGCCCGCGCCGCTTACCTGGCAGGTTTTAGCGCCACCTCCAACTTGGAGGCAGCGGCACGGTACAACATCCCAGCCTCCGGTACCGCTGCGCACGCGTGGACTCTGTTGCACACCAACCCAGATGGCACGACGAACGAGGCTGCGGCCTTCAAGGCTCAGATTGACACACTGGGAACCGACACCACTTTGTTGGTGGATACCTACGACATCACCGAGGGCGTCAATACGGCTATTGAGGTCGCGGGTCCGGAACTCGGCGGTGTACGTATTGACTCCGGCGACCTCGGAGTTCTCGCTCGCCAGGTGCGTCAGCAGCTGGACTCGCTGGGTGCACACAACACCAACATCGTAGTGTCCTCTGACCTCGACGAGTTCGCCATTGCGGCGCTGAGGGCAGAGCCGGTCGATGTCTACGGCGTGGGCACCTCTGTAGTCACTGGCTCCGGCGCACCGACTGCGGGCCTGGTCTACAAGATGGTCGAAGTTGATGGGGTGCCCGTCGCCAAGCGTTCTCTGGATAAGCGGAGCCATGGTGGCGTGAAGGCGGCGATTCGTACCTGTCGCCGTTCCGGTACCGCCGTGGAGGAAATCGCTTTCCCGCTCGGCTCGGAAATCCCGGATGTGGGCAACCTGCACTACCGCGATCTGACCATTCCGATGATGCGCGATGGCGAGGTCGTCGATGGTCTACCGACCTTGGAGGAGTCCCGCGATCACTTGGTTAAGGCGCTGGTCAGCCTCCCGTGGGAGGGGCTCGCACTTTCCCGTGACGAGCCGGTACTGTCCGTCCGTTTTCACGGCGTTTAGGCGGCGGGGGAACTGTGTCGGACACTCCCGAGCACGCAGATTTTGCTGAGCTATCGGACGACTTTGAGGACTTTGACGATGTTGACGAGCTAGCTTCACCGAGAGCCAGCGTCCATAACGCGGATAGCATCGAAGCTCTTCTCGATGCGGCAGTGAAGGGACTCGGCGGAACGACTCGACCGAATCAGGTCAAAATGTCCCGGTCGGTGGCCTCCGCCTTTGCGCGCGAGCGGCACCTAGCGGTACAGGCAGGCACCGGTACGGGTAAGTCGCTGGCCTACCTGGTGCCTGCCATTGTGCAAGCAATGGAGTCCGACGAGTCTGTAATCGTTTCCACGGCGACCATTGCGCTGCAACGCCAGCTGGTCGAACGCGACTTGCCGCGGCTAGTCAGTTCGCTAGAGCCACACTTGTCCCGCACGCCAACCTTCGCAATCCTCAAGGGCCGCTCGAACTACCTGTGCAAGTCCAAGGTCGGAAATGTCATCAAAGATCCCGTCATGGACGGTGATGAATCCGAGCAGGCCAGCTCAGGTGACGCCGTTGGCCCCACTGCCCTCCTCAGCGAAGCGCAGCTCAGCCGAACCGCTGCCGAGGTCATGCGGCTACGCGAGTGGGCCAATGACACCGACACCGGCGACCGCGACAGCCTGGACAAGGGCGTTTCCAACGAAGCCTGGCGGCAGGTCTCCGTCACGGCTCGCGAATGCGTCGGTGCCATTTCCTGCCCTTTCGGCGAGGAGTGTTTCGCCGAACAAGCCCGCCGCGAGGCCTCCAACGTTGACATCGTTGTCACCAATCACGCACTGTTGGCCATCGATGCGCTCTCCGACGCCATGATTTTGCCGCAGCACGACTGCGTTGTCATTGACGAGGCTCACGAGCTCGACGGTCGAATCACCTCTGTTGCCACCGACGAGCTCTCCCCTGCCGGTATCACCATGATGGCCCGGCGCGCCCGCAAATTCGGAGCCGCAGAGCAGGTGGATGATGTCACCGATGCCACGGATCTACTCGGCGAGACCGTCGCATTGCTTGCCGACGCCTACAGCGGCGCACTCGAAGAAATTCCCGGTGAGCTTGGAGCGGCGCTAGCTTCGCTCCGCGATAGCCTGTGGCAACTACAGACCACGCTAGGCACCTCTAGTTCAGGCAGCTCTGGCGGGTCGGGCTCCGGTGGTTCGAGTTCTGACTCTGACAACACTGAGCGCCAGACCGTCCGCGCTGCCGTGGAGAATATGCACGACACAGTCGTGCGAATTCTAGAGTTCAGTAGCGACGATGTCGTATGGCTTGGCGAGAACAAGACAGTTTATGTCGCTCCCCTGTCCATCGCAGCACTGCTTCGCGAACGCCTCTTCGGCGAATCCACCGTCGTTTTGACCTCAGCAACACTTGCTCTTGGCGGCAAGTTCGATGCCATGGCCGCCGCTTGGGGGCTTCCCTCCGGTGGGTGGGATGGCTTGGACGTCGGCACGCCCTTTGACCCGCAGAAATCTGGCATCCTCTACGTCGCACGCGACCTGCCACGACCTGGACGCGACGGCGCCACACCGGAGCAGTTCGCGATCATGGAGCGCCTCATCCGCGCCGCTGGTGGGCGAACGCTCGGGCTGTTTTCTTCTCGCCGAGGCGCCGAGGCAGCGGCGGAGGAAATGCGCAAGCGCCTGCCTTACGACGTGCTGTGCCAAGGCGATGACTCTATCGGTGCTCTGGTTGATCGCTTCGCAGCTAATCCGCAGACATGCTTGTTTGGCACGCTGACGCTGTGGCAAGGCGTCGATGTTCCTGGCCCATCGCTATCGTGTGTCATCATCGATCGCATCCCGTTCCCCCGCCCCGACGACCCGCTTTTGTCCGCGCGCTCCGATGCGGCTAATGCCGCTGGCCGAAACGGTTTTATGGAGGTCTCAGCGACACATGCAGCGCTGCTGATGGCGCAGGGTTCTGGTCGTCTGCTACGCCAAGTCGATGACCGCGGGGTTGTTGCGGTACTGGATTCACGGTTGGCTACTGCACGCTATGGTTCCTGGATTGCCGCGTCGATGCCTGACTTCTGGCGGACGACCAACCTGGATATTGCGGCTGGAGCGTTGCAGCGGCTGACCCAAAGCTGATTCAGAGGGGGCTGTCTGGGCTCACGAGGTGACGCTGGATTAGGCATAGTTTCTGGAAAAAATCCCACGCTTTTCTATCCAATACATTATTGTGATGTGAAACACAGCACTGCTACAGTGCCCGAGCTAATGAAGCAGGACACTTGGCAGCCGTGCACGAGATTAGAAAGGCGATTTCCTGCATGCCCCTTTCCAGCAACCTCCCCGACATCGACATCCCGGAGACCTCACTCTTTGAGTTCCTCTTCGGAGAAATTGAGCCACGTCACCAGGACAAGCTTGCAATCGTTGACTCAGGCTCCGAGGTCACCTTCGGTGATCTGAAGGCCAGCATTGAGAAGTTTGCGGGTGCGCTGGCAGCACGTGGGATTAAGAAGGGCGACGTTGTGGCTCTCCACTGCCCCAACTCGACAACCTTCGCGGTCGCTCTTCACGGTGTCCTACGCGCGGGGGCTGTCTGCACGACGGTCGCATCGCTGGCAACTGCGGAGGACATTGAAAACCAACTCCGGATGTCTGACGCGAAGATGATGCTGACGACCTCCTCAATCGGTTGGGCTGGCGCCCACGGCGCTGAGGCTGCTGGTCTGCCGGAAGAGATGATTATCGGCCTGACGGGTCTCCACGGCATGGGCGAGCTGCTTGCCGAGGGGCACGCAGCCCCGGACGTCGACGTATCACCCGATGACGTTGCCGTGATTCCGTTTTCCTCGGGAACCACCGGTGTACCGAAGGGCGTCCAGCTCACTCACCGCAACTTGGTGGCCAACGTCGCTCAGGCGGGTGGAGCTACAGTCAACGCGCTGACCGAGGACACCCCGGCTGTCACTATCCTGCCGTTTTTCCACATCTACGGCCTGACTGCGCTGCTGAATCTGTGCCTGTGGCGCCGCACGACGCAGTACACCATGGGCAAGTTCGACCTCGTCGATTTCCTGTCCATCATCGCCGAGCACAAGGTGAAGTTCGCGTTCATCGCACCGCCTGTAGCTGTGGGCCTGGCCAAGCACCCAGCTGTCGATTCCTTTGACCTGTCCAGCCTGGAGACAATCTTCTCGGGTGCCGCTTCTCTCCAACTTGACCTCGCGGAACAGGTGGAAAAGCGCCTTGACTGCGTGGTCGCACAGGGCTTCGGCATGACCGAGTCCTCGCCAGCAGCCCACATCCGCATCGGCCACGATAGTCCGCTGGACTCGATCGGTCGCGCAGTCCCCAACACTCAGTACAAGATTGTCAACCTCGACTCCGACAGCTTTGAGGAAATCCCGGTTCCCGCCGAGGGGCGCTCGGAGGCAGGTGAGCTATGGATTCATGGTCCACAGGTGATGAAGGACTACCTCAACAACCCGAAGGCGACGGCAGAGACGCTTGTCGACGGTTGGCTGCGTACCGGCGACGTTGCGGAACTCGACGAACACGGGAATGTGTACATCGTCGACCGCTTCAAGGAACTGATTAAGTACAAGGGCTACCAGGTTCCGCCGGCCGAGCTCGAGTCCGTGCTGCTCAGCCACCCGGATACTGCCGATGCCGCCTGCAGTGGTGTCGTTCGCTCCGACGGCGAGGAGATTCCTAAGGCCTACGTTGTCCTCAAGGCGGGCAAGCAGGTGACTGAAGACGAGATTATGGACTACGTCGCCGACCGCGTCGCACCGTACAAGAAGGTGCGAGCAGTCGAGTTCATGGATGAAATCCCGAAGTCGGCGACGGGCAAGATTCTGCGCAAGGATCTCAAGGCCATGGAGGCAGCACGCGCTCAGTCGTGAGTTACTGCCCCAGGGGTCACCGCCACGGTGACTGAACCGGGTGCAATCTCGGTAAACCCGGCATCCTGAACCTCAACCGCGCGGGGCTCTGGCGCTGGCCACTGCTCCCGCGGTACTTCTTTCACATCTAACGCATAACCACTTTGCGCCCACGCCCAAGCGTCCTCGACCGACAGGCTGGCCGCATAGAGCATCGAGCCGTGTCCAACTTGCGCGGCCACCTTTCCTACGGACATATTCAGGTTTTTGTCCACCCAAATCACTGGCGGAGCAAAGGTGTCAGCGCTCTCATGGTCGCCCGGGGCGCCGGGAGATGTGTTCTCCGGGTCGTCGTAAGGCAAATCGGTGCCGGAAATTTGTAGTTTGGCAATCTCCGGGTAGGTTTCGTCGACAGGAGTTGGCACTAGTGCGCGAGCTTGCGCGCCGTCGACGTCCACGGTGACACCCGGTGCAAGCTGAGCGCGTTGCCAGCCGATATTGCGAGCGCGACGTGTGAGCTTGCGGATGCGCGCACCGTACCAAGACGCCAGACCTTGTTGATAGGCAGAAGTGTCATCGCCTGCGCGTTCGTCCAGGCAACAAGCAACAACAGCCATCGCGGCAGCGCGGAGCAGCGCAGTGCGCGAGGGGCGTTCCTTCTTCGGAACCTCAAGCACAATAGCCATTGCCCACGGCACATCCTCGCCGTGGTCTTCCCTATCAGGTTGCGGCAGGAGATTATGGGCGATACGGAACCACTCCGGTACCGATGATGCGTCCGTGACAGCTGGATCCTTGTGATCCTCGCGTTGCACTACTGCTCCAACGGCACGCGGCGGAAGGTGCCATCTTCGCGGTCGGCATCGTCGATTTCATCGCGGGAAATGCCCAGCATGAACAGAATCGAGTCCATGAATGGAACGTTGACGGACGTGTCAGCGATTTCCTTCAGCGCCGGCTTGGCATTGAAAGCAATACCAAGGCCTGCGACCGACAACATATCGATGTCATTGGCCCCATCGCCGACCGCAACGGTCTGATGCATCTGAAGCCCCGACTCTGCGGCGAACGTCTTGAGGCTGCGGGCCTTCTCCTGCCTATCGACGACATCGCCGACCACGCGTCCAGTCAGCTTTCCGTCCTCGACCTCGAGGGTATTCGCCTTGTAAAAGTCCAGACCGAGATCCTTTGCCAGCGGCTCCAAGATCTGGATAAAGCCACCGGAGACAGCACCACACTTGTAACCGAGGCGCTTCAGCGTGCGGATCGTGGTGCGGGCGCCTGGAGTCAGCTCGATGGAGTTAGTGACTTCCTCTAGGACACTGACCGGCAGGCCAGCCAGAGCCTTAACTCGCTCATGCAGTGACTCGGCGAAGTCCAGCTCACCGCGCATAGCGCGCTCTGTAACCGCTGCAACCTCCGCCTCGCGACCAGCATGGGCGGCCAGCATCTCAATGACCTCACCGGTAATCAAGGTCGAGTCCACATCGAAACAAATCAAGCGCTTGGAGCGGCGCTGCAAACCAGCGCGTTCAATTGCGATGTCAATGTCCTGGTCCTGTGCAAGCTCGGCCAGTGCCTTACGCAGCGGAATGCCCGCACCCGGCTTCGGGTCCGGAATAGAGACCAGCAATTCCAGGCCAGTGACTGGGTAGTCAGCAATACCGCGAATGGAATCGATGTTTGCACCGTAATCAGCAAGAGTGCGGCCGATACGGGAAATATCCTCAGCGTTGACCGGATTGCCCAACACGACAAGTGCGTGGGTGGAGCCATCGCTGCGCTCAATCGGGGCATCCAGCTGGAAACTGACAGTCATGCCGTGAGGCTTCAGTGTTTCAATGAGTCCCTCACGGAGAACACCGACCTTTTCTTCTGTGACACCAACAAGCGCACCGAGGCTCAGATTAGAGCGGAACACCGACTGTTCCACATCCAAAATTTGAACTCCGTGGGCCGCGAGCACGCGGAAGAAAGCTGCGGAGACACCCGGGCGGTCTCGGCCAACAGCGGTAATAAGCACCGGAGCTAGTCCCGGTGCCAACGAAACCGATAGAGCATCGGTATCTACAGACTGACTGGGAGAGATAATTACCTGTTCATTCACCAATCCAGTATCGCATGAAGCCCCGGCAGAGTGCTCATCGCATAGTGGGATTCCGCACTTCAGTGGGTGGCCAGTGACAGGCGCTAGCCATCGCCCTGCTCTCTTGCCCTTCTGGCGCTCCCTGCCCCCCCCCTGCTCTCCCTGCGCTCTCTTACTGCCTCTTCCCTAGGAAAGACTCTCAAAGACAAGACTAAGGCCCCATCACGGAGAACCGTGATGGGGCCTTAGCTTCGCGTAGTTATTAACTCAGAGTTGCATCAGCCATGTAGCCACTAGCTCTTAGAGCTGACGACCAACGTGGGCCTCTGCGCGCTGACGCTCAACCATGTGCGGGTAGTGCAGCTCGAACGCCGGGCGCTCCGAGCGGATGCGCGGCATCGAGGTGAAGTTGTGGCGCGGCGGCGGGCAAGAAGTAGCCCACTCGAGGGAGTTACCGTAACCCCACGGGTCATCAACAGTGACGACCTCACCGTAGCGCCAGGACTTGAAGACGTTCCAGACAAACGGGATAACAGACAGACCCAGGATGAACGCACCAACGGTGGAGATCATGTTCAGGGTGGTGAAACCGTCAGTCTCGAGGTAGTCGGCGTAACGACGCGGCATACCCTCGTTACCCAGCCAGTGCTGGACCAGGAAGGTCAGGTTGAAGCCGATGAAGGTCAGCCAGAAGTGAACCTTTGCCAGCTTCTCGTCGAGCATACGACCAGTCATCTTCGGGAACCAGAAGTAAACGCCCGAGTAGGAAGCGAAGACCAGGGTACCGAACAGGGTGTAGTGGAAGTGCGCCACGACGAAGTAAGTATCAGAGACGTGGAAGTCCAGCGGTGGGGAAGCCAGCATAATACCGGTCAAACCACCGAACAGGAAGGTCACGATGAAGCCGAGAGCGAAAGTCATCGGAGCCTCGAAGGTCATGTGGCCACGCCACATGGTGCCCATCCAGTTGATGAACTTAACACCGGTCGGGACCGAAATCAGGAAGGTCATGAACGAGAAGAACGGAAGCAGAACGCCACCGGTCACGAACATGTGGTGTGCCCACACAGCCATGGACAGACCTGCAATAGACAGGGTTGCGAAGACCATACCTGCGTAGCCGAACAGCGGCTTACGGGAAAAGACCGGAACGACCTCGGTGATGATGCCCACGAACGGCAACAGCAGGACGTAGACCTCTGGGTGACCGAAGAACCAGAACAGGTGCTGCCACAGCATTGCGCCACCGTTTGCCGGGTCGTAAATGTGACCGCCCAGCTTACGGTCGTACAAAACACCAAGAGCAGCTGCAGTCAGGATCGGGAAAATCAGCAGAGCCAGGATCGAGGTAACCAGGATGTTCCAGGTGAAGATTGGCATACGGAACATGGTCATGCCTGGTGCACGGAGGCACAGGACAGTGGTGGTCATGTTAATGGCGGAAGCGATGGTACCGACACCACCAACACCGACACCGACAATCCACAGGTCAGAACCGACACCCGGAGAGTGAATCGGGTCAGACAGCGGGGAGTACATGGTCCAACCGAAGTCAGCAGCACCACCCGGGGTCAGGAAGCCCGACAGCATCAGAATGCCACCAATGGTGGTCAGCCAGAAGCCGAAAGCGTTCAGACGCGGGAAAGCCACGTCCGGAGCACCAATCTGAAGTGGCAGAATGTAGTTAGCAAAACCCCAAACAATCGGGGTACCGAACAGAAGCAGCATCACCGTGCCGTGCATGGTGAACATCTGGTTGAACTGCTCGTTAGAAAGGAACTGAAGTCCTGGGGCGAAGAGCTCAGCACGGATAAGCAGAGCCATCAGACCGCCGACAAAGAAGAACGAGAAGGACATAATGATGTACATGATGCCCAGCTTCTTGTGGTCGGTCGTGGTCAGCATTTCCCACGCCCAGCTGCCCTTACGCTCATGTCCGAACGGCTGCGGCCGTTCCGGCGCTACAACGCCATGATCTGGACGAGGCGCTACTGCAGTCATTCTTCCTCCTTACTACGCGAAGATTTCCTGTAACTCACTACAGGGATTTTAAGTTTTGTCCTTGTGAGAATAGTGCAGGCGAGTACGCGACGGCGAACCCACCTACCGCTATGTGCCAGATTCTAGTCTGAACCTTGGAAAAAGTTAAGGCTAAGGGATTTTCCGGCTCACTTCCCCACTCAGCTAAGCACACTATTAGTTTCCTGAGAATTGTCTTAACCTGGGCTAACGCCTATTTAGCAGGAACCGTCGAGGCTAGGACTACTACCCCCGTGTGTGTGCTGTCACCAGAGTGAGGCTCGATGCGGAATGTTCCCTACACCTGTGCTTTTAGAAGTCCCAGTCCTCATCCTCGGTTACTTCAGCCTTACCCATGACGTAGGAAGAGCCGGAACCCGAGAAGAAGTCGTGGTTTTCGTCAGCATTCGGCGACAGGGCCGACAGGATCGACGGCGAAACGCGAGTCTCGTCGGCCGGGAACATACCCTCGTAGCCCAAGTTGTTCAGAGCCTTGTTGCCGTTGTAACGCAAGAAACGCTTGACATCCTCGGTCCAACCGAGTTCGTCGTACATCTCTTCGGTGTACTGAATCTCGTTGTCGTAGAGATCAAACATGAGGTCGAAGGTGTAATCCTTCAGCTCGTCACGTTCGGCCTGGGTCAGACGCTCCAGGTTGCGCTGGTACTTGTAACCGATGTAGTAACCGTGAACTGCCTCATCACGAATGATTAGGCGAATAATGTCCGCGGTGTTGGTCAGCTTGGCGTGGCTGGACCAGTACATCGGCAGGTAGAAGCCCGAGTAGAACAGGAAGGACTCCAACAAAGTGGAAGCGACCTTCTTCTTCTGCGGATTATCGCCCTCGTAGTAGTCGAGGATAATCTTGGCCTTCTTCTGCAGGTACTCATTCTCCTCGCCCCAACGGAACGCATCCTGAATCTCAGGAGTCGACGCCAGCGTCTGGAAAATCGACGAGTAGCTCTTTGCGTGCACCGATTCCATGAAGGCGATATTGGTGTACACAGCTTCCTCGTGCGGAGTCAGCGCATCCGGGATGAGCGATACTGCGCCAACTGTGCCCTGGATGGTGTCCAGCATGGTCAGACCAGTGAACACGCGCATCGTGGTGCGCTGCTCCAGTGCGTTGAGCGTATTCCAGCTCTTGATGTCATTCGACAGCGGCACCTTTTCCGGCAACCAGAAGTTACCGGTCAGACGATCCCAAACCTCGAGATCCTTGTCATCAGGAATCGTGTTCCAGTCAATAGCCGCAACTGGGCATGCACGCGACTCTGGATTCTTCTCACGGTGGGCCGGAGTCGAGGGTGGGCAATCATCGAAACTCACGTGGAAACCTCTCCCTTTTTCATTGATATTGCCGTTTTTCGAACACACCTTATATATAAGGAACGTCCTTCACTCTTTACGAGTTCAAACAGCGACTGCAGCGGTGGCTATTCCAGCCTTGTCCCACTACAAAACGTCAGGCTCCCGATGAAAGGAGCCACTACCCTTAGCAGCTTACCCACACCCGCATTATTAAGCACGCGGCCTAGAAGAAATCGCCCCACTTGCCGAGTCTTGTTCCCGGTGCCCCTCCCCTAACCCCACGTCACACAAAGAACAAGGTGCTTGACGACGCAATGTCCGTCGTCAAGCACCAAGCGCAAGATGTTGCGCGAACCTAGGCGTGAACCTTCTCTCGGTTTTCCGCCGTGTCGTTGATGATGCGGTCGGAGATGACGTACACCAGCAAACCTACGACAGCCATGAGCGCGAGCAACCAAGCGATGGTAGCGGAGACCCCTTCTGCTTCAGACTGCGCGATGGAGAGGGTGCTGAAGAAGGCCGGTCGAGAATCAACAAGCATGGCCGTTAACGCGATGCCAACCGGGACGGCAATGTTGATCGTCAGATTGTAGAAACCGATTGCAACACCGGACTTGGCGGCAGGAATGTTCTGCAGTGCGGTCGCGACCAACGGCGCATACATGAGCGCGAACCCTGATGGGAACAGAATCATGGAGACGATAACCGTGGCAACACCGGCCCCCGGCAGCACTGCGGGGATGAGCAACGCCACGATGATGATGCTGATGGCTGCGACAATGGCCTGCTTCGAGGGCAGGAACTTGGCAACCTTGCCAGACATTACACCGACGATGACAGCGCAGAGGTAGCCCGGCGCGAGGATATAGGCAGCACCGTCGAGGTTGATGCCATAGAGCTCGTCGACCATGTACGGCAACAGAATGGCCGAATACCCCAACTGGACCATGTAAACCACGAGCACAACAATCAGCGCGCAAACGTAGCGAGCATTGGTAAAGAACGACGGGCTGACCACGGCGTTGTCATGTGTCCGGATGTGCCAGACAAAGAGCGCGACGCCCAGCGCAGCGGCAACCAGCCACCACCATTGGAACTGCTGCATGAACAGCATCACCGCAGTGGCGATGACCGCGATGAGGAACAGGCCAAAGATATCCAGGTGACTCTTCTGCTGCTGCTCCTCCGGAACTGTCTTGATCAGGAACGGAATGGCAACTATCAGAATGAGCGAAATCAGGAACATAGCCGGCCAGGAAATGTAGGTAGCCACGATTCCCGAGGTCAACGTTCCAATCAGCAGCGCGGCTTGGAAGGCCGCGGTGGAAAAGCCGAGGTAGGTTTTCTGATCTTCTGGGCTTAGGTACTTGGTGACATAGATGACGTAGAGTGTCTCAGCCGCCGCCAGGCCGGCAGTTTGAATAATGCGGGCAGTAAGCACGATTGGCCATACTCCCTGGAAGAAATAACCCAGTAGAGAGCCCACGGCGACGAAGCCGATACCGACAATCATCAATTTGCGGATACTGATGCTGTCCGCCAATGCGGCGTACACCACCGCTCCAATGCCAATCAAGATACCGGCGAGTGTCGCCTGCAGACTGGCCGTGGAGACACTGAGGTCCAGAGATTCCGCAATCGGCTTGGTCATGAACTTAAAGCCATTGTCCAAGACCAAACAGAATACAAAGGAAAACAGCAAGACCGGGACTGCGGCCTTAGGGTTTGGCGCGGCAGCCTTGGACGCTGCGCTTTCACGGGGATTCACGTTCAAGCTGGTATTGCTGGCGGGATTGCTCATCGCACTGTACCTATTTCACACTTCAAGCCAATTGATTGCGGACCAGGACACTAGAGTCGAGCCAGCGGCAATGCCAGCTCCATCATCGTCGTGAAGGCCTTCTCACGTTCTTCCGGAGTGGTCTTTCCACCGGTGACGATGTTGTCCGACACAGTGAAGATTCCCATGGCCTCCACACCGGCCTCGGCGGCGGCGGCATAAAGGCCAGCAGATTCCATCTCCACCGCCAGCACACCCATGCGTGCCCAACGGTCGTTCACATCATCCTGGAAGTTGTAGAAAATATCGCTGGACAAGATGTTGCCGACGTGTGTAGTGATGCCCTGCTCGCGGGCACGATCGCGAACATCTTCAATCAGACGGAAAGATGCGGACGGGGCGAACGTTCCCGGCAAGTTGTACTGCGATAGAAAATTGGAGTCCGTCGATGCCGTCTGGCCGATAACCACGTCATACAGGTCCAGCTCCGGCTGCAACGCGCCGCAGGAACCGACGCGAATCAGCTTCTTGCAGCCGAAAACATGGATAAGTTCCCAGGAGTACAGCGAGATAGACGGAATGCCCATACCGGATCCCATGACGGACACTTCCTGCCCCTGGTAGGTGCCGGTAAAGCCCAACATGTTGCGAACTTTGTTGAACTGAACGACATCGTCCAAATAGGTCTCCGCAATGAACTTGGCACGCAGCGGGTCACCTGGCAACAAAATGGTTTCTGCAATCGGCGCACCCTTTGGGTTGATGTGTGGAGTGCTCTTACCAGTGGTATCGGACATGGCTTCCAGCCCCTTCCCCCACTAGCCGTGGGTGAAAATTATGCGAACATTGGTGTACCACTGCCCAGGTTAATTACCTGGATTACAACCGTCAATAGTGATATTTACATTTGTTCCCAATTGGATGGAGTGACGAAAAAGGCGCGAGAATCTCCCGGCAAAACTCGGGGAAATTCTCGCGCCTTCAATGCGCTACAACTGAAGCACTAGATGCCTAGCCCTCAAGCACGCTTGCTTAAAGCATGCAGGATACGCAACCCTCGACCTCAGTACCCTCCAGCGCAACCTGACGCAGGCGGATGTAGTACAGAGTCTTAATACCCTTGCGCCATGCGTAAATCTGCGCACGGTTGAGGTCACGAGTGCTCACCGTGTCCTTGAAGAACAAGGTCAGCGACAGTCCCTGGTCAACATACTTGGTAGCGACCGCGTAAGTGTCAATGATCTTCTCGTAGCCGATTTCGTAGGCGTCCTGGAAGTACTCACGGTTGTCATTGTCCAAGTGCGGAGCCGGATAGTATACGCGACCGATCTTGCCCTCCTTGCGAATCTCAATCTGAGATGCAATCGGGTGAATCGACGAGGTCGAGTTGTTGATGTAGGAAATCGAACCGGTCGGCGGCACTGCCTGCAGGTTACGGTTGAACAGGCCGTACTCCATGACGTCGGCCTTCAGTTGCGCCCAGTCCTCAGCGTCCGGAATGTGCGCGGTGGAGTTCTCGAAGATCTCCTTGACGTGCTGAGTCTTCGGCTGGAACTCTGCCGGATCGAAGTTATCGAAGTACTTGCCGCTGGCGTAGTCAGAGTTCTCAAAGTTGACGAACTTCTGACCGCGCTCGCGAGCAATCTTGTTGGATGCGCGCAGGACTGCGTAGAGCACTGCTGCGAAGTAGGCGTTGGTGAAGTCCAGGCCCTCTTCCGAGCCGTACATAATCTTCTCGCGGCCAAGGTAGCCGTGCAGGTTCATCTGCCCCAGGCCGATGGCGTGAGATCCGTCGTTGCCCTTGCGAATCGATGGCACCGAGTCAATAGAAGTCTGCTCACTGACCGCAGTCAGGCCACGGATGGCAGTCTCGACAGTGCGACCAAAGTCCGGCGAGTCCATGGTCATCGCAATATTCAGCGAACCGAGGTTACAGGAAATGTCCTCACCCACGTGCTCGTAGGACAGGTCCGCATTGTAGGTCGACGGGGTGTTGACCTGCAGAATCTCCGAGCAGAGGTTCGACATGTTAATGCGGCCCTCAATCGGGTTCGCGCGGTTAACCGTGTCCTCGAACATGATGTACGGGTAGCCGGACTCAAACTGAATCTCAGCGATGGTCTGGAAGAACTGACGCGCGTTGATCTTCTGCTTACGAATACGCGGGTCCTCGACCATATCCGCGTAATTCTCGGTGATGCTAATGTCCGCGAACGGCTTACCGTAGACACGCTCGACATCGTACGGGCTGAAGAGGTACATGTCGTCGTTACGCTTGGCCAGCTCGAACGTGATGTCCGGAATGACAACGCCGAGCGACAGCGACTTGATGCGAATCTTCTCGTCCGCGTTCTCACGCTTGGTATCCAGGAAGCGCATGATGTCCGGGTGGTGCGCGTGCAGGTAGACAGCGCCTGCTCCCTGGCGAGCACCCAGCTGGTTAGCGTAGGAGAAGGAGTCCTCCAGCAGCTTCATAACCGGGATGACACCGGAAGACTGATTCTCGATGTGCTTAATCGGAGCGCCCTGTTCACGCAGGTTGCTCAGCAGCAGCGCCACACCACCGCCGCGCTTGGACAGCTGCAGCGAGGAGTTGATGGCGCGGCCAATGGACTCCATGTTGTCCTCGATACGCAGCAGGAAGCAGCTCACCGGCTCGCCGCGCTGGGCCTTACCGGAGTTGAGGAATGTAGGAGTAGCAGGCTGGAAGCGTCCGGCGATGATCTCATCAACCAGGTGCTGCGCGAGCCCCAAGTCGCCGTCGGCAAGCGTAAGAGCAACCATGCACACACGGTCTTCGTAGCGCTCCAAGTAACGCTTGCCGTCGAAAGTCTTCAGCGTGTACGAGGTGTAGTACTTGTAAGCACCCAGGAAAGTCTGAAAACGGAACTTGTGGGCGTAGGCCTGCTTGAACAGCGCCTTGACGTCCTCAAATTCGTACTTCTCCAGAACCTCAGCCTCGTAGTAATGGTTCTCTACCAGGTAATCGAGCTTCTCCCGCAAGTTATGGAAGAACACAGTGTTCTGATTGACATGCTGCAAGAAGAACTGCCGCGCAGCCATGCGGTCTTTATCGAACTGAATCTTGCCGTCTTCACCGTACAGATTCAGCAGCGCATTGAGCGCGTGGTAATCCAGCTTGTCCTCACCCACCGGCTCCGCGACCTGCTTGCCCATTTCCGACACGTTGACTCCTTTAATATTCATTTGCCTGCACAGGGTCTGTTCCAACACTGCCCAGAGCAATCCAATCTAGCTATTTTCCTCGCACACCGCTTTACGACGGCTTCCGCGAGCGTATCCATTCGGTTGTCCTCAGTGCCCCTTCCCTCGACACTGAGGCTTGCCAACTTAGGCGCTGGCTCTACCGTGGAAGAATTCCTCTAGCCCTTCTCGGACTCGCCGCACATCGTGGTCGGTTCCCATCAGCTCGAAGCGATATAGATATGGAACCTTGCACTTGTAGGAGATGACATCCCCTGCTTTACAGAAGTCCTCACCGAAGTTGAGATTGCCGGCAGCAATCACACCTCGGATGAAAGAGCGGTTGTGCTCATTATTAAGAAATTTGATGACCTGCGGAGGAACTGGCCTTGAGTTACCACCGCTGATGGAAACGCCACCACCATAAGTCGGACAAATGAGGACATAGGGCTCATCGACGATAAGCTCCGGCTCATTACGACGGATGGGAATGCGGGCATTTTTGATACCTAGCTTTTCAACAAACTTGTGTGTATTCCCCGTCGCCGAGGAGAAATACACCACCAGCATGAGAGCTTCACCCTTTACATCGCAAAACCCCCGCAATCTTCGCTTCCCGGGTGGTCAACGAAATCTGCGGAGAGGTGTGTGATTCTTACGCTGCCTGGAGAGCCTTGATGCGATCCGGACGGAAACCCGACCAGGTCTCAGTGCCAGTGTCAACGACCGGCGCCTGGAGGTGACCGAGAGCCATGACGTAGTCCCGAGCCTCATCGTCCATGGTGATGTCGACGATATCGTAGGCAATTCCAGCCTTATCGAGGGCACGAGTGGTAGCGCGGCACTGGACACATGCAGGCTTGCTGTAAACGGTAACCATGACTCTCACAAACTTTCTGGCTTTGGGTAAGACCAATGAATCGGATCGACTTCGTACAAACAACGGAAGCGGCCGAGGAATCAGCGGATTGGTTGAATGACCGAAAGCTCCCAGGGTTCATGAGAAACCGAGTACGGGTGGCAGACAGGTCCTTTTAGCTCTCCTTGGCTCGACATCGAAAACACTACACTTGGTGCCTAGAAAACTCTAGTCATACTAGATGTAGTACTCACAACCATGGTATTCCCTGTTCGGAGATCTCTGGCGCACAAGATGTTGTACACAGACGCACCACAACCTTGTAATTTCACGCTAAAAATTCTAGAAAATCGTAGAAAAACAACTATCGGTGGATTTTGGTTAAACCAATTACTGCATGACGCCCCGCAGCCGACCGCACCGATTCCAGGCGCCGCAGTGTCCCCGCCCTGCCTTTGTCCCTCCCCTACCCAACTTCGGATTCCGCAGCGATCTCAAAAATCGCGGGCTGCACATATGAACACGGGCTGCACATGTGAAACTGTGTAAGTTTATGACACTTTCAAGCCATTTTTCGAGCCATTTCTGTCATAAACGTAGTCAGTAACTTCCATCGCCCCACCGCCGCCAGCCATAAACGCAGTAACCGCCTGAACCTCCCCTCCCTAAAAACCAAAAACCGCAACCTTTAGCCACAGTAAAACTGCGACTTCAGATTGCGGTTTTGGCAATAAATGAGGAAGCTATTTGCTTCGCGCTAGCCTAAATAAGGCTTAGCCCTGACGGGCCTTGAAGCGCGGCTCCTTCTTGTTGATCACGTAGACCTTGCCACGACGGCGCACGACCTGAGCGCCCGGCTTGTTCTTCAGCGACCGAAGGGACTTGCGGACCTTCATTCGGGCGCTCCTTTCTACTCGGCTCCGAAACGGGAATGTGCACACTGCACTCTCCCCGGACAATCACCCCAGTGACTGCCTGGCAACGCACCCTTCCTGATAATCCGAAGAAATATCAAAGAGGATGCGTTACGACACGAGTTGCCATACTACCTAATAAGCGGAATAACTCCAAAAATCCGGGGGAAACATGTTCTTTGACGGGCAACCCCAAGATCGCGACTCCCCACGTTGCAACTGCTTCCACTTCTCTACTTGGCAGCGGCAATCATGTACTCGCGGACCTCGGCAAGCGTCTTACCTGAGGTCTCCGGCACCGCCTTGATGGTGAATACCAGCGCAATTGCGCCCGTAATGGCAAAGAAGAAGAACGACCACGCACCACCGACAGCATCCACCATCGGAAGAAAAGCCTGCGCCACAAACCAATTCGCAACCCATAGCGCGAGCCCTGCCAGCCCCATACCCAGGCCACGAGCCTCTGTCGGGATGATCTCGGAAATCAGGAGCCAGGTCGCCACCGACACAGCCGCCTGCTGAAACACGATAAATACGGTCATCAGCAGAAGCGACATCATGGCACCCGTCGAAGAGTTACTCGACAAACCATAGACGGGCGCCAGCACGAGCAGCGAGCTTGCACAGCCCACCAAACCGATAATCAGCATTCGCCGACGACCAACGCGGTCAATGATGCTCATACCAATTGCACACGAAATCACCGAGGCGATACCGATGATGATGGAGGTATAGACAGAGCTTTCCGTCGACAAGCCAACCTTGTTCATCATCGTCGGCGCGAAATACATAATCGCGTTCGCGCCCGTGACCTGTTGCGTCACACCAATGAGCATCGCAATAATGACGGTGCGTCGCACCCACGGGGTTTTCACGGCAAGGCGCTCGGCTGCACGCTGATCGGCGCTTGACGACGCCTCATCAACGGCAACCTCAGCCAGGGTCGCCTCATCTCCCTGCATCTGACGCAGCACGGCCAGCGCCTTGCCCTCCTGTCCTCGACGGACGAGGTAGGCCGGAGTGTCCGGCAGAACCAGCATGCCGATGAGCAGCACGATGCCGGGGACAGCGCCGAGTCCAAGCATGAGTCGCCAGTTACCGGAGGAGGCTAGGGCGGAGTTGGTGAGGAACGCCACCAGCTGACCAATCACGATCATCAGCGAGTTCAGGCTGACCAGGCGTCCACGCACATGCGGTGGTGCCATTTCGGAGATGTACATCGGTACGACGATGGAAACACCACCGATACAGACGCCGAGCAAAGTACGCGCAGCACCCAGCGAAAACGCACTAGTAGCGAAAGCACACCAGATACTGCCGATGATGAAGCCGACCGCTCCGAGCAGGATGGTGCCACGGCGCCCCAGGGAGTCCGCTACGCGACCGCCCAGGAACGCACCGATAGCCGCACCGACCAAGAGCATGGCGGTGACAGTGGACTCCTGTCCTGGAGTCAGCTCAAAAGAGCGCTGGATATACAGCAGCGCGCCCGAGATGACACCGGTGTCGTAACCAAAGAGGAGGCCGCCCAGAGCGGCGATGATAGCCACGGCTATCGACCGAGTTGTGGTGGTTTCCCGGTTCGGTCCAGTCTTATTCTGTTCGGTTGTACTCACGCTGGAAATCTTGCCACCGTCCGGCCAAAGACCCCCTATCCGAACAGCACTTACTCGATAAAGATGAGAGTTTTGGCACTCTTCTGGCAGGAAAATCATCCCTTTTCCCGTCCGGAACTAGCGGTAGAGTGAGGCTCATGACACCAGTAGGCACACAGGATTTCCCACACCCCCTCCAGTCGGAGATTATTAACGACCTCCACGTCCAGCCCACCATCAATGCCGCCGAGGAAATCAGCCGCCGAGTCGATTTTCTCTGCGATTATTTCCGCGCCGCGCACGCCAAGGGATTCGTGCTCGGAATTTCTGGCGGCCAAGACTCCACGCTGGCCGGGCGTCTAGCGCAGTTGGCCGTCGAAAAGCTTCGCGACGGCGGTGAGGATGCCACTTTCATTGCCATTCGCCTCCCCCACGGCGTCCAGGCCGATGAGGACGACGCACAGGTGGCACTGCAATTCATTCAGCCTGACCAAAGGCTAACTATCGATATCGAACCGGCCACCGCCGCGATGACCGCCCAGGTCACCGATGCCCTGGCCAGCAGCGCTATCAGCGACTTCAACAAGGGAAATATTAAGGCCCGCATGCGCATGATTGCCCAGTACGCAGTGGCGGGTGTTGACGGCGCTTTGGTCATCGGAACAGATCACGCCGCGGAGGCTGTCACCGGCTTCTACACCAAGCACGGCGACGGCGCCTGCGACCTCGTCCCGCTGCAGGGGCTGAGCAAGCGCCAGGGCGCGGCCCTACTCCGTCACCTCGGCGCACCAGCCAGTACGTGGGAGAAGGTGCCGACGGCCGACCTGGAAGAAGATCGCCCTGCGCTTCCCGACGAAGTTGCACTCGGGGTGACCTATACCGCCATCGACGACTACCTCGAAGGCAAGGCCGTCTCAGATGAGGATGCCGCGCGAATCGAGCATCTCTACTCCATCTCCCGGCACAAGCGAGCCGTCCCTCCCGGACCGGCCGATTCCTGGTGGCGCTAAGCTACTGTCCCGGGCCACCAATCTAGCACTGTCATCCCGCCCAAAAACTTCCCCCCGGCTACTATCGCCCACCTGAGGGGTGCTGGATTAACGTCCCGTACTGAGCAGCGAACCTCTTAAGAGAAACCCCTTAAGAGAAGGCCTCCGCGCCAGCGTCCCAAATAGCTCCAACTGCGGCCAAGCTGTCTACCGCACCGGCTTCGGCACTTGGTTCCAGCGCAGGTGAACCATCCTGGACGAGCTCGGCGGTCACCAAACCATGGGCGAACGCCCACATGGCCAAACCCTTAGACTCATCGCCGGCAACCTTAATGAATGCATCGCGAATCCAGGCATCCAATGACGAAGGCGAGACGACATTCACGAAATTAGTGCGACTCATCAGCCGGTAACCATGCGGATCGTCGAGAACTGCCTGGCGGTACGCCTGCAGCAGAGACGCCGAAGTACATTCCTCATCAATGGCAGCATGAATACGCTTGCCCAGATTCTCGAGACTCTCGGTCAGCAGCAGCTGGAGGAGCTCTTCTTTGCCGCTGATGTGCTTATACAGCGATGGCGCCTTCACATCGAGTCGCGCCGCTAGACGGCGCATACTGATTGCGCTCCAACCCGATTCGCGCAGCATCGCGCGCGCTTCATCTACGATCTTCTGCATACGCGGGGACTGCCTGCGCACATCGGGCTGCGCTGGCACCCCATCGGTCGATTCTATGGTGCACGTCACATTTGCGACTGTAACGCGTTGAATCTCACTTAGGGCGCTTTTGGGTAATTTAACCCAACAATTTTTAAAAAAACAGCTAACGGCGGTGCTCAGTCACTAAAAGCTGCCTTTGCACGCTGCTATCTCTGCTTCACGACGGAGCCCCCACCGTCGTCAAGCAAAAGCGCCGTATGCCGCCGCTACACTTCGTAGCGATTCGGCTCCTCACCGAGGTGGAAATGGCGACCGGAAACATCGTTCGGAGTAATGCGCACGTAGTTGTACTTCAACGTCGGCAGCCAGGGCTTCAGCGGCAGCTCATCTGCAGCGTTAATATCCGCGCGGGAGGTGAGAACCTCTGCGTCACCCTTTACGATGACCGACCATGCCTTCTGGGCATCCTTGTCAACAAAGTCGGCCTCAAAAAGAACATCGTGGTTCAGAGAAACAGTAAAAAGCTTCGACCCCTCGGCAGTGCGGAAGTAAATGCTCCCCTCATGAACGACGTAGTTCAGCGGGAAAAGATCCATGTCATCTTTACGACGAACAACCAGGCGCCCAAAAGTCTGCGTAGCCAGCAGCTCGAGGGATTCTTCGGTGGACAGTTTCTGAATAACGGAGTCGTTGTGTGCCATACCCCCAGTATTCCACCGTTTAGACAAAGTTGCTACAGCCATACGGATTACCAATCATTGAGGTAAACGGCGGGTTAAACGACAGAAAGTGTGTCTGGATTCGGT
>NZ_KV795642.1:0-1380 GCF_001809065.1 Corynebacterium sp. HMSC055G02 | reverse complement strand
GGGTTAAGTAAAGAAAAGTGTGTCCGCATGCCACCATAACCCCAGACCACACACCACAAATCACCAAAGAATAGCTCCCCGAAAGCTATTACCCACACCATCCCGCACCTCCGGCCACATTTGTGCTAACCGCACACCGGTTGGATTAAAGGATGACCACCAACCGCCCCAGCTGCCCACTATGCGGCAACAACACAAAGAAAAACGGCACCACCAGCAAATCAACCACCCGTTGGCGCTGCACCCACTGCGGACACTCCTTTACCCGCAACACCCAAACCCACAACAAAAACACCGCCACCATGGCTTTGTTCATCCAATGGGCCACCGGCACCCAATCTCTAACCACCTTCGCCGCACACCATGGCGTAACCAGGCAAACCATGCACCACCGATTCCGATGGTGCTGGTGGATCATCCCCACACCCACCATCGACTCATTCCGCATCCATGACCAAATCTTCCTCGACGCGACCTATCTAAAGTCCGGATGCCTCCTGATCGCAGCCAGTAAAACCCACGTCATCAACTGGACCTGGGCCAGACACGAAACCACCGCCGCCTACACCGAACTCCTACGCCCCATTGCCGCACCACTAATCGCAGTCACAGACGGCGGACAAGGTGCCCAATCAGCCATCCACCACTGCTGGCCAACAACACGCATCCAACGCTGCCTCGTCCACGCCCAACGAACAGTCCGCCGCCACACCACCAGCAACCCCCGCACCGATGCCGGCAAAACCCTCTACCGCCTAGCCCTGAAACTCACTCGCATCACCGACCTTGACCAAGCATCCACATGGGTCGCCCACCTGCACGAATTCGACCACACCTACCGGGAATGGATGAACGAGAAAACCACCATCAAAGACCCTGCTACCGGCGCCTACACCAAGGTCTACACCCACCAACGCGTCCGAGCGGCCTATCAATCATTGCTATCTCTGCACCGCAGAGACCTGCTGTTTACCTACCTGCAACCCCCACCAACAACCATCGACCCCGACAACCTTGCAGCAACAACAAACAGCCTCGAAGGTGGCATCAACGCCCCCATAAAAGAACTAGCCCGCAGACACCGCGGACTATCACTACCGCATCAACGCACAGTGATGGATTGGTGGCTGTATCTACATACAGAAGTCCCTGACGATCCGGTCAAGATCGCCAGGGACCAACGATGGGGTCAAGACGCACTTTCCACAGCAACAGACCTGATCACCCACAACACCACAGCCACTACCAATGACATCGGTGCACCAGCAGAATACGACACCGCCATCGACACCAGCTACCAACACAACCTCGGCATCCAAAAAGGCTGGATCAAATAACCGCAACACGCCCGGAAAAGACACACTTTTCTTTACTTAACCC
>NZ_KV795641.1:0-38392 GCF_001809065.1 Corynebacterium sp. HMSC055G02 | reverse complement strand
GTCATAAACTCGCACAGTTTCACATTTGCAGCCCTCTATTCAGGCGCGATTTACATAACGTGATCTGCTGGAATGTCTTGAATCAGACCCATTTTTGTCTATTAACTGCAGATGGAGAGGGCTAGGGCGGAGAGGCAAATATTTATGCAGCCGCAATTAAGGCACAATTATGTGGCTTATTAAATGCGCCTAGGGGGTTTTTGCAAATGGCTCAGAGGTGTCATTATTGCGTCCGGAAAATTATTGGGGTGCATTTTCATTAGGTGGGGGTGGGGTGTTGGCTGTGCCTTATCTCACAATTATAAGAATCGTGACATGGGAGACATTTCAACCCGAATTAATGGGTGGAGATTTATTGAAAAATCTTCATATCTGCAGGTAATGGAGGTTTATCTGGGCTGAATGGCTAGGCGTCGTAGAGGAAGGTGGAACGTTAGTATTTGCCCGGTATCCATACGGCTACCCCTGAAAAAATATGCAAACAACAATTATCGACATTGAAATAAAAGGAAATAGGGGTGCCAATTAAATGGTCTAACAAACATAAAATGTATTTGTTATATTCGGGGGCGGCCAACGCTATAAATGAGAATTAGAAGGCGATGTCAACTGGGCTACCTGTGATGGGGGCTGGAGACGCTTATGCGTGGTCATTGATTGTTAATTGAAGGCTGGAAAGGTAGCGAAAGGTGTATAACGCACTGAAATCGAAGGAAGGGGGAGGGCTCATGTTCGGTCGTTTTACAAACGAGAAGCGCTGGTTGGCGCTATTTAGCTTCATGGCTGTGCTCGCTCTTTTCTTCGCTAAATCTCCAATAATTGCGCATGCGCAGGATGCAGAAGACACTGGCGAAACCCTGACGATTCAGAAGATTCTGAGTGTTCCTGGAACCGTTAAGGGTGTTGAAGCCAATGGAAATGTCCGTGATTTTGGGCCACTCATTGCGGCATTTGACGAGGCTGCAACACCATTTGGTAGCCACAAAATGGGTTACTGCATTGAGGCCAGCGTCGCCGGTGATCTTTATGACACCGGTCGTGTGCAGAACTTCAGTCAGTTCTCGCGCAGTACAGATACCAATAACAAGCTGCGGAACGACTTTGACCGATACCGGAAGCTCAACTGGATTGCGCACCACGGTTCTCCAGCTGTTGGTTTGGATGAACTGGGGAAGGCGGCTGGAGTTAAAGGACGTCTGAATGTGCTGGATGCCAATAACGCAACTCAGTTCGCTCTGTGGCACTTCTCCGATGACATTGACTTCTCCCAGGGCATTCACAACCCATCGACGAAGGCTGTCTATGACTACCTCACTGGTCCGGCTAACGTCGGTCAGGGCACCGTCGACGGTACGAACCGCACTGGCTACATTTTCAACAATGGTAAGAAACAAGACATCATTGTGATTGACAATGTCACTCCGTCTTCCGGTGAAGTTCCGGCAGAGCCGGCGAAGCCGTCCGAGCCAGAAAAGCCATCTGAGCCGGAACAGCCAACCGAACCGGAAAAGCCGACTGAGCCGGAGAAGCCGACTACACCGACCACGCCTGCGGAGACCACGACCCCGTCCGAGTCGACCAAGCCATCCGAGCCGGAGAAGCCGACCACGCGTAAGCCGTCGATCTCCACTCAGGCTCGCCTGAACGGCAACAAGATTGTTGCGGGCGCTGTGGTTAAGGACATCGTGAAGTTCACCGACCTGGTTCCGGGTAAGAACTACCGCCTGGACGCCACCCTGGTGGACAAGACCAATGCTGATCGCATCCTGGGTACCGGCAGCGTGGAATTCACTCCGGAGACCTCTTCGGGTGAGCAGGCTGTCATGATTACCGTCTCCGATGATGTAGATGAGCCGGTTTCCGCTGCTGTTGCATTCGAAAAGCTGACCTCGACAGAGGTCACCGCCGATGGCCAGGACAACACCGATGGTCAGCGGGTAGAGATCGCCTCCCACGAGGACATTAACGACGCAGCTCAGACCGTTCACGGCGAAAAGCCGGAGCAGCCGTCGACCTCCGAAGAGACCCCGACGACCGAGGAGACAACGGAGCCGTCGTCCAGCGAGACCACTACTTCTGAGACCAGTGAGTCTGAGACTCCGGCGACGTCGGAAAGCGAAGAGCAGCCGAGCTCTTCGACGACTACTCCTAACACCTCCGAGTCCACGAAGCCGGCCGCTCCGACGGAACCGACCGAGCCGACTGACAGCACTGAGTCGCAGACCACGGAACCGACCGAGCCGACTGAGACTACCGAACCGTCTAAGCCGAGCGAGCCAGCTGATACGCCGCTGGAGCCGGAGCTGCGCACGGTAGCCGAGCTTCAGGGCAACCGCATTGAGGCTAATGCCAAGGTTGTCGACACCGTGCATTTCGAGGGCCTGGTGCCTGGTAAGAACTACACCCTCTCCGGTGAACTGGTTAATAAGGCTGATGGCTCTGTGATTGGTCATGGCGAGGCGACGTTCAAGCCGACGTCGGCAAGCGGTACTGTGACTGTCACTCTTGAGGTGTCTGACTCTGTTAAGACTCCTGTTGCTGAGGCTGTCGTGTTCGAGCACCTGACCTCTGATGAGGTCGACTCGACTGGTAAGGAAAGCGCTGGTCAGGTCAATGAGATCGCTGACCACGCAGATATCAATGACGCAAGCCAGACCGTGACTGGAGAGGTTCCGGAGAAGCCGGAAGACACCCCGACTGAGGAAAGCGAAACTCCGTCCGAGGAGACGACCGCACCGGAGACCAGCTCGACTGAGCCGACCACGTCCACCGTTCCGGTAACTCCGAGCGAGGATGAGCCGTCCGAGCAGCCGGAGACGACACAGCCGGAAGAGCCGTCTGAGACGACAACTCCGTCTAAGTCCGAGTCCGAAAAGCCGAGCAAGCCGAGCAAGCCGACTAAGCCCGCTCAGCCGGAAAAGCCGAGCAAGCCAAGCAAGCCTGCTCAGCCGACCAAGCCAAGCAAGCCTGCCCAGCCGGAGAAGCCGAGCAAGCCGACTAAGCCCGCTCAGCCGGAAAAGCCGAGCAAGCCGACGAAGCCTGCCCAGCCGGAAAAGCCGTCCAAGCCGACGAAGCCTGCCCAGCCGGAAAAGCCGAACCACCCGAGCACCCCAGCGCAGTCTGAGGACAACCCAGCCATCACGACTACTGCCGGTATTGCCGGCAAGGGTCTGGTTGAGAAGGGCGCTGTCGTCATCGACACCGTGCACTTCACTGGCCTGAAGCCGGGCACGAAGTACACGTTGACCGGTGAGCTGATGTGCAAGGAGACGGGCAAGTCCACTGGCGCTAGGAGCCGCCTGCACTTTGTGCCGACGGCATCCGCCGGCACGGTTGATGTTCCGATCATCATCACTGACGGCGACTGCGCTTCCCAGGTTGCCTTCGAGACTCTGACCGATGCCAATGGCAAGGAAGTTGCTGTTCACAAGGACATCAACTCTGCGGAGCAGACTGTCACGAACGGCAAGACCCCAGAGAACACGCCATCTGAGCAGCCGAAGGATGAGGGCGAGCAGAACACGCCTAACGACGATTCCTCTGCACCTACCAGCGACTCTGCCACCCCGACCACTGTGATTAATCAGCACTCGGAGCAGAACAACACCAACGTCACCATCATCGGTGGCACTGGCCAGGATAAGCAGAAGAACCACGGAAAGCCGTTGGCTCCGAACTCGGAACGACGTGCAATTAGTTCGGTTCCGTCTGGCCCGACTGGTTTGGCTACTCACGCTCTGCCGACGGTAGCCACGAACTAAGGAGATTCCATGACTGATCAGTTTGGCTCGGACGAGACCGGTAAAGAACCTGGCAACACACCAGGATTCGATCCGGAAACCGAAACCGGCGCACTCGGCCACGTTGATCCGTTTGGCCAGGATGAAGACCAGGCCGACGGCCAAGCCGAAGACCTACAAAGCGTGCCTTGGTGGAAGCAGCCAAGAATGTATATCGCCGCTATCGCGTTAATCGGCGTTATCGCTCTGCTGGTGATTGGCCAGATCAATCGCAATGATTCGACGCTCGATGGTGCGCAGGAGAATCTGCCCACTCCAGCACAGGGTTCTCGGGGAGCTGTGCACGAGATGGAGATGCTCATTGATGGTAAGTCGGCTCCGATTGATTTCGTTCAGCTGACTGATCAAGGATCTCTGATTCCACCGACCGATGTTTCGCGCCTTGGCTGGTACTCGGCTTCCGCAATCCCGGGTGAGAAAGGTGCAGCTGGATCGTCCGTCATTACCGGTCACGTCAATGAGGTGGACCAGGGCGATGGCTACGCTGCACGTTTCGCTGACCTGAAAGCTGGTGACACTGTCACGGTGAAGGTAGATGGCGAAAGCCGAGACTTCACCGTCAGCAAGGATCCAATCCAGGTGGTCAAGGGCGCTCAGATGCCCGAGGCTGTCAACGATGCAGTTGGTGAGAACCGCTTGGTCCTCATTACCTGCGGAGGCGAGTTCGTCGGCGGCACGTTGGGATACGCCGACAACATCATCGTCGAGGCCACTCCAGTGCGCTAATCCAGTGCGCTAGGGCACTAGGGCACTGGGGCGCAGCCTCAATTCATTGACCAATTTCATTGGCTGCGGCTGTTGAACGCCGTCGAACAACAGCGGCGCCGACAGTCGCAGAAAACACAAATCAAATCTGCAGAAACACTGCAGAAACACTGAAGATAAGGAAGTACCTATGAGCATGTTGAAGAAAATCGGTGTCTGGGGTGTGGGCGCACTCGTGCTTGCCGCTCCGGTTGCTACTGCCGCACAGGCGGTAGCTGCACCTGCAACCTCCGCTGACACTGCAGTTGTCGCTCCGGGCAAGGGCGGGTTCCTGCACTCGGGCAAGCTGGCCGTCAATCGCTACGTCTTCGAGCTTGAGCATCGCGATGGCAAGGACTACGTCAACATCACCTTCACCGGTGACCACAGCGCTGACGTGCAGATCATGCCGGATGGTATGACCCCCGAGGGCAAGAAGAAGGTCGATCAGGTTGGTGACGTCCTCAAGCTCAACGGCTACAACGATGTTCACTACTGGGCGGTTCTCTAAACGCCTCTTGTGACGCCACAGCGCGCCCCGTGTCGCTTACTGTCTCTGTGCTTTTACAGGTCCTAGCACAAGGCGGTGGGTCGCGGGGCGTTACTTGGTTTTTGAGGGTGTCCTTTTGCTTTCGCTTGACGACGTTGTCGTGACAGCAAATACGAGAAGGTTGATGAGCCCTCATTTGCCCGGCGTGCGCTGCGACGATAGCGGTAGGGGGTAAAAGCTATTGATACAAACCAACTGGTTAGCCCTGATTGGGGGAAGGGGGATAAATCGAGGAAATCTTGACGCTTTTTTGGGTGAATGGGCAAAAGCCCGTCGCGAACAGTGCAAAGAGCTATCGCGGAGGTAGTACGAAGTGTGAATGCGAAGGGTTTTCATGCCCAGGTGTCGCGGCCCGTTCTCCTTGGGGTATCGGTCAGATGTTTAAGCGGTTAAGTTATTTATAAGCGGTTCACTGAGCGCTGTTAACCGAGCGAGCAATGAGCTTGAGCTGTAATGTTTCGACATTCAAACATTAAAGTTCATAACGCTTAAGCTTAAAAGGTTAGACAAACTGGTCTTTTTCTTAAGGAAAAACTCAGTTTTGGCAAGTCGGGGAACGTTGGTGTCGCCGTCTGGAGTGAATCGCGAGACGTATTGAAGCGTGTCGCTTCATTTTGGACTTCTGTAAAGGACCTGTTTTCGTGAATAAGTTCTCCCGTACCGCTCGTTCGGTAACTTTCGCTGCCATCGTCGGTCTGTCGATGGGTGTCTCCGCCCCGGCTGCAATCGCTCAGGAGGATCCCTCCATCAACCAGGCTGCTGGCGACTCTCCACTGGTGAATAAGAACGCCAAGGGCTCGCTCACCATTCACAAGTTCGGTAACCCGACTGGTGAAGGCCAGCCGTCTGGTACCGAGGCTGATATCAAGGATGTTGAGGCCAACGGTGGCCAGAAGCTTGAAGGTGTCGGCTTCACCGTTTACAGGATCAACAAGACTGCAGATGGCAATACCGACATCGATGTCACCACTAACGAGGGCCTACTGGCTGCTTCGAAGCTGAAGGCATCTGACTTCTCTCAGGGCGCAGCTCTCAAGGGTGACCTGCCTGCGGGTGTCCTGTCGGAGGTTGCATCCGGTAAGACCGGCCCAGACGGCAAGTGGAACGTTGGCACGGAACTGCCTCTCGGTGCTTACCTGGTTGTTGAGACCGGCCCGAAGGAAGGCTATGACCCGGCTGTTCCGTTCATCGCTTTCGTTCCGATGACCGCGGATAACGGTGGGGATAACCAGGGCACTAGCTGGAACTACGATGTCCACGCGTTCCCGAAGAACTACAAGGACGAAGAGCCGGACAAGACCGTCAAGGACAAGGACCAGAACGCTGGCGACGAAAACCTGGTCTACACCGTCACGGGTACTGCTCGTCAGCTGAAGCCGGGCACGGAGCGAAACCAGTTCCAGATCACTGACCAGATTGACCCGAAGCTGGAAATCACCGACGTGAAGGTGACGGTCGCTGGCCAGGAGATCCAGCCGACGCAGGATGTTGATGGGAAGTTCTTCGAGGGCAACAAGGTCGACGTCGCCCTGAAGCCAGAAGTTGCAAATACTCTCAAGGCCGGTGACAAGGTCGTCGTTACCATCACCACCAAGCTGAAGCCTGAGTTCGCGAAGGATACCGATATCGCGCCGAACAAGGCTCTGGTCTTCCAGAACAACCCGGATGGTACCGAAAACTCCACTCCGAAGGAGACTCCGGAGGTCAAGACCTACTGGGGTGGCCTGCAGTTCAAGAAGGTCGATGGCAACCGCAAGGGTCTGGAAGGCGCCGAGTTCCAGATTGTCCGCCAGGAGGCTGGCAAGCAGTGCTCCGAAATTGACACCACCAAGAAGGATTCCTGGACTCCGGTAAACGGTCAGCAGGGCGGCGAAATTAAGACCACCTTCGTCTCTGGCCAGGACGGTATCGTCAAGATTACCGGTCTTCACGTCAACGACTTCGAAGACAATGCTGAGGTTGCCGCTGATGACCAGTCCCACTACTGCCTGATTGAGACCAAGGCTCCGAAGGGCAAGGAGCTGCTGCCGGAGGCACTCGAGTTCAAGCTGGTTGCTACCTCGACTGACCCGGAGCGCGTCTACAAGCTGGCTTCCGTCCAGGTCGGCGCTAACCCGGGTGAGGTCGTTAACTCCGACGACACTACCCCGAACCTGCCGATGACCGGTGGTGCCGGTATTGGCATCCTGGCTGCTATCGGTGCAGCTATCGTCGCAGCTGGTGCATGGTTCGCCCGCCGCGGTTCCAAGAACTAAACCCGAGTAAAGGCTCGGTCACTGGAGCTCTTTAGCTCCAGTGTTGCGGGAATAGCGTGCGTTCAACAGCGCACGCCATTCCTGTAGTTTGCGCATCACTGAAATTACTGTTGCGGCCTTTCGATGTGCTCTTTTTCAACAGCAGGCATTCCCATGCCGGTGAGAAAGAGAAAGGCCACATCCCTTTTTGATTGACTTCTTGGGAGTTCCTCCGTGGGTAAACACTCTGCGTCGACTCTGACGCGGGACGCATCAGCTGAGCAGCCTAATCAGCCTGAGCAGGCGAAAAAGAACAGCATGGTTCTCCCCGCAATTCTGGTGATTGTGGGTTTACTTGTGATGCTGTACCCGGTTGTCTCCACGGCATTGAATAACTACGGCACCTCTAAGGCGGCCAAAGAGTTCGCCAAGCTGGAGAAGTCCGTACCCCAAGAAGTTAAAGATGAACAGTGGGAGCGTGCTCATTCTTACAATGAGCGCCACACCACCGGCCCGATTCTGGACCCGTGGCTTAACGAAATTAATGACCACAACCCTGAGTACGCCGCTTATCTCGATCAGCTAAACGCTACCGACGTGATGGCGCGTCTAATCTTCCCAGAGATTAAGGCCGACCTGCCGATCTACCACGGCACCAGCGATGAGGTGCTCGCTAAGGGGCTCGGACACCTATACGGATCCGATCTTCCAGTCGGCGGTGTTGGAACCCACTCCATCATTACCGGTCATACCGGACTTACTAACGTAACGCTCTTCGATAACCTGCGGAAAGCAAAAGAGGGAGACGCCTTCTATATCCAGGTCGCAGGTCACAAGCTGAAGTACGAGATTGATCAAATCAAGGTTGTACTTCCGCATGAGACCGATGATCTTCGTCCCATTGAAGGCCAGGACTACATCACCCTCATCACTTGCACTCCTTACGGAATCAACACGCACCGTCTGCTAGTGCGTGGGCACCAAGTGCCGATGGATCCGTCGGAAAGCAATGTCTTCGACCAAACGCACGGAGCTGGATGGCAGTGGTGGATGTACGCCCTGCTTGTAACAGTGCTTGTGCTTGGCGCAGGCTTTGCGTGGTGGCTCTGGCGCCAGCGCCTCGACGCCGACGAAGAGCTTGACGACGACGCTGAGAACGCGGACGTCGAGACTGCTGATGGCGACGCAGACAGCGATGAACTCGCTGACGGCAGCGAATCGGCATCCGAGGATAATAACAACACTTCGTGGTGGGAAAACGACAATGAATAAATATTTGACATCCACCTGGAACCGGATAGCTGCGTTCTTAGCTGCCTGCGCTCTGGTTGCAGTGATGGGTGCAATCGGCGCGAATGACGCCAACGCGGCCAGGATTGTTGGACGCGTGGACGCTCCAGGCGTTTCAGCAACAAGCGGCACTGACATTGTGCGAATTACCTTGAGCCCAGGAAACCCGGACGATGATAATTCGACGGCGTCGGGCTCTATTTCTGGCGTGACCATTCATCTGCATCGTCTTAAGGGAATTTCGCCGTCAAGCCAGCAGGACCGCGAGAAGGTGGAAAATGCCACCGCAGCTGAGCTTGCCGAGTGGCCAAAAGACCTCCACTTCAGCCAGGTCACTGACGAAAACGGCTCTGTTAAATTCAGTGACCTGCCGGAGGGTATTTACCTTGTGACCTCGACGGCTCCGAACGACAGTTATCGGGAGATCAACCCCTTCTTGGTATCGGTGCCTTTCTATGGCGCGGACTATGACTCCACTCCTGTAGAGGGAGTCATTGTGGCGAAGTCGCACAAGCCGGGGGAGACACCACCACCGTCGACGCCTCCGACCACTCCGCCGAAGACCCCTCCGACAACACCACCTGGAACTCCGCCGACTACGCCGGGCACATCGACCCCGCCGAAGACTCCTCCGACCACTCCGGGTGAACCGGGAACCTCGACGACCACTTCGACTACCTCCACGCCACCTGATGAGCCTGGTACCTCGACGCCTTCGGGCTCGTCGGGTTCATCCTCAAGCTCGGGAAGTAGCGGAGGATCCGGCTCCTTGGCGCTCACCGGTGTGCAGGTAGCAGGCCTGGTAGCTGCCGCTGCAGCACTAATCGGCGGAGGATTCGTCATTATCGCCGCTAGCAAGAAGAACTCAGAAAGTGGGAAGAACTAATGTTTTCGACAACATTCCGCTTGCCGGATTCAATGCGAACTACGCTTCGCATGTTCTTGGCCGCTTTGCTAGCGGTAGCTCTCGTTGTCAGCGGTCAGGCGTTTGCGCCCAATGCGCCACAGGCACAGGCGCAGACGGAGGTTATTCCGACGTCTCCGCCGAAGCATGAGTTTAACAAGATTAAGGTGCAGCCCAATCCGGGCGATGCAAAATTTGAGTTCACTATTGATAGCGACGCGACGATTGACAGTCTTCAGTTCAATGTTGGTGGATCAGAGTGGCTTAAGGGATATGAGCTAAGTATTAATGGCAGGACGATTCCGTCTCAGTTCGCCCCAAATATAGGGTCTGGTGCATCGAAAAAGGCACCGTTTGAAATTGTGCACAGCGGATTGAATCAAACGGTGAAAGCGGGCGATAAGATTAACTTAGTATTGAACTACAACAGTTCGACAGCAACTGGCAGCGTATCCGTCACCCTTCGCGGTACTCCCGACGGCTCTACTGAGCCCACCGGCCCAAGTGAGCCAACTGACCCGACGGAGCCTACCCAGCCGACAGAGCCAACTGAGCCCACCGAGCCGGAGAATCCGGAGCCAGAACCAGGAACGGTAACTCCTGCGGATCCGACCCTTGTTGATCCCGCGACTGCACCGGAGTGCGTGGAGAAGGCGTACATCAATATCCCGGACACCAAGGGTGTTGATTACTACCTCAACGCAGAGAAGAAGCCGGCTGGCCGGCACGTCTACGAGCAGAACAAGCCGGGTACAGTCAAGGTCACTGCAATGGCACAGTCGGGGTTTAAGCTTGCTCCGAACGCGCGTACCGAGTGGACTTTCAATCTAAGTGGTGAAGTTAAAGACTGCTCAAATTCTTCTGAAGATCCCAAGCCACCGGCTGTCGAAGGGCGTCACTTTGATGCCATCGGCCACGAGTTTGCAGTTAAAGCTGACCCAGTAGATCCGAAGAAGCCTAATGCCTTTACGGCTAAGGTGACTGAGGAATCTCACATGAAGTACGCAACCGTGCGTATCGAGACTGACGCGACCTTCTTGGATCCGCAGAAGTACAACCTCACTCTGGACCAGATTGAGCCAGGCGTAACTCTGCAGAAACGCAACGTCAATATTGGCAACGGCTTCATCACCATGGACGTTGTTCCGGTAAAGGATGGTAAGCCGGTTGACTCTGCCCTTGTACCGAAGGATGCGGTATTCACTTTCACTAATAATCTTTCGCAGAACAAGAATTTGAAGGTCACCCTCGATGTGTATGGAGAGAAAAAGGACGAGCCAAAACCACCGGAGATTATCTCGCCACCAGATGGAGCCAAATGGGTGCATGGGCGAGTCCCTAACCCGCCGATGCCACAGCGTTGTGGTCTGCGTATTGCTGTAGTAGCAGACCTTTCGACATCGCTCCGTTACGCAGATACTGATGGTTTCGAAGCATCTAAAAAGGCCGCGAATGCATTTATCGATTCCCTGCAGGGCACTCCAGCCGAGCTCGGCATCTATAACTTCGCAAGTGACGGTCCGGCTAATCAGGCTGGAACGACACACGGTCAGAACCCACCATATATTTCAATGCTGTCGGAGCAGGGCGTCCAGCGAGCAAAGGACGTAGTTAAGAACTGGAGCTATAACGCAAATAACAGTGCTACGAACTGGGAAGCGGGCCTGAAGCAGGTCAAGGATAACGACTACGACGTGGTGTACTTCATCACTGATGGTATGCCCACGACCTCCTCGACAATCAAGAGCAAGGGCATCGGTGGTGAATTCGTTCAGGCTAGTGCTCTCAACGACGCAATCAAAGCATCCAACGAACTCAAAGCTGCCGGTACCCGTGTTGTGCCGCTCATGGTCGACCTGACTCTTGGCGGGCGAAGCAGCCAACGCCCCGTTGTAACGAATGATCTGGTGCTCAAAGACGCCAAGCGCATTGGCTGGCAAGCAGATCCGGGACAAGCCCCAGGCCTCTACTACAAAATTCGAAGTGATCACCCGAAGGCTTCGCA
The DNA here is from genome assembly GCF_001809065.1 of Corynebacterium sp. HMSC055G02. NCBI lineage: Bacteria > Bacillati > Actinomycetota > Actinomycetes > Mycobacteriales > Corynebacteriaceae > Corynebacterium > Corynebacterium sp. HMSC055G02. Next base: position 26,865 of record NZ_KV795641.1, on the reverse strand, counting down.
CGCCAATTACATCAACACCGACACCATGGCGAATCTGAAAATGGCGTACGACGCGGCAGGCAACCAGGCCCTGCAGGTGTTTGAACGGATGCCTAATGGGAGGTTAAACACAGTTACTTCGGACATGTCTAGGTGGACCTACGGTGCACGTGGTGTCAAGACCATGGGCGAGGATATCTCGGGCACTGGTGACACGGTGAGGGTGTCTAACTACAGCAATCTTGCGGAACAGATGAAAACAATCGCCCAAGACGTAACCACACGATGCAACGGTGTAGTGAAGGTCAAGAAGAGGATTGTCGATGAAAACGGCAAGGTTCTCGAAGACGGTGCCCCTGGTTGGGAGTTCACCCTGTCCGCAAATAACAATGTCATCGGTTCTGGTAATGGCCCGTTGGTTCACCAGTCGATGAAGGTGACCTCCGGTTCTGAATCCGATAAGGGTACTGCATCGTGGAACATCGAAAGCGAGAGGGAACAGTCGCTGGTTCTGACTGAAACGCAGAAGCAGGGCTACACCTTGTTCCGTCGCGGTGACACCTTGGATTCCACCGGTGACTACAACGCCGTATGTACTCAAACCCGCGACGGGAAAACCTCACCTCTCAAGGTGGAAAATGTGGGCGAGTTTGGTTTCCGTGTAAAGATGTCGGAATCCAATAAGGTCCTGTCTTCCATTTCCTGTGTTGTCGATAACTACGAAGCGCCGGACACCAAGCCAGGCAAGCTGACCTTGGAAAAGGCGGAGTACGTCGATGGTGAGGGAGTCAAGATTCTACCGGGGCTTGGTGGTGCAACCTTCGATATCTACCCCTCGGCTGGTGGTAAGCCGGATTTCAGTGGAGGACCGGTCTACACCATCACGCCTGATCAGAAGTCAATTGAAATCACTGAAACTGGCACTTTCTACCTTGTAGAAACGATGGCGCCGGCAGGACTTAGCCTGCTGCCAGAGCCAGTAGCTTTTGAAATCTCAATTGACCAAGAGACTAAGGAGTACACCGTCTCGGTGGTAGGCGGCAGTAGCCCGCTTATTAAGGCCGAAGGCTCCGGTGAACTCATGATCATGCAGGTGACCGACACCAAGACCGGTAAGCTGCCAAAGACCGGTGGAAACGGAGTCCTTCTCTGGACACTGTTTGGTGCGGTAATCGCAGCCTGCGGTTGGTTCTGGACTCGCCGCCAGCAGTCCTAATAACAAGAATGGGTTCTGTGCAGTCGCCTGCACAGAACCCATTGGGCCGCACAAAGAACAAGACTCGCGTCCCACCATCAGGAAGCCCTACGCAAACAAAGCCCTCTTACCAGGGTGAGTTAGCGGTGATATAGGAACCAAGCTGCTGCCCGTTCCCATCGATGATGTTCCAGGTAGTCGATACAACGCCGACAGCGCCTTTTTCCGGAACCCATACAGGGCCACCGGAATCGCCTCGTTGAGCGTGTACGTTCTGAACCTGTAGAGCGTTGTCCTCGATTTGGTATGCCTCGCGATCAGCGGCTAAACCGCAGGAAACTCTCCCCGTAGTGTTTCCGTATATGCAGACTGTCTCGCCTGTTTGAACATCTGTTGGGAATAGAGTCGAATCGCCCGAATACGAATTCTCACCTGCAGTAGCGGGGTCGTCAAGCGAGACAACTCCAATGTCGTTCCCTGTATCTAGTGAATGGTCATAGGTGGGAGACGGTTGGAATACTCCAATTTTCTGAAAGGTCCCATCCGTCACCGTGTCTCCATCTTGTCCACAATGCCCTGCGGTATAAATCTGAGAGTTGGTCTTGTCGACATAGCCGGCTGTACAGACACTAGCTTGCGGTCCATCAGCGTGAATGATGACAACTGGATCGCCTTGGTTGATGGTGGCCGCGTAGGCCGGTAGCCCGGTTGTAGCCGTGATAACGGCAGTGACAGTGAAAATCCATGAAGGTCTATTCATGGGGAAATCTGCTCCTCAGTGAGTCGGTCGGTGGCGGCCCAAAAACTGGTTGTGGCGTTTTCATGCCGCACATTGAAAAGCATTTCCTCAGGCTGGGTTTCCTAGAGGGCGAATACGAACGCGCATGGTGAGCGTCCAATCATCCCAAAGATGCGTAAAAACAAAGCTAATCTCGTCGAGAAAGATGGAACGTATGCGTGTCGGGCAGTTCATATACCTGTTTCGTATCGCGAATATAAGGAAATATATAAACCTATCAGTTAAGACAGAACCTACGCTCAAGTGGTCAATCATGCGCGATAGCGTTCTAAAAATGGGGTAGAAGAAAGGCCAACGCCCATCGGGGGGGGGGCGGGGCTAAACAGCAGCCGAGTCGCCGCTGGCGCTGTCGCCGTCGTCAAGCGCGGCAACCAAATCGCGGTGCGCACGAGTTCCGATCGTGGTCGGCATTAACACACCGCTGAAACGTGGAATCTCGCTGTAAGTTGCCACTCGTTATACAAAGTTGTCGAATTTGTTAGCAAACGGCTGGCACGTGGGGTTCGTTCGTGATGCCAGAACGGGAAATGAGAGGTCATATCCTGCCGTCAAGCAGGGATAATCTAGAAATTACAGAGCTCTCCGTGATGCCGGGGAAGAAGGGTACATCAAGTCTGTAATCCAGTTTTCTAAGAGCCTTTCATAACGAAATCCCTGCTGGAGGGGCTCTCTCGCAGTCATGTATTCCTAGCCGCACTGCAGATTGCCTGTGGCGGCTATAGCATCGGCATTGTCCAGACATTTCGTCTACAACACTGAGAACAGGAACGGCACATCATGGCTGACAATGCAAAGAACACTGCTAAGAACACCCCGGCAACTCAGGCTGGCTCGGACTCCGCGAATAAGGGAACCGGCCACGGCCACACTTCTATCGACGACAGCGTCGTCTCCAAGATTGCCGGTATCGCTACCCGCGAGGTCTCCGGTGTCTATGACCTTGGCGGCGGCATGGATCGCTTCGCTGGCTCCGTCCGTGAGTTTGTTTCCGGCGGCAGCGCCAACGTATCCCAGGGAATTGCTGTTGAGGTCGGCGAGCGCCAGGCTGCAGTCGACGTCACCATCATTGCCGAGTACGGCGTTGCCATCCATGAACTGGCTGAGGCTATCCGTCAGAACGTCATTAGCTCCGTTGAGCGTATGACCGGCCTCGAGGTCACTGAAGTCAATGTCGATGTTTCCGATGTTCACACCGACTACCAGACCCCGCAGGAGCGCGAAGAAGAGGCCGCTAAGCAGCGCGAAGAGCAGCGCAAGGCCATCGCGGCTGCTAACGAGCCCAAGGAACAGCCACGCGTCCAGTAGTTGACAACTATTGCGCGTCGGAGCAGGGCAGGATGGGTAGTTAGGCCCGTATAAAGGGGAATTTCATGTTCGATAATTACACAAAGACCTTCGCGACGATTGCCGTTGTCCTGTGCTTCGCCGCAATGATTGGTGGTTTCACGGGTTTTCTTGCGGTTATTGCCTTCGGAGTTCTGGCCGGTGCAGCCGGTGCGGTACTCGATGGCAAAATCGATGCGCCCGAACTCAACCGTAAGTTCAACCGAGGAGGCCGCCGACGGTGACTATCCACGTTCCAGCAACGCGTGGCACCACCGTCGTAAGCGAAAAGGCAATCCGCCGCATCGTAGAGATGGCCGTGCGCGCGGTTCCCGGCACCCTCGACCAATCCCGTGTGCTAGGGCGCGACTATCCAATTGTCTCTATCGATAGTGCGATTGCCCCTAGTTCTGCCACGACCAATGCCGTTAGTGCAGTTCGAGTCGCAGTTCGCGCCGTTGCATCATGGCCGGCGCCGACAGCGGAAATTGCGGTGCGCATTCGTTCAAGCGTCGCCGCCTGGCTCGCTGATATGGCCGGTCTTGAAAATGTCACCGTCGATGTTGACATCGACAGCGTCGAACCCGGGCACGTGCGTGTCACCCGACAGGACTTAGCGTACTTTTCAGATCACCCGCAGTTGACACCTGTCCGGGTGAACCAGCAGGTAGTAACCGCACCGCAGGTGCGGCGGGTCCCAGAAGTGCGGTCTATCGCCGTGCCGACGCCGCAGCCAGTGCGCAGTATTTCAGTACCGCAGCCACAGTCAGTGCGTAGCATTCAGCCGGTGACACCGCAGCTGGTACGCAGCGTTACTCCGCCGCGTCCAGAACGAGTACGCAGTGTCCCAGCACCTGCTCCACAACCGATGCGCTTTGTCATGCAGCCGAAGCCGCAACCAGCTGTGGCTATTAAGGCACCAAAGCCGCAACCGGCCCGTCGCGTTGTTGCGCCACCGCCGTTACCAGTGACTCGCACCTCGGCGCCGAAGCCGGTACAGGTGCGTCGCACACCAACTCCACGGCCAATACAGCTGCGAAAAGTCGCAGCACCAAAGCCGAAGTCCTTGGTGCAGGTGAGTGTCCCCCGGCAACCAAAGCTGCGTCCGGTACGAGTGCCGTCGCCACGCACAATTAACGTTAAGACGCCACGACCAGCACTACTACGGCCGGTTAAAGTGCCGCGTCCAACCCGGTTGAAACAGGTTCGCGCACCACGACAGGAGCAGCTGCGCCCGGTATCCGTGCCACAACCACGTACCGTGGTGGTAAGCACGCCAGAGCCGCGCCCACTGAAAAAGATTGAGGTGACACCCTATGACGCCGACTGAGAGGTCATCGGCCGCGGTGGTCTCGGACGAGTCAGTCGAAACTCGCCAGGGACGTGACCCGCGTCAATCACCAAAGGTCCGCGGGCTGGGAGTTTTCGCCGGTCTGTTGATGATTGCAGCGGCCATTGTCGCAGGTAGAGAAGCAATCATTAGCGCCAATAGCTCAGGTGACACCTCATGGTTACAACCGGTATTCGACTGGTTCAGCAACCCACAGGGCTCAGCCGCGTCATGGGTGTTGCTCCTCGTCGGAATCCTCGCTGCAATCTATGGGCTGGTACAGCTCATCGCGGTGTTTCTTCCCGCCCCGCGCCGGTATGTACGCGTCGATGACGATGGCAACCTGCCAGTGTGGATGCATAAGTCTGACTACCAAGAAATCCAGAATGGCACGGCACTTGCTTCCGGAACTCACGGCGGATACGAAGGTGATGACAAGTGAAAACATCAGTAAGCGTATTCGACCGAATTGTGTTGTTCCTCTTCTCAGCGCTGTTACTACTGGTAGCAACATGGGCGATTGCTAGCTACCTCGATGTCGCTCCTGCACAGTGGCTTCATGACACCGGGCGGATGGAATCCTGGGGAAAACTACCTGAGCAAAGCTGGTATGTTCCCGTCCTCGGTGTAATCACAGCGATTCTAGCGGTGGTCGGCTGCAGCCTGGTGGTCGCTAATCTGCGATCGCACCGGTTCAGCACGGTCGCCGCATCGGAATCACAGGAAAAGTTAGGAGAGATTTCGCTGCCGGTCGCCGATGTTGCCGATGCGGTGTGCACCGATCTAGAGCGCAACGCCCACATCAACCAGGCGGATTCACGGGTCTACCGGGATAATGGAATACCCACCTTGGAAGTGACTGTGGCAATGCCACCGCAGGCGAGCCTCCCCGCCGTTGTAGCTGCCCTGAAAAACGCGGAGCGTGAAATGCGTGATGCCCTCGGCCATGCGGATATCGCCTCGACCTACAAAATCGAACTGGACCGTTAGTCAGCTTCGAGAGGCCACAACCTACAACGGCTGGCTACGTCCCCTGGCCGGAGCGGGGGCTAAACAGCTGCAGAGTCGCCGATGGCACTGTCGCCGTCGTCAAGCGCAGCAACCAAATCGCGGCGCGCACGGGCGACACGGGAGCGAATAGTGCCCACACGACAACCTGCGATTTCCGCGGCCTCCGCGTAGGAGTAACCCAGCACCTGCGTCAGAATGAGTGCCTCGCGGCGTTCCTCCGGCAGCTGCTCCAGCAGCACGCGAGCGTCAGCGAGCTCTGACCACGACTCGCCGGTCGTAAACTGCTCGGCAGCATTTTCCACTTCCACCGCAGACTTCTTCGGACGCGCCGAATCATGACGGACCGAATCCACCCACACGCGCCGGGCCAGCGACAACAGCCAAGTGCGGGCAGAAGAACGCGCCGCAAAGCGGGGAAGCGCCCCCATGACACGCAGATACGTCTCCTGCGTTAAATCATCCGCAGCATCAACGCCACCCAGATGTGCGAGCAGACGCCACACGTCCTTCTGCGTCAGCCGCACAAACTCCGTCAGCGCAGCCTGATCACCGCGACCGGCTTTCAGCGCCAGCTGCGTGATGTATTCGTCATTAGAGACGAGGCGTGCGGGAGTCATGGCAATAGCTTAGCAACTTAAAACCTAAAGATAATTCGCCTGGCTGCACGTGGCCTCACCTGCAAAAAGCAGGCAGCAACGCAGCCAGGCGAACTAGGGGGCTGAAGTGTTAGAAGCGGATGGCGTCGATGGGCTTGACGCGGACTGCGATGGTGGCCGGGATAATACCCGCCAGCGCGCCCACGAACGTCGCGACCAACACGCCGATTACAGCGGCCGTGACGGGGTAGGCCACGGCGCCCGTCTCCAGCGGCAACGCCAGCATCTTATCCAGCGGCAGCTGCTTGACCGTGATGATCGAGGCAATCACGCCAACCACGCCCGCCACCGTCGTGGCGACAATCGACTCCAAGAACACAGAGATAAAAATCCGGCCTGCCGACGCGCCCATTGCGCGACGAATACCAATCTCACGGACACGGTGGCCGATGGTGACAATCGAGACCGTGACCAGGCCCAACGCGCCAAGCGCGATCACGATGCCACCGATAATGCCCAGCGCCGTAGTGATGGTGTTATTCATCTCCTGGGAAATCTCCGTGTCCTTCTCCGACAGGGAGGTATTCACCTTCCAGCTGGGGCCGAGCTCCGCCTGGAAAATGTTGTGCAGCGCCTTCTGGTTCTCCTTCGCGGACTCCTCAGGCGTTGCGACGAGAAGTTGCGGCTCACCCACCGGACCCTCGTAGCCGGCATTGAGGAAGGAATCGTAGTGCGTGACAATGCTCGGGGCGTCCCACGATCCGAGGGACTTATACACTCCCACCACGGTGAAAGTGGTGTTGCCGGTTTCCTTCAAGGTGAAGGTTGGGTGGTCGGCTAGCGCTGGGTTTCCCAGGCTCTCGTAGAACTGGTCGTTGACCACCACGGGGTTCATCAAGCGCTGGCCATCGGCATCTTCAAGGCGACGTCCCTGCACGATGGTGCGGGCGTAGATATCGAACCAGCCCGGGTCAGCGGCGATCAGCTCGGGGGTGCCTGGCGAAAAACACTCGTAATCATCCGGTGCGCAGTCATCCATATTGTGCTCAGGTGTGGCTGGCTGCATGCGAACACGCGACCACAAGTTGGCATGGGTGGTCTCTACCAGGCGATGCGTGGCAGTGGAAAAAGCGTCGTTGATGGACCCGTCCGGATTGATGACGCTCAAATCGTCCGGTCCGTTTCCGCCGATGCCTCCACCGCCGAAGTCGCCGAAGCTATCGGCCATCGTGCCGGCGCTGCTGTCACTGCTGAAGCCGCCGTCGCCGAAGTCGCCGCCATCCTCAGAACCGGAACTACCCGCTCCGGCAGTCAACGTGACCGTGCCGGCGATGCCCGTGCTCTGTGCGGTTACCGCATCCTGGGAACTGGTGAGAATATTGCCAAGCGCAATGACTGTGGTCATCGCCCACACTGCGGCGGCCACACTGACCAGCGACAGCATGATGCGGCCACGGTTAATGCGCAGCTCATGCCACGCTTCCAGCAGAGCGCCGAGATAAGGCGTTGCTGCATAGAGGAAGGAAGGCCGTGACTTCGATTCTGTTTCTTTATTCGTCGTCATCAGCAACCTCCTCGAAGCCGTGCATAGCGTTGGCGGCAGATAGCAGGACGGAGTCGGCGTGCAACTGACCGTCGCGAAGCTCAAGTGCCCGATCGCCGCGCTCGGCGACCTCTAAATCGTGCGTAATCACAATCAGCGCAGCATTGTTTTCCGTGGCGACTTCTTCGAGCAGATCCATGACGATCTTGCCGGTGTCGACATCGAGCGCACCAGTGGGCTCATCGGCAAGAATGAGCTGCGGTTGGCGCACGAGCGCACGGGCAATCGCCACACGCTGCTGTTCACCACCGGAAAGCTGCGAGGGCGTGGCCTCTAGACGATCGCCCAGACCGACGCGCTCCAGCATCGCGGCGGCGAGCTCGGTGCGATTCCAGAACTTCTCGCCCCGGTCGTACATCAGCGGAACCTCAACGTTTTCCAGCGTGGTGCGGGAAGGGAAGAGGTTGAACTGCTGGAAGACGAATCCCAAATTATCGCCCCGGAGCGCAGCGCGTTTCCTGTCTGACAAGGTGGAAATATCGGTGCCGTTGAACGTGTACGTGCCAGAATCCGGCAAATCGAGCATGCCAATGATGTTCAGCAGCGTTGACTTACCCGAACCGGACTGGCCGACAATGCTGAGGTGCTCACCACGTGGCACTTCGAGGTCGATGCCTTTCAAAATAGGCAGCTCCTCGCCGTTGGGCAGCGTCACTGTTCGAGTGACTGCGGTCAAACTAAGCATGGCGCGGGCCTACTTTTCAGAGCCAGCGTCATCGCCGGACTCATCGAAGCCAGTGTCACTGCCATCACCAGCGCCGGTGCCAGTGCCGTCGCCGGCGGACTCATCCTTGTAGGACGGCACGTACTCCAAAACCTGCTGGCCTTCCTTCAGGCCGCGCTTGATCTCAATGAAAGTGCCATCGTTGGCGCCGAGCTCAACCTTGATTTTGGTGGGCTTGCCGCCATCCTTAGCCGGAGCGTAGACGACACCTTCGCGGAAGCGTCCCTCCACCGCGGTCACCGGCAGTGCCGGGACCTCCGAGGTGGTGCCGCTGCCAAGAATCAGCGTGGCAGGAACACCTTCGTAGACGGTCTGATCTGCGGGAATGTCACAGCGCAGCTGTGGGCCGCCCGAGGAATTTCCAGCAGCGGCGGCGCCCATGCCAGCACCATCTCCGGCGCCAGTGTTCTGCGAGCCCGCGCTACTTCCAGTGACAGTCTTCACCGAATCACACAAAAACGGTGCCGGGCCATCGTTGATGGCGAGGCGGCCATTGTTAATCGAGTCTCCCAGCGTGTACAGCTGGCTCGGCTTAATAGGTGCTACGGCGTGGAAGCTGTTCGGCGAAATCGTGCCAATCTCCTGGCCGATCTCAACCGTCTGGCCGATGACGATATCCCACTGCACAGTGCCAGAAGCCTTAGCGGTGATGTTTCCCCAAGTCACGGTAGTTTCGGGTGCGGCGGCTGCGGCGTTTTCTTCATCGGAATCCGCGCCGCCGGAGGTGCTGGCAGTCTCAGATACCGAGGTCTTCTTCACCTGAAGCAGGTTTTGCCCCTCTACGGCGTTGCCGCCGCTGTTGACATAGGCGTCAGTGATTTCACCGGAAGCGTTGGCGCGGATCACGGTGGGCTCGTCCGGGACGATGGTGGCAGACAGCTTCTGCGTGTTATTGATCCGCTGAGGGGATAGCTCCGTGGTGGGTTGGGAGAAATCACCGGTTGCTTGCGCAAAGTCCTCGTCGTTAGCGGGGAAGAATGCGATCTTGAGAAGCGCAATGGTCGCCAGCAACGCCAGCGTGTACTTGAAGATTGTGAGCGCTTTTGCGCCCCTCCCTTGTTTTTTCATGTCTGCAGAAGTATCCGATCAGAATCCAAATTGACAGCGTGGTACGCGAGAAATCCTACCCTCAACGCCTGCGGACAGTGGTAGTGCTGGCTATACCTTTTATTCACTGCTGATAGGTATTGCTTGAAAGCGCAGTAAGTGCTTTTCGACGGTCATTGCGTGTGGTTTTTGTGGAGGAAAATCTGCCTTTTTTGGGGCGAGTGTTTGCGGCTGATACGGCGAACCTAATCGGACTAATAATTAAGTCCACATATCAATCTCCAGTGACTAATAGGAAAAATATGAAACTTCGTGTAGGGTGGAAAACGTCAGGGCATGTTGTGACTGCCATCTAGCCCCTGTCTTTAGGAGGAAATCCCCATGTCCAATCTCTATGAAGGTTCCAATGGTCCGACCACTCGCCTCAACGGTGCGCCGGTTCCTACAGAGCAGCACTCGCTAACCAATGGCCCGCAGGGAGGTATTAACCTCCACGACATCCACCTGCTGGAAAAGCTCGCGCACTTCAACCGCGAGCGCATTCCGGAGCGCGTTGTTCACGCTAAGGGTGCAGGTGCTTTCGGTGAACTGACCATCACCGAGGATGTCTCCAAGTACACCAAGGCTGCAGTATTCCAGCCGAACACGGTCACGCCGATGCTGGCGCGATTCTCTACTGTCGCAGGTGAGCAGGGCTCCCCGGATGGCTGGCGTGACGTGCGCGGCTTTGCACTGAAGTTCTACACCGAAGAGGGCAACCTCGATATCGTGGGCAACAACACGCCAGTGTTCTTCATCCGCGATGGCATTAAGTTCCCGGACTTCATCCACTCTCAGAAGCGCCTGCCGGACACAGGTTTGCGCGACGCCAATATGCAGTGGGATTTCTGGACTGCCTCTCCGGAGTCCGCTCACCAGGTCACTTACTTGATGGGTGACCGCGGTATTCCGAAGGACTTCCGTCATATGGATGGCTTCGGTTCCCACACCTATCAGTGGATTAACGCTGAAGGCGAGCGTTTTTGGGTTAAGTACCACTTTAAGACTCGCCAGGGCTGGGAGTTCCTGACGGATGATGAAGCCGCCGAGCTAGTTGGTGAAAACGCCGACCACGCTCGCCAGGATCTCTTCGAGGCGATTGGGCGCGGCGACTACCCAACCTGGGACGTCAAGGTGCAGATCATGCCTTACGACGAGGCCGCCAGCTACAAGGTGAACCCGTTCGACCTAACCAAGACCTGGTCCCAGAAGGACTACCCGCTGATTCCGGTCGGCCACTTCACCCTGAACCGCAATCCGGGCAACTTCTTTGCTGAGGTTGAGCAGGCCGCTTTCGCACCGTCGAATACGGTCCCGGGTGTCGGCTTCTCGCCGGACAAGATGCTGCTGGCACGTGTGTTCTCCTACGCTGATGCGCACCGCTACCGCCTTGGCGTCAACAGCGATCAGCTGCCGGTGAACCAGTCTCGCTGCCCAGTGAATTCCTTCTCGCAGGATGGTGCGGCCACGTACTACTACTCGGATCCGAAGTTGCCGGTTCACGGCTCCAACGCCACTGCTCGCGGTCCGGAGGCCGATACCGCGGCTGCAGCTAAAGCTGCTGGTTGCCCAGTGCGCTCTGGTCACGCCGGCCAGGTCGATGCTGGTGCCTTTGGTCAGTGGGAGAGCGTGGGCGAAGAGTTCTACGCTGGCGCCTACGTGCAGCACCCTGAGGATGATGACTTCTCGCAGCCGGGCGACCTTGTTCGCAACGTGATGGACGATGCCGAGCGTGATCGCTTGGCGGACAACATCGTCGGTGCCATGCAGGGTGTTTCCCCAGAGGTGGAGCAGCGTGTCTACCAGTACTGGACCAACGTTGATTCTTGGCTCGGTGCCGAGGTGGAAAAGCGCTTCAAGGCAACGAAGTAAAGCAACCGCGTAGGGCTGTGCAGTAAAACCGCAGAGTAGAGCTGCACAGTCACGCGGTAGGTCAAAGTAAATAGAAAAGCGTTAGCCCTGCAGATGGTTTGACCATCTGCAGGGCTAACGCTTTATTTAAAACTTCTGTCTGTGCATGACAGCCACGGCTTTGTGGTTGCCTGCACGCCGGCCCGGTTTGGGCGGCTAAGGAACAACCCTAAGTGTGAGCTGTTTTAGGCACCGATGCCCGGCATGCTCGGGGAGCCGTTGAAAATCGACTTCGGAGCAGCTGCAGCCTCGTCAGCCTCTTCGGCGGACTCGGACACCTCTCGACCCTGTTCGGCAGCGTCGGAGACACTATCAGCCTCAACGCCGGAGACATGGGTGGAGTTGTCATGCGTGGTGGACTGATCGTTCGTGATGTTGATGTCCATGAAGTCGCGGCCGAACGGAGCGTTCCAGTCACCGGTTTCCAGGAGGGTCAGATCACCATCGATGGTCGGGTTAATCTCGAAGGTGACGTTGACGGTCGGGCCGGAAGGCATTGCTTCCAGAACCTCAACGATAGGAGTGACGTCCATTTTTGGTGTTCCTTTTAGACAGTAACGAAATGAAAAATATCGGTTTTAACTGAACAATAAACCGCAGTCTTTTTTGAGACTGGCGGTTTATTGTGTCAAGGATTGGCGGAGCTATTGTCCTGCCATGAAGCCCGGGAGCTTATTCGGCGCCAACGCCAGTGATGCTCGGGTTCAGGAAGTCGAAGTCCTTGGACTTGTCGACGGTGGTCTCCGGGTTCAGGAAGTCGGAAACCTCGACGTCGTGGGAGTCGTGGGTGGAGTGGTCGTCGGTGACGGAGATGTCCAGGAAGTCGTTACCGAACGGCAGGTTCAGGTCGCCACCGACGTTAGCGAAGTTGACGTCGTTGCCAGCCAGCTGCTCGAAAGCCGGCAGCGGGCTCTCAACGGTGACGGCCGGAAGGGCTTCGAGGATGGTTGCGATATCTTCTGCGGAGCAGGACATGAGAAAATCCTTAGGTTCTCGGGGGTAAAGATTTTGAGTCGCTCTTGGCTGACTCACAGAAATTAAGTTAACCGATGGGGCAAGGGGCTGCAATGAAAAAATAAGTGCTTCGGCCCGCTTCTGGTCGGTTGTGTCCCTTGAATCTCGCTCAAATTCGCCTAAAAATATTGGAAAGAGGGCGGTTTGGTGGTGTCTGTGACGACTCCGGTATCTGCCTGAATATCGGATGACAAGAGTGTTGTTTTCTTAAAATTTACCGGAATTGCATTGATTGTTTTGTTCTTGGTGTCACAAAGGTGCAGGCAAACGGCAAATTCATCAAAAATGATGATTAAGGGTTCCCTAAGTAAAGGTAGCCAAACTTTAGTAAATGGCAAAAACTGCCACTCAATTTAGGGGCATAAACGGAGTTAACGAGCGGGTCATAGTCTATGAGATGTACATCACATTGTGGGAGGCTAAAAGTGTGGGGAAATATACCCCCTTTTGGGTAGGCCGGGTGGCCTAAAGGGGGTGTCGGAGCGCGCTGAGGGGTCGCTGTGAAACTGGCCGCTAACGGTGTGTTCAGGACGTTTTCCGCGCCGCTAGCTACCGCTCCGGGACGTAGTCCTCAGCGGAGCCGTCACGGGCACCCAGGACCGCGCGTCCAAGTACTTCGGAGGCGACGGTAGCGACGACCAGAACAGCGACAATGGCCAGAATGGCCGTGAGGGTTTTGCCCCACGTCAGATCGCCCTGGTCGGCCTCTAGGACCAAGTTGGCAATCACCAGCGCGGGGATGCCCACCATGATTCCGGCGGAAAGCTGGTTTAACCGGCTCAATGCATCTTTAGAGCGCCACATGGCCACACCCGCCAGAAGCAGGTACAAAGATCCGCCAATGACCAGCACGGCAAACAAGATAGTTACAAGGATTGAAGCGATACTCATATTGCGATTCGTCCTTAATCGGTCTTAGCGGCGGCCACGGGAAATAACTCGGGCCAGGCCCACGGTCGACAAAATGCCAAGCAAGCCCGCTAGCATTGCAATATCGAAAGTAATGGCCGTAGTTCGCAGCATGGCAGTTGTGAGGAACACTCCCACCATGGGGTAGAAGGCGGTGTCGGAAAGCACTGCGCGTGAGACATTGCCCTTGACCCGGAAGATCAGCACCACGCCCACAAGCAGCGCGACTGAACACAGAGCAATGCCAATGCCGCTGATTACCTGTACTGCGGTGGGATCAATCAATGCGTCATTCATGAGCGTGCTCCTTTGTCTTCGCCTTTGGAAGCAATGCCATCCGGCAGCGGCAGACCATGGTCGACCTCAGCGGCAACGCCGACGACGGCATCCGGGTCAATGAACTGGTCTGCGTTGTATTCCTCGAAGACGAACGCCTTCGGGCGGGGGACATCGCGGAGGCTGGGAACGAGGTGCTCCTCCATGTCGTAGAGGGAGTCGTACAGTGAGTCCAGGTCGGCACCGAAGATTGCGTGGATGATGAACAACCGCCCCGCATCGGTCTCACGGGCACCACAGACCAGCGTGCCCGGGGTCATGGTGATGGACTCGGCAAAGAGAGTGACCTCAAGGTCAGACTTCACACGCAGCGGCAGTCCAATGAGCACCGGCTGCTGCTTCTGGTTCGGGCGCAGAGTATCGAGCACCACGTCCGTCGCAGCCACAACAACCTGCCAGACCAGCCAGAGGGAATAGCGGATAACATGCAGAAACTTCATCAGTAAATACCTCCGATGGCGTTTTCAACTCCGCCGAGAGTCGCCTCGCGGTAGCCATCAATATTCAGCAGCGCATCAGCCGCACCGGTAGTTGCCCAAGTGACGGCACCGACCGCGACGAACATCGCCACAGAAACAATTGCCAGCATGGCGGACGGCGCAACCAGCGCGCCCGGAACGCGAACGGAATCGTCCACGCCCTGCATGGGGCGGCCCCAGAAGACCGCGCGCCACAGCCGAATCATGGCCAGCAGCGAGCCCAGCGAGGCCACGATGATTGCGGTGATTGCAACAATCGAACGGGAATCGCCAGTAGCAGCAGAGGCGAAGACAATGCCCACCTTGCCCCACACACCGGAAAATGGTGGGAAACCAACAATGGAGAAGCTCATCGCCGCCATCACCCAAGCGACTGCTTGGTCGCGGCGAGCAAGCCCCGAAAGCCTGGACAGCGTACCCGTACCGTAGGTCTCTTCCACCGCACCGGAGCCCAGAATGAGGGCACCGACAGTCACCATGTGGTGGATTGCGTAGAAAATACCCGCAGCCAGTGCCGCCTTGGCGCCCTGGCCGTCGTTAGCATCCGTGAACGCCAGCACAATCAGAATGAACGGCATACCCGTGACCATCTGGTAGGCGAGCACTTCACGCATGGTGTTCTCAGCGAGGCCAGCAAACGCGCCGACCAGCATCGAGATTGCCATGATGATAATGATCGGCCAGTGCCAGGAGGGGTTCATGCCCACAATCACGACGTAGATGCGGAACAGCATGTACACAGCAACCTTCGTATGCACCGCAGAGAACAGCGCCATCACCGCAGGGCTTGTCGACGGGTACGTCCTCGGCAACCAAGTGTGCGCCGGAACCAAACCAGCCTTCACACATAGTGCGATGATGACAATGCCCAGCGCGACCACACCCGTGCCGCCAGGGCCGCCCTCGCTGGCCATGTCGGCCAGCATTGCGATGTTCACATTGCCCGCCGAGCCGTAGATCAGCGCGACGCCAATCAGCAGCACCGTGGAGGTCAAGAGGTTGACCAGCACGAAGTTACGACCAGCAGCCAGGCGGTGCCAGGTACCGGTGACCGCGATCAGGCCATAGGACGGCAGCAGCATGACCTCCATGAACACGAAGAAGTTGAACAAATCGGCAGTCAGGAAAGCACCCGACATACCGGACAACATCATCAGCGTCAGGGAGGGGAAGAACCGCGAAGTGTTTTCGCCCGCGACGTGGGCGAACCAGTTACCGATGGCGACCACAGCTGCGGCCACGCCCAGCATCAGCATGGAGAACGTGTCCGCCAAGAAAGGAATCGAGATACCACCGGGGAACGCACCCACACCATGGCCGACCGGGCCGTTTTCAGTGACGTAGAACATCACCCAAAACGCAGCCAGCGACGATAGGGCCGGAACGGCGATGCCCATCGTCGCTCGCATCCACAGCTTCGGCAGGATGGCTGTGACTGCCGACAAAATCAGCGGCAGTGCCGCAAACAGTGGCAGTAGTGAAGACAGAGTTGAAGGAGACATTGCAGAGGTCATTGCAGAGGCTTCTACCATTTCTCGTCACCGCCGAAAGGAGTCTCGCGCGGGAACTTGTTCGGAGCCGAAGAGACCCCTGGGGTACCGGTGACCGTGGAGTCCGAGTCCGCCGGAACATTCTTACCCGCACGACGACCAGCCGTCGACAGCTGCCGCATAGCCTCGCGGTCCTCATGGATACGAGTGTCGTCATCGCGGCCCAAACCAGCCAGTGCCAGCATGAAGGCGGTCACAGCCATGGTGATCACGATGGCCGTCAGCACGAATGCCTGCGGCAACGGGTCAGCCATCTGCTCGGCAGCGCCAGCGCCCGCAGTGGCTTCGTTGCCCAGCAGCGGCTCGCCGCGCCAGGCACCGACGCCCGTGGACAAAATAATCAGGTTGGCGGCATGCGAAATCAGAGTCATACCGATAATGGTGCGTAGCATGCCGCGCTGTAGCACCAGATACGTGCCACCGCCTGCGAGGACGGCAGCCATGATGGCGATAATCACTTCTTGGCCTCCTCAACGGTGGCATGAGCTGGGGCGGGGGCGGAGGTGCTCTCCGTTTCTGAGGCGAACACGCCCATCTCCGGCGGCACCCGCAAGCTCGAGCGGTCTGAGTAGAGATCCTGCAGCACATCGTCCGACCCAGTCATACCAGGACGGTTCGGGCCGCCCAGGAGATTCAGCGCGGTTGCCACAATGCCGATGACGGCCAGGTACACGCCGACGTCGAAAAGCAATGCCGTGGTGAGGTGCTGGCCCAGGAACTCGCCGTACAGCGGTGCCAAGAACGACCCCTTGGCGAAACCGATGAAGCCCGTGACGATTGCCGTGATGACACCCGCAGCGCTGAGCGCCACTGGGGTCTTCTTGCCGAAGACCAGCTCGTCGCGTTCCTTGGACAGGTAAATCAGCATGACGGCAGCGGCACCAATCAGCGCCGCGTTGAAGCCGCCACCCGGAGCGGTACCGCCGCGGTAGAGAACCACAGCGGACAGGGCGAACAGAAGCGGAGCCAACCAGCGGACCAGCCAACGCATCATGATGGAGTTCAGAGCGGGCTCCGCAAGCGGGGAAGGCTGATCGAGCAGGTGCGGGAAGCGAGGCATAGACGTGACAACCGCCGCCATCGCGACACCCGCCATACCGAGAACCGCCAGCTCACCCATGGTATCGAAAGCACGGAACTCAACCAGGATCACGTTGACAATGTTGGTCTCGCCCGTGACCTTCTCAGTGTTATCGATGTACCACTGCGCGACCTCAGGCATCTGACGACGGCCAGTGAGGAACCACACCGCGCCGAACGTAGCCAAGCCCACGGCAACTGCCACAACCGCCGCCGAGGCACGGCGGTTCTTCGAGGTCTCAGAGAACGCACGCGGCTGGAAGCGCAGCACCAGCATCATCAGCACGACAGTCAGGATTTCCACCATGAACTGCGTCAATGCCACATCCGGTGCGCCCAGCAGGAGAATCTGCAGCGTGACACCAACACCGGTGACGCCGAGCAGCACAGCCGCCTGCAAACGGTTCTTCGCCCGAAGCGTGGCCCACACGCCAATCACGACAACAACCAGCGGAATCAGATCGGTCAGGTGATTGATGCCGTCGATCTTCGGCAGCACCGGAGCGCCCCCGACACCCGGAGCGATTGCAATAACCAGGGCGTACACCGCGAGCAAACCAAGCAGCGGCAACAGGTGACGCGATGGCTGATGCGAACGCGCCACCTTGCCCATCGCGCGCCCCACACGCTGCGAGACGCTCAACGACGCATTGATTGCCTCCACGCCGGTGAACGGGAAGAGCTTGCGGTCTGCCATGACGGCGCCTATGCGGGCGCGAGTGAAGATGAAGCCCACGCCGACAGCCAGCACAATCACGGAGATAATCAGCGGCACGTTTACGCCGTGCCACAGGCTCAAGTGCGATTCCTGAGTCGTGCCAGCCGGAAGCTGACCGACCGTATCCGCCACGCGGTCCAACGGACGGTTCAAAATAGCGCCGGCAGCAAAGGCTGCAGGCAGGCTCAGCACGCCAGGGATGGCGGCCGGAAGCCACAGCGAAATCGGGGCCTCATTGATGTGGTCAACGTTGCGCGGACCATCCACGAACGCACCGAACACCAAGCGTGCCGAGTACGCGAAAGTACCAATCGCACCAATTGCCGCCACTGTCAGCAGGATGACGACACCGGTGTTGGTCAAAGGTGCGCCCTCGAATGCGGTGAGCATGCCCTCCTTCGACATGAAGCCGAAGAACGGCGGAATTGCCGCCATCGATGCCGCACCGAAAATCATCGAGCCAAAGCTCCACGGCATCTGCTTCCACAGCGGACCCAAGCGACGAATGTCGCGCGTGCCCGCCTGATGATCAACCACACCAGCCATCATGAACAGCGAAGACTTAAACATCGCGTGCGCAATGGTGTGCACAACCGCAGCCATAATGGCGAACTTCGTGCCCACACCAATCGTGGCGACAATCCAACCCAACTGCGAGACCGTCGAGTACGCAATCAGCTTCTTCAGGTCAGTCTGCTGCAGCGCAAAGTAGGCCGTGGCAACAGCCGTCCACATACCCATGACGATCAGCAGCAACTGCCACACGCGCACGTCCGCGAAGACCGTGGAAAAACGCATCAGCAGGTAAACGCCTGCCTTGACGACGGCCGCAGCGTGCAAGAAAGCCGAGACGGGAGTTGCCGCCGCCATGGCCTCTGGAAGCCAGGCGTGGAAGGGGAACTGAGCTGCCTTCGTGAAAGCGCCCAGGGCCACCAGCGCGGCAATGAGGCTGCGCGCTGTCGGGTTGGCCTCCCACTCAGGCGAAGCCAAAACCTCGGTGAGATTCGTGGAACCGGTCAGCCACACAGCACCGCCGAGAGCGGCTAGAAGCAGCAGGCCACCGGTGAAGGTCAGCAGTAGTGTGCGCAACGAGCCCAACTCGCCCGACGAGCCCGACCTTGCAATGAGCAGGAACGATGCCATCGAGACCAGCTCCCACCCAATGAAGAGGAGCATGATGTCGTCGGCAAGCACGAGGAGCAAAACCGCCAGCATGAACGCCGTCATTAGAACGTAGAAGCTCATCGCGGATTTCTTAGGCGGCAGATACGCGGTGGAGTAGATGAAGACTATCGAGCCCACCAACAGCGCCAAGAAACTGAACACCATGGAGAGCGGATCGAGCTTCAGCGCAAACGCCGCGTTCAGCTCCGGGGACCAGACACGGGACCAGGTGAAGGTGGTGCCGTCGAGAATATCGCCCGTTACACGCGAAAGCTGGACCACCGACGCGAGAAAAAACGCGACGATGGGCCAGCCTGCGTGACGACCAAGAAGCTTCACAAACAGCGGGGTCAGCGCCAGGGCAACCGCGACCAACAGCGGGACCGAAAGGAGGGTCAGGCTGTCGGCGGAGGTTTGGGCTGCTTGGGTGGCTTGGACTGCTTGAGCTGCTTGAGCTGCGAGCGTTGTTGCGTGCTCTGCGGAGCTGCTTGCTTGGGCGGTAATCGTTGCCGGGGCAGAAAGAACGGAATCTAAAGAATTCAATGTTGCCGATACGCCGCCGGACGCAAACTCAGAAGCCAATGTCTGGTCTGGTGGTGCGGTCGCCGACGGCGGACTGGCTGTAAAGGAGCTGGCTGATGCCAGAGCTGTTGCCAGGTGCGTCACTTGGGGGCTACTTTCACATTGCTGTTAAAAAGGTTCGTACTTCTACAGACTAACAGCCACGAAATTGCTCCACGCGGGGTGAAAGGGGCATTTGGGGGAGCGGGGAAAGGCTCTGTGGATCCAGTAGTGAAAATACATAGGAACGAGTGATGAACGGGGCGTCGGTGGGAGTTACTGACTGCGTTTATGTCTGGTGACGTTGGATTGATCCGAGTTACTGACTAGGTTTATGACAAAAATGGCCCGAAAAATGGCTTGAAAGTGTCATAAACTCACACAGTTTCACATTTGCAGCCCCGGAGTTTTCGGGTTGACAGTTTTGCCACGTAACTCCGGGCTGTGGTGCTGCCGCAGTTGGGGCCTGACTAGTCGCTACCTTGAGAACTGGACGCACTCTTTGGCTATCAACCCTGAACCGCGGCAAAAAGTAGGGTTCAGCAGCCAACGACGAAACCCTCCCTCGCCCGGATAACTCCAGGTGAGAGAGGGTTTCTAAATGGTCGGGGTAGCGGGATTTGAACCCACGGCCTCTTCGTCCCGAACGAAGCGCGCTACCAAGCTGCGCCATACCCCGAGGCCGCAGACACGAACTGGGAACATACGTCTCAGTGCTGTGCTTGCGAGGACTTACTTTAGCCCGACGCTGAGTCAGAATGCAAAACGCCTGCTTAACGGGCTGTGGGAACAAGCCGCGGTCTCCGCCGCGCCCTTACAAACTACGAACTGCACCCCGACGGACTACGAACTACGAATCCCGCTCCACAACCTCAATCAAGGTCGCGGATGGGCGGCAGAACAAGCGCACCGGAGCGTAAGGGGAAGTGCCAAGGCCATTGGAGACATGCAGCCATGTCTTCTCGGTCCAGCGCGACAACCCCGAGGCCCGCGAGCGGTCGATACCGCAGTTGGTCACAATGGCCTTCCCGCCGGGCAGGCACACCTGGCCACCGTGGGTATGACCAGAAAGCACCAGGTCGTAGCCATCTTCCGCAAAAGCATCCAACACGTGGGGCTCCGGCGAGTGCGACAGGCCGATAGCGATGTCGGCATCCGCGTTCGGGGCACCGGCGATCTGCGAATAATCCTCCAACTCGTGATGAGGGTCATCCACACCGGACAGCGCCACCTTCACGCCACCCGCCACAAACTCCAGCCGGGCATGGGTGGCATCCTGCCAGCCGTGCTCGATAAACGCAGCGCGCATGCCGCGCCACGGCAGTTCGACGCGTGAGGGCTTGCGCTTCTTGCCTGTCAGGTACTTCAGCGGATTGACAGGCCGTGGCGCGAAGTAGTCATTCGTACCGAACACGAAGGCGCCCGGACGGTTCAGTAGGGGGCCGAGCGCTGCGAGGACACTGGGAACGGCCTTGTCGCTGCCCAGGTTGTCGCCGGTATTAATCATCAGGTCAGGGTTCAGAGCATCGAGGCTGGCAACCCACTTCTGCTTCAGCTTCTGGTCGGGGAGCATGTGGAAGTCGGAGACATGCAGAATCCGGAAAGGCTCACCCTCGCGCTTTCCCGCCCGGGCGAGCGTGCCGGGTGCCAGCACGGGAACTTGCACACGGTGGAGTTTAAATGCGCGCAATTCGATTTGGTTCGCGTAGATGAACGTCGTCAAGCCAAGCGTGGCGATAGCTGCGGCAGACCGCAGAATTCGGTTGGAAAAAGCGCGCGATGTCATGACAGAGACACTATCAACTACAGCGGTAATCTAGGGCGTATGAGTGAACTGAAGAACACAATTGTCTCCGATATGACCGCCGCGATGAAGGCCCGCGACAAGGAAACCGTTGCGGCGCTGCGCATGCTGAAGGCCGCCATCCAGACCGAGGAGGTTTCCGGCTCCAAGCACGAGCTCACCGATGACGAGGTGCTGCGTGTGATTGAGCGGGAGGTCAAGAAGCGTCGCGAGTCCGCTGAGATGTACGCCCAGAACGGCCGTCAGGAACTTGCCGACGCCGAACTCGCCGAAGCAGAGGTTTTCGCCCGCTACCAGCCGGAACAGCTTGACGACGACGCCGTGAAGAACCTCGTCGCGGAATCTGTGGCCGAGGTTGCTGGCGATGACGCGCCGAGCATGAAGATCATGGGCCAGGTTATGAAGGTGGCTAAGGAAAAGGCCGCTGGCCAGGTCGATGGCAAGCGGCTTTCCGAGGCCGTTAAGGCTGCCCTGCAGGGCTAGCGCGACCTTTCGCCGTTTCCTTTTTCGGCGATAAGCGTTGGAGCTGCCTTCTAGGGTGAACTAGAACGGCAGCAGCGGAATCAGATCCCGCAAGCTCGGCGCCGGTGGAGTGTTCGGGCGAGGGAACTGCGGTAGCGGATCCGGCCGGGGCGTCGTCGACTCCGGTCGCGGCGACGGCGCTGGTGGCGGGGTCGGACGACGGGTGCCATCGGCTACGCGAATGGTGACGGTGCCACCCTTAAGAAGTAGTGGCGGCTGATCCAGCCCGACCACTATTCCGCGCGACTCACCCGTGCGGGACACTGTGCGTTCCTCTACCTTGTAGCCAGCCTTCTTAAGGGTCTCCCGAGCCTCGGCCTTCTGCATGCCCACCACATTCGGCATTTGGGTGATAGAGGTGCCCAGGCCGTAGTCCGAATCCAATGGGGGGAGGTTCTTTCCGCCGTAGTCCTCGATAATTGGGCCGACTGCGCCGAACCATGTGCGCGCGGGCTCACGACCACCAAAGAGGTTGCCGCTCGGGCACTGCCGCAGCGGTGACGTGCACAGCTCCGTGACAGTCGGGGTGTCGTTGTAGGCGTACACCGATCCGGCCAGACCACCGGTGAAGCCCAGGAATGCCGCGGACTGGTTCGACTCGGTGGTACCGGTCTTAGCCGCGACTGGGCCGTCCCAATTCAGCTCTTTCGCGGCATCCTTCGCGGTGCCATCGGTGGCGTCATTGCTGAGCGCATTAGCAATTGCGTGCGCGACCCCCGGCTCCACTGCCTGCTCGCACGGTGGCACATTCAGCTTGACCGCATTGCCCTTGGAATCCGTGATCGACTCAATCGGAGAGGGTTCGCACCAGCGGCCATTGCTGGCCAGGGTGGCAGCGACATTGGACAGCTCAAGGTTATTCACCGCCGTCGGACCCAGCACGAATGAGCCGAGCTTATGCTCCGAGACATAGTCCGCCACCGAGGACTCACCATCAAAACTGCCCGGCTCCGTGTATGAGCGCATGCCCAGGCGTACCGCCATGTCCATCACGCCATCGACGCCGACCAGCTCCGAAATCTGAATAAAAGGAGTATTCGGCGACCGTGCGAGCGTCTCACGCAGCGACATCGACGGCGGGAAACTACCTACGTTCTCCACGCAGTACAGGCCCGGCGGGCAGCCCTCTGCGCCACCGGTGCCCAGCCCGGAGGCCTCATAACGACGCGGCACCGGGAAGTTGGTGTCAATACCCAGCCCCTTTTCCACCGCCGACGTCGCCGCGAAAATCTTAAAAATCGAGCCCGCGCCATTGCCCACCGGCGTAAATGGCTGCGGCTGCACGGTCTGCATTTGTTCCGCATCGAGGCCGTATACGCGTGACGACGCCATCGCGAGCAACTTCCTGGAGTCATCCCCAGGCTCAAGCAAACTCATAACCTCGGCTGCGCCATCCGCAGTCGGTGAGGCCTGCTGACGCAGAGACTCCTGCACGCTGTCCTGCACACGCGGGTCCAGTGTGGTCTTCACATGGAAGCCACCGCGCTTGAGCTTCTCGGTCTCAATACCGTGGTTCTCCAAGTAGGAGACCACATAGTCACAGAAGAAACCGCGATCGCCCGCCGCGATACAGCCCTGCGGCAGGCGCTGAGGCTCCGGGAGGATGCCGAGATCAGCTGCCTTGGCGTCCTGAGCCTCCTGCGGGCCGATTGCCCCCGTGGATTCCATAGCCGCAAGCACGTCGTTACGCCGTGCATGCGCACCTTCCGGATTCGTATACGGATCGAGCCCGGAGGACTGCTGAACCATGCCCGCGAGCAGAGCGGCCTGCGGGACATTCAGATCCGACGCGGGAATGCCGAAGTATGTCTGAGCTGCAGCTTCCACACCGAAAGCGCCATTGCCGAAGGGGACCAAGTTCAGGTACTTAGTCAGAATCTCGTCTTTCGTCAGCTCATCTTCCAGGTCCAACGCGATGCGAATCTCGCGGATCTTGCGACCATAATCCGTGGCAGTAGCAGCGCGGCGCTCCGACTCCGACTCTGCGTCCACCAGCAGCGTGTGGTTCTTAATCAACTGCTGCTCGATTGTGGAGGCACCTTCCTGCACCGACTGAGACATGAAGTTCTTTACCGCCGCACGAGCAGTGCCCTTCCAGTCCACACCAGAGTGCTCATAAAAGCGCCTATCCTCCACGCTGACCAGCGCATCCTTCATAGCTGGCGAGATGCGTTCCGACGGCACATTAAACCGCCGCTGATCATAGAGCCACGCAATTGGCTGATCATTACGATCCGTAATAGTGGTGACCCCCGGTGCGTCCTTAGAAATCACCGACCGCGACGCCGACGCGAATTCATCAGCCGTGCGCGCGACGAGGTAGGCCGAGCCGCCCACAAGAGGAAAGAGGGCGCTGGCCACAATCAACGCAGCCAACACAGTGGCAACGGAGAGCTTGAACAGCGTCGAACCTTTATTCACAGCAATCACACTACAAGGTAGGGCGGATTGAGCCGAAGTGAGTTTTCGAAAATCCGCCTAGAGGCATGCCCGGCGAGCCCAGAAAAACGCCTGGCGAGCGGAGGAGGATCGCTACGAGCGCCCTTACAATACCGGGCAAGTCATCGTGGGGTGGTTTCTGGAAAAAGATTTTCATAGTGACACAAATCACCCCCGTGCTTTTGTTGGAAAAAGTTGCCCCACCTGCATTGTTGTATTTAGAGCTGCGCCACGTCCACCCTCCCAGTGTGACCCAATCGACATTATTTGGGTGGTGTGAATAGACTTACAACAAAATTTCAGCACTATTTAGTTGAAACTATTTCGAAATAACGAAAATCGCAGGCACGAGGAGGCTACAATGACCGCCACGATTCCCGATCGCAACCGCACTGCTACTACTCCAGACTACGAGCTCGGTGTAGAGAGCTTCCGCGATCGTCAGGAGTGGGTCCCGCGCGCTAAGTGCCGCGATATTGACCCGGATAAGTTGTTCGTTCGCGGCGCCGCACAGCGCGAAGCCGCAGTTATCTGCCGCCATTGCCCAGTGGTTCTGCAGTGCCGTGCCGACGCTCTGGATAACCGCGTCGAGTTCGGCGTCTGGGGTGGCCTGACCGAGCGTCAGCGCCGCGCAATGCTGCGCGAGCACCCGGAAATTACTTCGTGGGCCGACTTCTACGCTGAGCAGTACGCAGCTCAGCGCAAGGCAAAGCTGGCTAAGTAAAAACCGAACTTAAATCGAAGTAAAACTAAACCCCCAGCGCGCGAGGCTGGGGGACAGATAAAGTAGCTTCCATGACTACTAAATGGGAATACTTCACCGCACCGCTGCTCATTCACAACACCAAGGCCATCCTGGACAACTTTGGTGAGGACGGCTGGGAACTCGTCACTGTTCTCCCCGGCCCGACCGGCGAAAACCACGTCGGTTACTTCAAGCGCCCGAAGGCTGACTAATTACCTCGGTGTCTAGCACCTAACTAACAACGGCGGTTGTGCTTTCGATTGGCAGCTGACTCACGGTTGGCTGCCATCTTTCTTTGGCCGGCTTTATTCGCCCGGCCCCCAGTCGCCGTGGAAAGGCTTAACTTAAATGAGCAACTCTGAATCTCGCACTCCTTCCCAGGCCCTCGAGGGCCTGGGGCTTACCCTGCCTGCAGTTGCCGCGCCAGTTGCGGCCTACGTACCCGCAACGCGCACGGGCAACCTTGTTTTCACCTCCGGTCAGCTCCCATTCGTTAACG
This sequence comes from Corynebacterium sp. HMSC055G02, assembly GCF_001809065.1. Lineage (NCBI taxonomy): Bacteria > Bacillati > Actinomycetota > Actinomycetes > Mycobacteriales > Corynebacteriaceae > Corynebacterium > Corynebacterium sp. HMSC055G02. Next base: position 1,488 of record NZ_KV795641.1, on the reverse strand, counting down.
GCGAGCTCACCCACGTCGGCCACGTCGGCGCAGAAGTCACTGCTGAGGAGGCCAAGGAGGCCGCCCGCACCTGCGCTCTTAACGCTTTGGCCGCAGTCGATGCTGAGGTTGGCCTAGACAATGTCGCCCGCATCGTGAAGGTCGTCGGCTTCGTCAATTCCGCCGCCGGATTCACTGGTCAGCCGGGCGTTATCAATGGAGCCTCGGAACTCTTCGGCGAGGTCTTCGGTGAACGCGGCCAGCACGCTCGTTCAGCAGTGGGTGTGAATCAGCTTCCGCTGGACGCTCCCGTGGAAGTCGAGATCATCGTTGAAGTAGCCCAGTAGCTGCTGTGTTTACTGCCGTGAGCAGCGGGGATGCTGCGTTCTCCGGGTCGTCGTAAAGCGTGCTTACACCCAAATGAGCCGAATTGGACGACGTGGCGCGCTCCCCGGATTGCGCAACCACGTAGGATAGAGGACATGGAGCATCCTGCGTATAGCCAACTGCGTCAGATTTCTCAGTCTGTGGGCGTCGTTCTGTGCCCGAACCCCAGCTACTCTTCGCTGGAGGGTACGAACTCCTACGTTATTAAGGCTGAGGGGGATAGCCGCAGCATTGTCATCGATCCGGGCCCGGAGGACGAGGGACACCTGAACGTCCTGCAGCGTTATGCCGGCGACGTTGCGTTGATTCTGCTGACGCACCGTCATGGCGACCATGCTGATGGCGCCGCACGTTTCCGCCAGCTCACCGGCGCGCCGATTCGTGAGCTGGAGTCTCAGTACTGCGCGGGAGGTCAGGATCCGCTTGTCGACGGCGAACGTATCGTCCTCGACGGAGTGACTCCGCAGATTGAGGTCGTGGCAACCCCTGGTCATACCGCTGATTCCGTCTGCTTCTTCATCCACACTGGTGATGGCGAGGACGATGTTGAAGGCATCGTTACCGGTGACACGATCGCTGGCCGCCACACCACTATGATTTCGGAGACCGACGGCGACCTGGGTAAGTACATGGAAACCCTGAAAATGCTGGATTCGCGCGGCAAGGGTGTTCGTCTGCTGCCTGGTCATGGCGCTGACCTGCCGGACATCACTGTAATGACGCAGAAGTACATTGAGCGTCGTAAGCTGCGCCTTCAGCAGGTGAAGGATGCCGTTGCCAAGCTGGGCGACGAAGCTACGGTCGACCAGATTGTGGATGAGATTTACACCGATGTCGATCCGGTGCTGCGTCATGCTGCTGAGCAGTCGACGCGTGTGACCCTGCGCTACCTGCGCGATCACGGGGAGTAGTTGCTGGGCTTCGGCTTCGGCTTGGGTTTTGGCCAGTTGCTGGGCTGGTCTGGGCTGAGCTTAATTGAGGCTTGGCTGAAGCCGAGCTTGAGTGAAGCTGAGCTTGACTCACCGCATGAAAAGAGCGTGTGACCTGCAGTTTTGCGGGTTGCGCGCTTTTTGTGGGTTAAGTGACAAAAGGGGATGCGGACGGAATCTTGGAGGATTCCAT
>NZ_KV795640.1:0-75302 GCF_001809065.1 Corynebacterium sp. HMSC055G02 | reverse complement strand
CGGAAAAGACACACTTTTCTTTACTTAACCCGTGATCTCGCGTAAAGGCACAGCTCGCGCAGCACTATATCTGTTTCTACTCATATTTCTTGGCCCTCCCCCTATGAGTAATCCCAGTCATCGGCGCTCTCCTTATCGGCGGAGGGTCAACGGCTGGGATTGATAGCAACCACTTTAATTGCGCTTCGTAATCGAGTCAATGCCTACAACCCCAGCTCCGCCCGCACTGCAGTCACAAACTCGCTGGTAGTCGCGGTGCCGCCGAGGTCTGGCGTCGGCGCGGTGCACTTGGCGGCGTAGACGGCCTCGCGCAGCTTGGCTGCGGGCGCAAGTTCCGAGGTCGGATGCCCAAGGTGCTCCGCGCACATTGCCGCAGAGAGCAAAAACGCAGCCGGGTTGGCGATGCCGCGCCCGGCAATGTCCGGTGCCGAACCGTGCACCGGCTCGAAAACCGCAAAGTCGTCGCCAACATTCGCCGATGCCGCCAGCCCCAGCCCGCCAATCAAACCGGCACCGATGTCACTGAGAATGTCGCCGATGAGGTTTTCCGCGATGATGACATCAAAGCGCGCCGGGTCGGTCACCAGCTGCATTGCCACGGCATCCGCATTGGCAAAATCGAATGCGACCTGCGAATACTCCTCCGCCACTTCTTCAACTGCCCCGCGAATCACACGCGCAGAGTCCCGCAGGATATTCGGCTTGTCCGCCACCGTCACCGTCGGCGTGGCCTCCGAATCGGGGTTTGCCGCCTGGCGCGCGAGAGCCAACTTGGCCGCCTGTCGCGCAAGGCGGTGCCACGCAAAGGACGTCGTCACGCGCAAAGAAATCGCAACGTCGCCACGCTTATCGACGGCGCGAGCCACCGTCGAGTCCTCCGCCACCTCTGCCCACAGGTGGTGGTGCGGGGAGTCGGTCGGGGTGTCGTAAGGCGGGAGGAGATAGTCGTGACTGTAGAGACCCTCGGTGTTTTCGCGGACAATGGTGAAGTCGACAGCCGCGCCGGGCAGGGTGACCGGGCGGATGTTGGCGAAGAGGTCGAGGCGCTGGCGCAGCTGGAGAACAGGGGAGCGGTAGGTCAGGCCGGTATCGCGCAGATGCGGTGCTAGTTCTTCCTCAGCCTCGCGAGCGGGCTTGGAGGTAATCGCCGCGAGCAGAGCGGCGTCGCTGCGTCCGAGTGTTTCCCAAGTTTCCTGCGGGACGGGATTGCCGTGCGCGCACCACTGGGACCAGCCAATTTGTGCCTCTGTCAGCTCCCAGTGCGGGAAGACATCGGCGATGAGTCCTCGGCAGGCATCGGTGATTTCAGGGCCGATGCCGTCGCCGGGCAGGAGTGTGATGCGGCGCGGTGCCGCTTCTAAAGCAGTCGCAGGCTGGTCGGTTTCCATGGCTCTTAGCCTAGGACTGCGACGCCTGCGCGTGTGTGGTTTGGCCTACTTAGCGAAAGTAACCGGGATCTCGGTGATGTCCTCGAAGCCCTCGCTGTGGTCACCGAAGAGCTTCAGCACGCAGTCCTGCTGGGTGCAGTCCACGGCCTCGCCGGTGGGCACAACGCTGAGCTCGAAGTGTGCGGTGTTGTCGTCGGCGATGGTGGTGGTGCCGCCGGACTTCTTGGTAATCCACTGCTGCGACTGGGTGCCGGCACTGCGGTCACCGGTGCAGTCCGGGACGGGGTTGCCTGGAGCCTTCTCGGCGGCGCAGAGTGCGGCGTAGTAGCCGTAGTCGGGGTCGAGACCAGACAGGTCGACGGAGATGACATCGCCCTCGGAGAGGTCGTTGACCGGCTCGGCCTCCATGGTTACTTCGCCGGCGCTGGCGTCGGTTTCTTGATCTGCAGCCGAGCTGGTGGTTTCCGAGGCGTTGGTAGCATCCTGTGCGGCATCGTCCGCGTCATCTGTGCCACAGGCGGCGAGAAGTGGAAGTGCGGCGACGGCCGGAACAGCCAGGAAAGCCGCGCGACGCTGGAGTGTACGAGTAGTCATAGGAGGTAACGTCCTTCCGAAAAACTGTAGAGATTACTATCTTTACTTAAGGGTAGGCTAACCTAGAACTAAAAGATAGCCTAAGATTCTTTGGGTGAGTAGAGCAAAGTCCTTTCTAAGCTCTTTGTTACTAGTGTTAGTCGTTATTTAGTCATTCTTTTTGTCGTCTATCTCCGTGCAGCGTCAGCTCACAGAGGGGGAATATGTTCACCGTGCCTGCCTGTCGCGTTCGCAGCCTTGCCGGAACACTGCTGAGTGTTGTCCTGGTCGCAGGACTAGTCGCCTGTGGTTCCGATGATGCCGCGAGGGAGGGGGCATCGTCGTCAAGCGCTGGCGTGACGACGGTACCGCGCGCCGACAACATTTCCGCTCACGATGCCGCGCATGCGAACCTACCTTCGGAAAACCCCGAAGTGCTGCTGAAAGACCCGAAACCGGCGGCGGACAAGGACTACCAGCGTATTCTCACGCTTGACCGGGCGGGAGCACTCAGCCGAGCGGTCTACACGCTTGGCCTCGGAGACCGTCTGGTGGGGCGCGACGCCACCTCCGATTTCCCGGCGGTAAAGGATCTGCCGAACCTCACCATTGGCGGACATGCAGTCAATGCTGAGTCGGTGATGAAGCTGAAGCCGGAGCTCATCATTACCGATGGCACGATTGGCCCTAGCCGTGTCTTCGACACGTTTGAAAAAGCGGGGATCACCGTCGTCCATGTGTCGGACGAGCGCACTCCCGAGACCATCAACACGCTTATCGACGAAGTTGCGGGCGCAGTCGGCCTGGCTGACCAAGTTGGCCCGGTGAAGGAGCACCTGGACAAGGAGCTGGCGGCTGCGACCGAGTACGCGCAGGCCAAGGCCGATGGCCGCAAGATGATGATCCTCTACGTGCGCGGAACCGGTGTGGCCATGATTGCGGGGCCGGATTCCGGTGGGCGTTCGCTGATCACTCGTCTCGGCGGTGTTGATGCCGGTGAGGGCGTGGGTATTGAGGGTGCGTTCACGCCGATTACGCCAGAGTCGCTCATCGCTGCGGCTCCAGACACCATCCTGGTTATGTCTGGTGGCCTGGAGTCCGTCGGCGGGATTGAAGGCTTGAAGGAAATCCCGGGTATCGCACAGACCCCGGCGGGCCAGAATGAGTCCGTTGTGGACGTGCCCGATTCGCAGCTGCTGTCCTTTGACTCGCAGTCGCCGCGTGCGATTCGCGCCATTGCGGATGCTCTCTACGGTGGCGGTGCTGGTGATGGCGCTGACAAGACTGCGGGAAAGTGACTGGCTGAGCAATGCAGACAACCGCGAACAAAACTAGTCCGTTCAGACAGGTGGCCGTTTTCATTGGACTCGCCCTAGCGCTGGTGCTGGCAATAGGTTGGTCGGCCTCCGTGGGGCAGTTCGGCGCTACCATCGGCGAATCACTGAGCTCAATGGTGAGGCTAGTGTTCAATGGCGGTCTCGGTGACGCGCCAGAGCCCATCGACACCGTGCTGTGGCAAGTGCGACTGCCGCGCATCGCGCTGGCCTGCCTCGTTGGCGCGGGGCTCGCCCTCGCAGGTGTGGCGCTGCAAGCGGTGTTCGGCAACCCGCTTGCCGAACCCGGCCTCATCGGCGTTTCCTCCGGCGCCGCGGTCGGCGCTGCCACCGCCACAGTTTTGGGCACCGCCGCCGGGCTTTCCGGAGTGCTCGGCGGAGTGTTGAGTGTCTTCGCCAGCAGCTGGGCCATTGCGGTCTCAGCTTTTATTGGTGGCGCGGTAGCCACGGCTATTGTGGCCGCCAATGCGCACGGTGGCCGCGATATCGCTCGAATCATTCTGGTCGGTGTGGCTGTGAACTCCATCTGTGGTGGTCTGGTTTCGCTCCTGACATTCGTAGCCTCCACGGCTGCCCGCGACCGCATTGTGTTCTGGCAGATGGGCTCGTTTGCCAGTGCCACCTGGACGCAGGTTGTCATTATTACGTTGGTGACAGTTCCGGCCGTGATTGCCATGTGGGTCAGCTACCGCAAGCTGGACATTCTGAGTCTTGGTGAAGCGCAAGCCCGCCACCTGGGTATTAACGTCGTCACGCTGCGTCGCGCCATCATTTTTGGCACGTCCCTGGTCGTGGCGGCTGGAGTGGCATTTTCCGGCATCATCGTCTTCATCGGCCTGGTCGTGCCGCACGCTGCACGACTGCTGCTGGGACCAGCGCATCGCACGCTGATTCCCGCATGCATCCTCGGCGGCGCGCTGGCCACAACGCTGGCCGACCTCGCGGCCCGCACCATGATCACCGGTGCGGACCTGCCGCTGGGAATGCTCACCTCGATTGTCGGTGGCCCACTGTTCTTCTGGCTGCTCCTGCGTTCGAAGAGGGCGGTGCACTAATGGAAATTCACTCTGGCCTGGGTATTTCTGCCGAAAATGTCAGCATCACCCTGGGTGGTCACCGCATCCTCAACGATATTTCCGTGGTCGCCGAGCCCGGAAAAGTCACCGCGCTGGTCGGCCCGAATGGTGCTGGAAAGTCGACACTGCTCGCAGCGCTTTCTGGCGACCATGAGCTCAGCGGCGGCAACGTCCGGATTGGCGAGCACTCCATTGCCGAGCTCTCCATCGCCGACCTGGCCCGCTACCGCGCCGTCCTGGTACAGAGCCAAGAACTGTCCGTGCCATTCACCAGCCGTGAAGTCATCGACTTCGGACGCAACCCCTGGGGCTGCCCGAACGAGGAGCTGCTCGCGGAAGTGATCACTGAATGCGACGTCGCGCACCTCCTTGACCGGGAAGTCCCGACCCTCTCCGGCGGCGAGCGCGCCCGCGTCCACAGCGCACGCGTGTTCTACCAGGACACTCCCGTCGTGCTTCTCGACGAACCGACTGCAGCCCTGGACCTCCACCACGCCGAAAAAATCATGGGAATGATGCGCGCCCGCGCGGCGGCGGGCAAAGCCGTGGTTGTAGTCCTGCACGATTTGTCCGCCGCAGCGGCGTATGCCAATCACGTTGTGGTGGTGGCGCAGGGGCGCGTCGTAAAGCAAGGCCCGCCTGCGGAAACCCTGGATGCACAGACCGTCAGCGAAGTCTACGGCATCGGTGTGGAAGTGCTTCAGGACTCCGCGGGCAACCCAGTGCTGGTACCTCAACGCGCGGACAAAAACCTCTCACCCCAGTCTCCGAACCTCGCAGAGAAAGAAGAAAATCATGGTTGAAAACACGATTAAAAAGGATGACAAGCTGGCTGCTCAGCCCTTGGCAGAGCGACTCAAAGTGGAGACTGCGGGTGTCCACAGTGAAGCGGAAAACTCCGACTTCATGTCGAGACTGCTGGCGGGTGAACTGGACGCGCAGGCGGCCATCGATTTAACTGGTCAGCTCTACTTTGTTTACGAAGCGTTGGAGCAGGCAGTGCGGTCCACTGCGGAGTCGCCGCAGGTCAGCGCGGTCTACGATGCGCAGCTGGAGCGCCTGGAGGCTCTGGAGGCCGACCTTGAGCATTTGGTGGGGCCTGGATGGCGGGAAAAGATCTCGCCTGTGGAGGCGACAAAGAACTACGTGGCCGAGCTTCGTGAAATCGAAAGCAACGGCAACGCCAACGCCGCATTGGCGCACCATTACGTTCGCTACTTGGGTGATCTTTCTGGTGGTCAGGTAATTGCGTCCATGCTGGCCAAGCACTACGGCATCGGTGCGGAGGGAACCCGATTCTATGACTTCTCCGCTATCGGAAAAATTAAGCCCTACCGCGACGGCTACCGACGGAGTCTGTCTGAGCTGGGCATTTCGGATGCCGATAAAGATGCCGTGGTCGACGAGGCGAAGAAGGCATTTCGTCTCAACCGAGCGATCTTCCATGACCTAGCTGGTGGTCTGGACGACGCAGTGGCGTAGGTTGCGGCGGAGGGCGCGGACTGGAGTGTTGCGACTGTGGCTGTGGGGGTGTGCATTAGCCGATGTACACCACTGCGTTACGGCCGCCCGTGCACTTGATGTTGCCGCCAGCAGGACGGCACCACATGTTGTAGGTCAGGCCAGTCGTTGGGCTGTAGGCCGTGATGGTGCCGGATTCCGCACCAGTGGAATTGCGGTAGCGGACGTAGGCGCTGTGTACATTTCGAACGAACGGATCGCTCGTTGAGGACGTGCCCTTCCATGCGCTGGAGAGGTTGCCGCCAGCCAGGCCCGATGAGCGAGACGAGCCCGAATTACCGGATGAGCCACTCGAATCTTGAACAACCACGGTCTCAGTCTGTGTGACCGGTGGGTTGGGCTGGCTCGAAGCATCGGCAGCGGCCTGTGTAGTGGCAGCCGTCTGTGTGTCGGCCGCAGTTACCGAGTCATCTTTGCCGAGGCTGACATAAGCAACTGCGCCAACCAGACTCAGCAGCACCACGACCAGCACTGAAATGAGCGCAATCATTGCGCCGGAAGTACCTGAGTTCTGCTGCGGATACGCTGTTGGGGCTGCGTAAGCGTACGCTGGTGCCGGCTGCGCAGCGAACTGGGGTTGCTGCTGCGGCTGTGGTTGTGGTTGAGGTGCCTGGTTCGGGTACACGGGGCCGAAAGAACCGGTGGAAGGATTCGAATTGTAGTTGGGGTCTGAGCTGGGGGACTCGTTATGCGACATGCTGGACGACCAATCACGAGGAGGAAGTGTTCCCCCTGTGATGAGCCCAACCCGCGTAGCGAATGGTGTTCCATCCCCTGGGGACACGGTTAACGGCTTTTATTGTATTACTGGGAAAACTGTAAAGCATGTTAGGAGACGCATGTCTTGCGCAAAATGCGGCAAGGACGGGTTTAGCTAGACCCGAAATGAGGTGGTGAGCTTCAAATGAGGTTGTGACCATCGAGAAACTGCCTAAGTTTATGTCAGTTTCGGCACTAATTTCTGCTTGTTTTTGTCATAAACCTAGTCAGTAACTCATGAGCCGGTCCAAGACTCCGGGCTGCATATGTGAAACTGGGGCGCGCGTGAAACCCCACGGCCATTTTTCGGCCGTTTCGTTCATGCGCACCCCAGTTTGTTGCGAGGTGTAGCTGGTAGCTGCCTATTGGTTAGCTGTTTAGTCGCTACATCCCCAGGATTTCCTTGAGCTCGGCCTTAATCTGGTCGAGCCGCTCGGCCGCGGCCACGTGCGGAATCGCGGCCGAAGCGACCGGCAGCACGACTTCCAGGTAGCACTTCAGCTTCGGTTCCGTGCCGGAAGGCCGGGCAATGACGCGGTCGTTGGCCTCGGTGAGGATGAGAATGCCGTCGGTAGGCGGGATGTGATAGCTCTCGGCCTTGGCGTCGACCATGTCTAGGCCATCATTCATGTCCGTGACCTGCGTGACCTTCGAACCAGCCAGTTGTGCAGGCGGGTTGGCGCGCAGAGTGTCCATGCCCTTGGTGATCAGCGAGCGGTCCTCGACACGGAAGGTCAACGGTGCGGTCTTGTAGAGACCATGGGCACGGGCGACATCATCCAGAAGGTCCTGGATGCCAAGACCCTGGCCCTTCAGTCGCGCCACCGCGTCGGCGACACGCACCGCCGCAGATACGCCGTCCTTGTCTCGAACGACTGCCGGGTCAGTGCAGTAGCCAATGGCCTCCTCGTAGCCGAAGACGAGCCCGTCCACACCAGCAATCCACTTAAAGCCGGTCAGTGTAGCGCGATAATTCAGTCCGTGACCTGCAGCAATCTTGCTCAGCAGGCGTGAGGACACAATCGAGTTAGCCATTGTGGCTGGGAACTCTGCGCCCTCATCATTGGTCACGGTCGCAATCCCACGGGCCTCGGCATCCGCAGCGATGACTTCACCCAGAAACGCACCGATGTCGTCGCCGGAGAGCTGTCGCCAGCCGCCGTCGACGCCGCTATCCGGAATAGCCACCGAGCAGCGGTCCGCATCCGGGTCAGCCGCGATGATGACATCCGCGTCTTCGGCACGCGCGAGCTCAAACGCAAGATCCAGCGCCCCGGCTTCCTCCGGGTTCGGGAACGATACCGTCGGGAACTCCGGATCCGGCGCGAACTGCTTCTCGACCACGCGGACATTCGAGAAACCTGCCGCGTTCAGTGTGCGCACGATGGTCTCGCCACCGACGCCATGCATAGGGGTGAGGACAATCTTCGCTGCTTGCTTCTCTTCGCTTGACGACGTCGTTGCGAGCGCTGCCGCCCGTTTCACATAAGCATCCAGCAGTTCAGGACCAACCTGCTCGACGGCATCGAAGTCACGCGGGACCTCATCAGCCGGTGGAGCAGCGGCGATGGCGTCCGCAATTTGCTTGTCATGGGGCGCGATGATTTGGACGCCTCGGCGGGAATCCGACTCCACCGCGCGGCCACCGAGGTAAACCTTGTAGCCGTTGTCCTTCGGTGGATTGTGGCTGGCCGTGACCATGATGCCGGCATCGGCATTGAGGTGGCGCACGGCAAAGGCGGTCACCGGTGTGGGCAGCTGCTGTGGCAGAGCCAGGGCCTTGCCACCGGCTGCGGCGACAACCGCGGCGGCATCGCGGTGAAAATCGGCGGAGCCGTGGCGGGCATCGCAACCAATGACCACGGTGAAGTCGTCGCCCACAATGTTCTTCAGATGCGCAACCAGGCCAGCGGTGGCACGGATGACCGTGGCACGGTTCATGCGGGACTGACCAGCTGCAACGACACCGCGAAGACCTGCAGTGCCGAATTCGAGTGGCCCGGCGAAACGGCTTTCCAGCTCGGCAATCGCATCGGGGTTGGCGGCCTTGGCTTCGTCGTAAAGCGAAGAGAGCTCGGCGGCGGTGGCCTCGTCCGGATCGTGGGCGATCCAATCGGTGATGGTGGCTTGTAGCTGTTCGGAGAGCATCGGGGTTCGCCTACTTCAGACCGTCGAGGACAGCGGCGGAGGAGGAAAGACCCAGGCGAGAGGCGCCAGCGGCGATCATTTCCTCAGCGGCAGCGGCATCGCGGATACCGCCAGAAGCCTTGACGCCCAGGCGGTCGCCCACGGTTTCGCGCATGAGCTTCACGGCGTGAGCGGAAGCGCCGCCGGCCGGGTGGAAGCCTGTGGAGGTCTTGACGAAGTCTGCGCCTGCGGACTCGGAGGCCTTGCAGGCTGCGATGATCTCCTCATCGGTCAGGGCGGCCGACTCGATGATGACCTTCAGGACCTTGCCCGGAATGGCATCGCGAACAGCCTTGATTTCGGCCTCGAGGTCGTCGAAGCGGTGCTCCTTGGCGAAGGCGATGTTAATGACCATGTCGACTTCTTCAGCGCCATCGGCCACAGCGCGAGCGGCTTCAGCGGCCTTGATCTCGGCCTTTACCGCGCCGGAGGGGAAGCCGACGACAGTGGCGATGTGCAGGCCTTCCGGTACCTCGACTGGGAGCTGCGAGGGGGAGATGCAGATGGAGTAGGTGCCGAGCTTGCCGGCCTCAGCGATAAGGGCCTTGACCTGGTCAGAGGTGGCTTCTGGCTTGAGCAGGGTGTGGTCAATCATCTTGGCAACATCAGCGCGGGAAGTCATGGGAGAAATCAAGTCCTTTCGGAAATTTGGGAGAGAGCTTAAAAGTAGGGAGGTGGCGGGCTCGGGGCGGGAAGTGGCGCCGGCGCGAGTCTGTCAGTAATTTTCTAGGACACGCGATCGAGGATAATCTCGCGCTCGGCTGTAGGCGCGGTGTCGCCGATTTCAATGCCCGGCTCGATGGACTCGAGAGCGCGCTCGAACTTATCCGGAGTTTCAGTGTGCAGCGTGAGCAGCTTCTGGCCCTTGACCACCTTGTCTCCCGGCTTGGCGAAAATCTCAATACCGGCAGTGGCCTGCACCGGATCATCCTTACGAGCACGTCCCGCGCCCAAGCGCCAGGAACCAACGCCGAGAGCCAGTGCATCCAGCTTGGTCAGGTAACCGTCAGCCTGCGCAACCACATCGTGCGTGTGAGGTGCCACCGGCAACGCGGCATCCGGATCGCCGCCCTGAGCGCGGATCATCTTCTTCCACGAATCCATTGCGCGGCCGTCCTTCAGAGCCTGCTCCACGTCGGCATCGTGCACGCCGGCCAGCTCGAGCATGTTTCGGGCCAGTTCACAGGTCAGCTCCACGACGTCTGCGGGGCCGCCGCCGGCGAGAACCTCCACCGATTCGCGGACCTCGAGGGCGTTGCCGATGGTCAGGCCCAGCGGAGTGGACATGTCCGTCAACAGTGCGCGGGTGTTCACGCCCGCGTCGTTGCCCAGGTCAACCATGGTGCGGGCCAGTTCGCAGGCCTGATTCAGATCCTTCATGAAGGCGCCCGAACCGACCTTGACATCCAGCACCAAGCTGGAGGTGCCCTCCGCAATCTTCTTGGACATGATCGACGAGGCAATCAGCGGAATGCAGTCCACCGTCGAGGTGATGTCACGCAGCGCGTAAATCTTCTTATCCGCAGGTGCCAGGCCCGCACCGGCTGCTGCGACGACCGCGCCGGAATCCTCCAGGATCTGCATCAAGCGGTCATTCGGAACATCAGCCTGCCAGCCCGGAATGGATTCCAGCTTGTCCAGGGTGCCGCCGGTGTGGCCGAGGCCACGGCCAGACAGCTGCGGGACGGCCACGCCGTAGGAGGACACCAGTGGGCCCAGTGGCAGCGTAATCTTGTCGCCGACACCACCGGTGGAGTGCTTGTCCGTGGTGGGCTTGCTCAGCGATGCGAAGCTCATGGTCTCGCCCGAGTCAATCATCGCCTGGGTCCAATCCACAATCTCGCGACGGTTCATGCCGCGGATGAAGATGGCCATGTTCAGCGCCGCCATCTGTTCATCGCCCACGACACCGCGAGTGTAGGCGTCAATGACCCAGGAAATCTCTTCCGGACTGAGCTCACCGCCATCACGCTTTACCTTGATGACGTCAACTACATCGAACTTTTCAGCCATTGTTCGCTCCTTTTATAGGCGATCGTGCTTAGCGATATTGGTCTTGTGAACTCTGCTGATTCCGATTATCATCAGCACTAGAACAAATGTCAATAGGCAACTTTCCATTTGTACCCACATAAGTATGTTTGCATAAACACCTCGAACAGGCTCGGGGAGGGAGAGCACAATGTCCCACATTTCAGACGAAGAACTACTGGCTAAGGCCTACGCAGCCACGGAAAACTCGTACGTCCCCTATTCAGGTTTTCCGGTCGGTGCCGCACTTCTGCTTGACGACGGCACGGTGGTCACAGGCTGCAACGTGGAAAATGCGTCCTATGGGTTGACCAACTGCGCAGAGCGCACAGCCGTGTTCCGCATGGTTGCGGAGCACGGCGGCAACCATAAGATCGCGGCCTGCGCCATCGTCGGGCGAAAGGCGGCACCGTGCCACCCCTGTGGTGCCTGTCGGCAGGTCCTGCACGAATTTGGTTGCAAGCGTGTCATTGTGGAATCCGAGCGCCCGGAAAATGGTGGTTTAGGCGCTCCGGCCAGCATTGACTTTGAAAAAATTCTCCCTTACGCCTTTGGTCCCGAGGACCTGTAGGCATCATCACCACAGCCTCTTTTATCAAGAAAGAAGACCTTAGTCATGGATAGACTGCAAGGCTTACTGGGCATCATCCTCGTCATCGGATTTGCCATTGCTATCTCAAAGAACAGGAAAGCCATTAACTGGCGCACGCTCGGCGTTGGCCTGCTGCTGCAAGCGGTGTTCGCGCTGGTAGTGCTGAAGTGGGAACCCGGCTTCCAGGCGTTGAAGAGCGTCGCCGGTGCCATTGAGAAGATGATCGACTTTACAAATGAGGGCACCTCATTTGTCTTCGGTAATCTTTTCGACGGCACGGGGAAAAACTTCGTCTTCGTGCTCAACGTGCTGCCAGTGATCATCTTCCTGGGCGCAGTCCTCGGTGCCCTCTACTACCTGCGGGTAGTGCAGTACTTCGTTGAGTATGTCGGGTCCGCACTGAAGTTCATTATGGGAACCTCGAAGGTAGAGTCCGTCTTCGCTTCCACGGTGATTTTCCTCGGGCAGTCGGAGGCTCCGCTCGTCGTTAAGCCGTATATTCCGAAACTGACCAAGTCGGAGCTGTTCGCATGTATGTCGGGCGGTTTTGCTTCGGTGGCCGGATCGACGTTGATTGGTTACTCCCTGCTCGGTGCGCCATTGGAGTACCTGCTGGCGGCATCGGTAATGAACGCGCCGGGCTCGCTGCTGATTGCGAAGACTTTCTGGCCGGAGACGGAGGAATCCGATCTGGATGCGTCGGTGAAGGATGTCCGCGACACTGAGTCGAAGAACGTCATTGACGCGCTTGGATCGGGTGCGTTGGCCGGTGGTCGTATCGCTGTGGTTGTGGCATGTCTGTTGATTGCGTTCATCGCTGTGATTGCGATGCTGTCGGCCATGATTGGCGGCATCGGCGGCTGGTTCGGTCAGGAAAACTGGTCACTGGAGGGGCTGTTCGGCCTGATCTTCGCGCCGATTGCCTGGTTGATTGGTGTGCCGTGGGAGAACGCAGGGCTGGTCGGTAGCTTCATTGGTGAGAAGACGATTCTGAACGAGTTCGTCGGCTACACCTCGTTCTCGGAGCACGTCGACTCGCTGGATCCGAAGTCCATCATGTTGGCGACCTTCGCCCTGGCTGGCTTCGCCAACCTGTCTTCCATTGCAATTCAGATCGGTTCCTTCGGTGCGCTATCGCCGGAACGTCGCGGTGAGATTGCCAAGAACGGTCCGCTGGCGCTGATTGCGGGTCTGTGCACCAACCTGCTCAACGCTGCAATTGTGGGTGTGATTGCGCTATAGCTAGGTTCTGTGTGGTTAGTTACTGGCCCTGCTAGTCGATCCTCTTGAACGGATCGGTAGTAGGGTCAGTCTCAGCAGCAGGCTGCGAGGAAAAATCTTCAGTTGCTTCTGCTGGCATTTTATCCAGGCGGTCGAGTTCCTCAGTTCGGAATTCGGCCGCCTGCTTTTCTAGATTCTGATGGATTTTCTGCTCGCCCTCGGCGGCCGCGGTAGCTCTGGGTGGAAGCTGGATGTATCGCTCTGCGGGCAGGCCGGCGCGCAGTTGGCGCATCCTCTCAACCTCGGCATCCAGCTTGAAGCCGAAGACCACGACGACATTAATGCCCCAAAGTGCAGTCATGAGAGCAATGACGGCACCCATGGCGCCGTAGGGGTTTGAAGCCGCAAAGTTGAACAGGTAAAGCTGCAATGCCTTGCCAATAATCAGCGAGCTGATAATTGCCAGTGCCGAACCGGTACTGAGCCAGCGGAATTTGCGCATGCGCACATTCGGTGTGAAGTAGTACAGCGAGCCAATCAGAATCATCGACATGACGATAATGACCGGCCAGCGCAGCCAACTCCAGACGGAGATGCAGAAGTCAATGACCTGTCGCGTGGTCGATTCAATACCCAACGGGCGGGCAACCGGTTCGACGATGGTGATAACTAGCTGGTCATTGACAACAATCGCAATGAGCAGTACCACCGTGCCAATGAGCAGCAATAGCGTAATGGCGACCATGAGCAGGTGGTAGCGAATAAGCGTGCGGCCTTCGGATACGCCATAGATGGAGTTACCCGTGCGCGAAAATGCGCGCGTGTAGGCCGACGACGAAATCAGCGCAAAGACAATACCGATAGTCAGTGCGACAAGACCGCCCGTGGCGGAGCCGATAATCGTTGAGATGACATTGCGAATCGGTTCGGCATACTCAGCTGGAATGTAGCTGCGGATGAAATCCTCGGTCAGTCGGTTGAGGTCATCGGTGTAACCGGCCAACATCAGCGTGGCAATTGAGTAAATCGCAAGCAGTGCGGGTGCGAAGGTTAGCACCGTGTAGTAAGTCAACTTCGCGGCGGCGTCGAAACCGAGCTCCAAGAAAAACTCGATACCCGCACGCTTGAGAGCGTAGAGCGCTCCTTTCCACCCCACGGGTGGCAACTTCTTCGCGGACTGAGCAAAAGATGCGTCCGCCGACTCGTAGGCCTGGAGTGTGTGCTTGATCTGCTGTGCTGGTGACACCTAAAGAATCGTCCTCTCCGACCGGACAGCGGCTGCAACATATATGCGGACATCTGCGCTCGCTTAAGTCTATCGGTCGAAGAGGGCAGAGACGCTTCTCGGGCCCGGGTGTCAGTTCTTTGTACTGATGCGTCCCGAGACAGCTAATCCGTGGCAGAGGGAGGGGTGGAGCTAGTGGGTGAGTCTGGCGAGCCCGGTGAGTCCGATGAGTCGAGCGAAAGTAGGCGCTCGGCGGTGGCATCGTCAATGACCAAGTGAGTGGCCAACTTTGTTCGAAGGGCCACATCGATAGCCTCGGCCTTGTGTGCGCCACCGGCCACAAGTACCCGAGTGGGGATCCGGCGCAGGTCAGAGAGGCTGATACCTACCGTGCGGGCATCGACCTCTGGCAGCGCAATGCCACCGTCAGCGCGGTAGAAGCGTGAGCAGGCATCGCCCACTGCGCGCTCCACGAGCAAGTCTTTTTCGGTTGTCGACAGCTGTCCCAAGTTCAAGGCCAGCGAATCATGGTCGACGGCGCCGACGGTGAAAACGGCAATGTCCACCGTCCGGCCAAGAGCCAAAACGCTGGCAATGAACCGATCCTGTTCCACGATGCGCTTGGTCTCGACCGAATCGAAAATCACCGGCAGCGGCAATGTGCGGGCATAGGCGTGGAAAGCGTGGCAGAAACCGCCAATAGTGCGGATGTCGTTCGTGGACTTATCAGAGTGGCTCATTCCTCCCTTGAGCTGCACAATTTCCACGCCCGAGACATCCTTGGACTTCAATTGCGTGGATACGGAGTACATGGTCTTACCCCACGAAACACCGACGAGGGAACCGTCGACCACCAGCTCGTCGAGAAGCTCGGCGCCCACACGCCCCAACTCGCGGAGCAAGACTGCGTTGCCAGCGCGTGCCGGTTGCGCCAGGCGCACATCGTTGAGCTGGTAGCGATCCCGCATCTGCGTAGCGGTCTCTGAGGCTTCCTCGCGCGGATCGTGGATTTCAATGCGCACGTAACCGCGCTCACGGCCAAGGTTGAGCAGTTTAGAGACCGTTGGACGGGAAACCCCGAGTTCGGTTGCAACCTGAGACTGTGTGAGCCCCTCGCCGTAATAGAGTTTGACGGCGGTGAGTGCTTGGATGTCGCGAGTGTCCACAGCGGCCTCCTCCAGCAAGAGCACTTAGCAAGCGCACTTGTAACAGGAACCTCGCTTGATTGGGCCCTGCCCGACTTGATCATCGGGAAAGCGTGCGCCTCACCTGTGATTTTAGTTCCACGTTTGCAAAAACAAAAAGTCAGCTTTTGCATTTGTAGTAAACGGTGAGGCGTTGGCTGTCCCCGGAGGCTGCTGGAAGGCATCGGAGAGCCCGGAAAGCATCGGAGGATAAGGCAGCGCAGGTTGGGTTCCCGCAGAATTACCAGATATTCACGCGCTCATTCGGCTCACGCCACATGCCGTCCCCCGCTGAAGTGCCGAAGGCCTCATGGAACTCATCGATGTTGCTGGCAATGACGTTGCAGCGGAACTCCGCCGGCGAGTGCGGGTCAATGGCAAGCAGCTGACGTGCAAACTCCGGACGAATCTTGGAACGCCAGACCAGTGCCCACTGCTTGAACAGGTCACGGTAGGTCTCGGGGGTGTCCTCCAACCCGAGTTCCTTTCCGCGGGCAGCGAGGAAACGGCGGAAAGCGACGACAGCAATACCAAGCCCGCCCAAGTCACCGATGTTCTCGCCCAGGGTAAAGCGACCGTTGACACCAGGTAGGTCAGTGCCCTCCTCGGCCTGCTCGCGCAGAGCCTGCGGAACCAGGCCCTCGTACTGATCCACCAGTGCGGAGGTCAGCTTCTCAAAAGCTGCGCGATCCTCATCGGTCCACCACTGGTGAAGGTTGCCGTGACCGTCATACTGCGAGCCCTGGTCATCAAAACCATGCCCAATCTCGTGACCAATAACCGCACCGATGCCACCGAAGTTCTCCGCCGGGGAAGCGTCCGGTGAGAAGAACGGCGACTGCAAAATCGCAGCTGGGAACGTGATGTCATTGACCACCGGATTGTAGAAGGCATTGACCGTCTGCGGAGTGCCATGCCACTCATCGCGATTGGCCGGGGTGCCCAGTTTTGCCACCTCATAATCATGCGCAAAAGCGCTGGCAGCGCGAGCATTGTCCATCAGCGAATCCCCGAGCTCCATCGCCGAGTAATCACGCCAACGCTCCGGGTAGCCAATCTTGGCCTTAAACAGCGACAGCTTCTCCAGCGCCCGCTCCTGTGTCGCCTTCGTCATCCACGGCAGCTTCGAAATTCGCTCCCGGTACGCCGCCAGCAGGTAGTCCACCAGTTCCAGGACCTGCTCCTTGTACTCCGGAGGGAAGTGCTTTTCCGCATACAGCTTGCCGACGTCATGTCCAACCGCCCCGTCCGCAAAGGCAACACCACGCTTCCAGCGTGCACGCTGCTCGGTCGAACCCTGCAAGGTGCGGCCGTAGAAGTTAAAGCTCTCCGCAGAGAAGTCATCCGACAGGTAGGCAGCACGCTGGTGGAGAACGCGCCACAGCGCCCACAGGCGCAGATCTGCCAGGTCAGTGTCCTGCCACAGCTTGCTCAAGTGCTCGAAGTACGACGGCATCATCACCACGATGGTGTCGATGGCAGTCTGGTTCGTCTCATTGACACCGGTGGCCGCGAGCCACTCCGCGACCGGGAAGCCGGTGGGGAGGTCAGCAATAGCGGTCTTGTTATAGGTCTTCAGTGCGTCGCGGGTATCGACCACATTCCAGTGACCAGTGGCAATGCGCTTTTCAAAAGCCACGATGCGCGCCGCCGCAGCGGCCGGGTCCACCAACTCGAATGCAGCAAGTGCGGTGGAGAGGTCTCCCGCGCCGTCGTCATGCGAGGAGAGGAGCTTCAACATAGCGGCAACATGCTGCTCATAGGCGGCGAGAGTGTCGGCGTGGCCAGGCTCGCGGTAGTAAGCCTCATCCGGGAGGCCGAGGCCCGACTGCAGCAGGTAGAGAGCATCCAGGTCCGAGCCGGAATCCTTCTCTACCCAGTACCCGAGCGCACCACCGACACCGAGGCGGTCGAGGCGGCCGAGTGCCAACGCCAGCTCATGCGCGTTCTCGGCGGAGGCAATCATTTCTAAATCCTGTGCGAGCGGAGCAGCGCCGGCGTCATTAATAGCGGCTTCGTCCATGAAAGAGTTGTACAAGCGAGCGACGCGGGAATTCGGATCCGCATCGGCGGCAGTGGTGATGAGCTCGCGGACATTTTCCTCCGCCTCATCCCGCAGCTTGTAAAAGGCGCCATCGATGGGGCGGTCAGCCGGGATGACGTGATTGCTAATCCACTCACCGTTGGTGGCCAAGTAGAGGTCATCCTGTGGGCGAGGAGTCGTTGAGAGTTGGGACGTTGCGGACTGGGTCTCAGTATTAGTGCTATTTGTCATGCCGCCAGTCTAGGGGCAAGGGCGGATTGAAGCTGTGACTGGAGGGGTGGGATAAGTTTAGGATTGCGAATGGGGCTAAAGTGATTTAGGGGGTAAGGTGCAAACCATGAAATTTCTTCCACTTTCCGCGACCGCGGTGCTGAAGCGACGCCCGGGCCGCGCCACTTTGGCAAGTATCGTGGCCGTTGCGCCGCTGACCTTGGGTGTTATTGCACCGGCTGACGCGCAACCTCAGGACGCATCTGCACACTCCAACCCGTCCGCTGCTGATTCCAAGGGGTCGCTCGACTTTTTGACTGTTCAGGAGTCGCAGGGCTCTGATGCCAACGGTTCCTCAACTGGTTCGGCTACCAGCGCATCGTCGAACCCGGCTCGCACCGGCTTCCACATGGGGCCGACCGGTGTGGACGTCTCCAAGTGGCAGCGCCCAGGTGGCGTCGCGCTGAAATGGAACGAGGTCGCAGCCAGCGGCCAGAAGTTCGCTTTCATCAAGGCCACCGACGGTGTCGAAGGTGACCAGAAGTACTTCCTCGAGGACTCCATCGCTGCAGCGAAGGCCGGTCTGTATGTGGGCAGCTACCACAAGGCACATCCGGATCGCTCCGCAATTGCGCAGGCTGACCAGTACGTAGAAGCACTGCAGCAGCGCGATGAGCAAATCTCCACAGACAAGACACTGCCGCCGGTGCTGGACATCGAGCTGGATAATGGCCTCAACCCGACCCAGCTGCAGAAGTGGACCAAGGACTTCCTCGAGCGCGTAGAGGAAAAGACCGGCGAAACCCCGATGATTTACACCTACCGTTGGTTCTGGCAGAACCCGATGGGTAACTCGACCGACTTCACCGACTACCCGCTGTGGCTCGCCGCCTACGAAGACAGCGCTCCGACCTCACTGCCGGGTGGTTGGGAGAGTATGGCCTTCTGGCAGCGTTCCTCCACCGGCCGCGTCGATGGCATCCCGACCAACGTGGACGAGGACGTCTTCAACGGCACCGAAGCTGAGCTGCAGCAGCTGGCTGCTGCTCACTAGCAGGATGTTGTGGGGTCTGGGGTCGGGCTAAAACTTCGTCCGCCCCGCACGCCACGCAATCAACGCAGGCAGGAGCTTGTCGACGTCGTCGACGACAATAAGCGCATCGAGAAGCTCCGGCCGCACAAAACCCGCATCCACAACGTTGCGGAGCAGAGCCAACAGTGGCTCCCAAAAGCCCGAAGGACCCAGCAACGCCACTGGCTTGGCATGAATCCCCAGGTGCTGCTGGGTCCACACTTCGAAGAACTCCTCCAGCGTGCCCGCGCCGCCGGGGAGCGCAACAAAAGCATCGCCAAGCTCATACATGCGCGACTTGCGGTCGGCCATAGTCGCAACAGTTTCCAGGTGAGTCAGCCGCGGATGGGCAATTTCCTTCTTGACCAGGACCTCGGGGATGACACCGGTGACACTGCCGCCGTCGTCAAGCGACGCGTTAGCAACCGTGCCCATAAGACCAATCGCCGCGCCCCCGTAGACGAGCTCCACCCGATTTTCCGCGAGTGTCTGGCCGAGGCGTTCGGCGGTGACGCGCCAGGCGGGATCGTTGCCGAAGCCGGAGCCGCAGAAGACA
Source organism: Corynebacterium sp. HMSC055G02 (assembly GCF_001809065.1). Classification (NCBI taxonomy): domain Bacteria; kingdom Bacillati; phylum Actinomycetota; class Actinomycetes; order Mycobacteriales; family Corynebacteriaceae; genus Corynebacterium; species Corynebacterium sp. HMSC055G02. The sequence continues at coordinate 56,329 of NZ_KV795640.1, read as the reverse complement.
GTCAGTGACGACAGTGCGCGCTGTGGCTGTTCACGGCCAGCGGCAAGCTGGGGCAGCTCTTCGCGGAGCTTCGGCAGAGTGGTTTCGACCAGCATAGGGGCGATTTTCCCGGTCGGTAGCCAGGGGTCGAGCCAGCGGACCTCTTCAATTTCGGCGTGGGGCTGAACGTTCGCCAGCTCATCGGTGAACTCGCCGACATAGCGCACATGGTGGCCGACGACCTCGAAGCCCGCCTCGTTGGCGGCGGCCGCACGGGCGATATTCCACGGACGCAACAGCGATAGGTCGATGTCCACGCCGAGCTCCTCGGAGACCTCGCGAGCGGCGGTGACCTCCGGGTGATCGACGGACTCACCCGGCTCGAACTTGCCGCCGGGCAGCATGAACGTATCCGTGCCCCGCTTACGAACGCACAAAACCCGCCCCACCGGGTCAGTCACAACCATTGCGGCGACAACGATGGAACGGGTTTGTGCAGTCACTCGGGCTCCTTAGGTGAAGGAGGCACCGAGGCTCCTTTGCCTAGGGATCCTTCACAATCATCTTCCCGGGCGAGTATAGACCCGAGCGAGTGATATCTTCATACTCAATTTCGGCGACATCCGGCTTGACCTTGTCCTTATTCGGACGCGGCGAGAGCTTCTCGACGGAACCCCAGTCGCGGCGCCAGTCGTTCTTGAGGTAAGTCGGTACGGACGTAGCCTCATTCACAGCGTCGGAGAATCCGAGCGGACCACCGCCATCGACCGACTGCCAGACATCTGCACCGACGACCTTCAGGCCACGGTCCGGAGTGATGCGGTACTCCGGAAGCTCTGCGACACCTGCGTAGTGGTCGAACGGACGCTGGCACGGGAACTGGAAGGCAACCGGCCAGTCCGGGATAGTCGCAGTTTCCGGCGAAATGACATCAGTCATCGACTGCAGCTCGGCCAGGCGAGGAGGGGTCAGCGCCAGCCACTGATCCTCGGAGACGTCATTGTCCTCCGCTACCAGTCGCACAGCGGTAGCTCCCTCTGGGATCTCCTCGGTCAGGAAGCGCAGGTTACGCCAGGTCGGAGCAGGGCCGATATCAATCGGCTCCGATTCGGAGAGGACCTCGAAGCCATCCTCGTCGCCGCCCTTGCGACCGTACTGTGCCACCAGCTTGCGACCCGGCTGAGCCACACCGTTGATGTCGTGGTGGAAGATACGGCCGGCCGCCGATACGACGAGTAGCGGGTGGTCCTCGTCAATCTCAGGCAGCTGGAACCAGGAAGTTTCCAGGCTTGCAGGACGCTGAATGTCCTCGGAGTAGGAGCCAAGCACCGGCACCTTATCCGGATCCAAGCCAAATGGCAGCTCGACCTGCGAGCCGTTGACACCCTTGTCGGCGCGCTTGCCGCCGTCGGTTCCCGACGCGGAACCGCCCTCAACTGTGGCTTCCGGATCAGTAGATTGATCATCAGTGTCGGCAGTACTTGCCTGGCTCTGGCTGGTGTCCACAGCTTCGGCCTTCATATTAGACGGGACGCCGTTCGGGTCGAAGCCACGGTTCTTGCCGCCACCGCGCAACGATTCCGCTAGCGGCTTGCCATCGACGGTATTCAGGAAGCCATCGTTCGGATCGGTTTCCATCAGCACATCGCTCGCCATATTACATGTCTGACCAGCCAAGGAGCGGATATTACCAGCGGCGACCGAGTATGCCGGGTACTGCGATACTGCGCCCTTGCCCAGCGAAGCCACCATGAACATCGTCACCAGCAGCGTCGTCACCGCAATCGGGGACGATGCAACTGCATTGATGCGGCGCGCGCGTGCCGACTTTTCCTGCGACTTCGGCTTGGTGCGGAACTCCTGGACGAAGTTCATTACGGCACCAGCCAGCAGCAGTAGCAAGGCCAGAGCCAATACTGCTGAACCCAGCTGGTGACCGCGCAACTGAATGGTCTTGTCGAACCACGGCACACCGTAGGACGACACATACCACCAGCCGTTAATGCCCATCAGTGAGAAAGCGAGGATGAAGGTGATACCACCGGCAAAGAACAGCTGGTTGCGCGGGTTACCTGCTACCCAATGGCTAATGGCCATGGCGGCAAGTGCTGCCAGGGAAGCCGCGATGCCCGCGTACACGCCGAAGTGGTGCGTCCACTTTGTCGGCGTGAAGGTCAGGAAGAACATGGTGCCGATGAACATGAACACCAGGCGTGCCGACGGGCCGGCCAGAGCCCCCGGAACGGTGCGGTGACGAAGCAGCGCGGCAATCGTGATGGTCAAGCACGCCAGTGCAATCAGAACCGGGAAACGACGTGGGAAGGCGCCGTCGACCGACTGCAGCACCAGCCAGTAGTAGCGGACGTACTCGTTGTACCAAGGCTCCGACGGGCCGATGATGCTGCGGACGCGAATGGACTCGCGGACCGTGGCCAAAGTCTGGTCGCCGAAGACACCGACCAAGATGGCGGTGCCCGCAGCCAGGAACGGTGCAATCTGCATCAGTGGGGCCTGCCAACCACCACCGAGAGCCTTATGGCGCTCAACGACAATGCGCACCAGCATCGGGATGCCTGCGAGCAGGGCAGCAACTGCCATTAGGCCCGTTGGGCCCGAGCCCAGTGCCAGCGTGGCGATAACCACTGCGACTGCAGCTGGCAGCAGGCGTCGAGTCAGAATTGCGCGCTCGATGAATACCCAGGTCAGCAGGGATCCCAGCGCAATGACCGGCTCCGGGCGCAGTCCGTTGTTGTACGGCAGCCAGAAGGCCAACAGCACACCAGCAGCAGACCAGTAGGCCACCCGGCGCTGGGCAATCTTGTCGCCGAGGCGCGGGATAACCATTCGGGAGATAATGAACCACACCAGCAGTGCGGACAGCAGCGCCGGTAGTCGCATCCACAGAGACGAGGTGGACACCTTCACCATCAGCGACAGCAGGTCGTAGTAGGGGCTGCCGAACGGTGACTCAGGAGCGCCGAACCAACGGTAGTAGTTCGCCATGTAGCCCGACTCGTCGGAGACGCGCGCCATGGTGAAGATGTAACCGTCATCGGAGGTGTTGCCACCGATGAAGTGCCAAACAACCAAAATCGTGCCGACCAGGATGTCCAGCGGAGTTGGTTTCAACGCACCGCGCTTGAACAGCGGAGTGAAGGAGGAACCGTCGATACGGTCAATGCGAGCCAGCGCGACCAGGGACGCCAGTGTCAGAAGCAGACCCAAGTACATGACGATGTACTTCACCACTGTCGGATGTGAGGTGTAGCGGGAGTCGATGTTCATGTGGACATCGAGTCCATCGGCTACGGCCTTGGCCACGTCGCCGTCAGCGGGCAGATCAGTGTAGATACCGGTGACCTGCGGGCGGTAATCGCCCTGTGTGGTGGCGGTGAGCTTCTCACCATCTGAGTTCTTGGCGCCGTCGATGTTGACGGTGGTTTCATGCTCGTTTGAGCGGATCTCCAGGATCTTGCCCTTATTGCTGGCAAGCTCCTTCTTATCCAGGCTCATCACCACGCTGTCGCGCAGAATGACATCGAGGCCGTCCTTGCCCGAACGCACCATCAAGCCCCGTTTGGTCGGCTTATCCGCGGTCGGCGGGATAGTCGACAACAGGGTTGTCCGCTTGTCGGAAAGCTCATCCGTCAGCGACAGAGGCAGATCGATGCTCAGATCCAACGGTGCCTGCGCCATAAGCGGTGCATCCACTGAATTCAGTGTGTCGCGCTGAGGCCAAGACACGGAGGACTGAGTATTCACGACCGGGAGGAACGGTGTGATGACAAAGCAAATGAAACCGACGATTCCAGCGATAATCGCTGTCCAACGAGTCAGCGTCGTAGGAGAGGGGCCGTCCATAGGCGGTCTCTCCACGCGGTCGATGGTCACTTCGGGTGAGCCGTCGACACTTTCTTTGATTTCTTTAGTTTCGGCAGTCACAAGGAAAGATACTACGGTAATTGGCGTTTTTCTTTGAGTTTGCAACGCGAAAGTTACATCACAGTTTCCACATTAGTAACAGGAATCACGTTTATAGCAGGGGATGGCCGCCCAATACCTACTTGCCAATACCTACTTGCGAACCGCCACTACGAACGGGCCGACCTGGTTTAGCTCCCAGTGCTTCTCAAATGCAGAGCGGGCAAAATTCAGGCTCCGGAAGACCACATTCGGATTGTTCGGATAGATATCATCCGCGATGTCCAACGTCAGTGGAGCGGCATCCTCGCCATCAGGTGTCTCAACCTCGCCCCGCAGCACAATGGCATCCGGTCCGCGCCACGGCGTTGCATCCATGGCCTGCACGAGCTCATCGGGATCGCGAATCTCCGACCATTCCTCCAATGCCTGATTACGGCGGTCAAACTCACCCAGAGGGTTAGCGTAGTGGCTGGTCAGTGCCTGGAATCCATACCAGGGATAGAGTGCTTGGAAATTCTTCTCATCCGTCAGCACCACTGTCTGGGCCGGATCGAGCCCGGCCTCCTTCAGCGTTTGGTCCACCGCTGAGTACCACGCCCCGGCATTCGGTGGGAAGCGGTCCGCGCGCTCGCCGTTACCGTCGGTGTCGGTATGCGCCAAGTCGATGGCACCATGCAACTTATTCGGAATCGACTGCGCGTAGCCAATGCCCGCCAGCAGCAAGACTGCCGCCATTACCGCGGAAACGCGCTTGGCAATGTGAGCTGGTGCCGCCTGCGGCCAATACTTCTCGATGCCGTTGAGACGGGCGTCGGCAAGCGCGACCACACCAGCCGCAATCAACATAAACGTAATCGGTGCGGTGAGGCGGAACCCCAGCAGTGTGCGTCCGAGCAACGTCGCCACCATCGAGGCAACTACCCAGCCATAGAGCACCAGCGTGCCCAGGCCGAGCGCGCGGGCATCCGGCTCCGTGGCGCTGACCAGCATGCGCACGACACCGATGAAACACAGCACACCGATTACGCTGGCGGCGAGCATCGGCAAAGGCAGCTGCGCGCCCTCCGGGGGCAGGTAGTGCGTCGCTGTCGCGCCCGAGCGCGGTGCCCCCGTCGCAACCGCCAGCATGTACGGCCCCCACACCGTCGCCGCAATCAGCATCGATCCCACGCCCATAATGATCAGACGCACTACAGGCATCCAAGAGCTTGACGACGTCCACGCGACCACGGCCAACACGACCACAATAAGCGCGCCTACGGCAGTGTAAAGAGTGTAGAAGGTCGCAGAAATACCCAGGAAGACGAGCACGCCAAACATGGCGGACCAGGCGCCGGTGAGACCGCGCCAGGCCATCACGGTCATCGCCGGAAGACCCATAGCAACGACTGCGGCGTAGGGCTCATCGGCGACAGTCGCCAGGGCGACCGCCGTGGTTGTCAGCGCAATGCCAGTGGCCACGGGCAGGGAGCCACTCAGGCGTTGCCACACCGGGACCAAAACACAGCCAGCGGCAGCGAGTGTAATCAATGCCCAGGGCTGGAAGACCTCCCAGCCGGCAATGCCCAGGATATTGGCCAGGCGTCCGCCCAGGAAAAACCAACCAGCGGGGTAGAAAGACGGGATGTCGATGTACGACATGTCATGCAGGCCAGGCTCCGAGGCCATCCTGGTGAGGTATTCAGTGCGGAACTCCTGGTCGACGGACAGACCGTCCAACCACAGCCTGGTCGAGCCCAGTGGCAGGCCGACGGCAGAGACCGCCAAAATGGCCGGTGACATGTAAGCCATCAGGTACGTCAACCACGTTAGCCACCGGGGGCGATTATCTTTGCCCTTGGTGGCGAAGAAATACAGCAGGACGGTGGTGAGCGTCAGCGTGATGACAATCAGCGCTGTTGCGACTGCCCTGGTCAGCTGCGAGCCGCCAAAGGCCGGCAGCGACAGGCGGTGGAACACAAACCAGGACGCTAGAGCGATAACCGAACCGCCCACAAGCGCTGCGAACAGGTAGGTCAGAGCAGCCTTGAGGGAGAGCTGGTCATCGTTGAAGATTTCGTAGCGATCTTCGTCAACCAGCTCACTGTAGGATCGTGCGCCCGTTGTGTTGGCGCTAGTGTTGTCGGCACCCGTGGTGTCAGCGCTCGAGGTTTCGGCCTGCTTGTCTACCATGCCCTCAAGTTTTGCACAGGAACCGGACTCCGACGAACGGCGGAGCTAAAGGTGGGTACGTCAGCCCGTCAAGCCCCGCTGAGTTCTATCGAGTCCTTCGAAACCCGCTCTTAAATCGGCAGCTTCTTGAAGATCGGGCGCGGAATGTGCTTCAGCACCATCATCACCAGCTGGAATGCCGGCGGAGCCCAGACCAGTGTCTTACCGGCCTCGACGGACTTCACCGCGAGCTTGGCGACATCTTCCTTGTTCACAGTCAGCGGGGCCTCGTCCACGTCAGCGGACATACGGGTACGGACCTGACCAGGGCGGATAACCAGGGTCTTGACGCCGTACTCCTCCAGGGCCTCGCCCAGGTTCAGGTAGAAACCATCCAGGCCGGCCTTAGTGGAACCGTAGACAAAGTTGGAGCGGCGCACGCGTTCACCAGCGACGGAGGACATGGCAATGAACTGGCCATGACCCTGCGCCTTGAACTTCTGACCAACCAGAACACCCATCGACATCGCGCCGGTGTAGTTGATGTTCGCAGCCAGGACGGCCTTGCGCTGGTTCTGCCAGAGCTCCTCGGCGTCGCCAAGCATGCCGAACGCGACGATGCAGATGTCCACGTCGCCGTCGGCAAATGCCTTATCGACGACCTCCGGGTGGGAGTCGAAGTCCGTTGCGTCGAAGTCGAGGGTGACCACCTCGGAAGCGCCGGCGGCCTTCATCTTTTCAGCGGAGGCCTCGCGCAGCGGATCGTTCGGCAGGGAAGCCAGGATGACCTTGGCCGGGCCCTTCTTCAGGAACTCGGCGGTAATGGCCAGACCGATTTCACTAGTGCCGCCGAGCAGCAGGATGGACTGGGCAGCGCCTACAGCATTAATCATTGGGGCTTAAATCCTCTCGGTTGTCTTAGTGCAGTTCCAGTCGACGAGACATGTCAGAGGCGAAGACACCGTGTGGGTCAATCTCATTGCGGGTGTCCAGCCAGCTCTGCATCTCGGGGTACATCTGGTGGAAGTTAGCGGCGGAAGTGCGCGACTCCTTGGCCAGGTAGAGGCGGCCGCCGAACTCCATGACGCGCTTATCCAAATCATCGAGGAAGGCGCCGAGACCCGGTTTGATCGGGAAGTCCACGCAGACGTTCCAACCCGGCATCGGGTAGGACAGCGGAGCGCGGTTACCCTCGCCGAACAGCTTGAATACGTTCAGTGCCGAGTAGTGGCCGGAGCGCTGGATATCGCGGACAATCTCCTTGAACGGCTCGACGGCCTCGCGCGGAACAACGAACTGGTACTGCAGGAAGCCCTTGGAACCATATCCGCGGTTCCACTCGCCGATGAGATCCAGCGGCTGGTAGAACTGCGTGAGGTTTTGCACCTGGTTGCGGTAGGTACCGGACTTCAGCCACCACAGCTCACCAATGCTGATCATGGTCAGCTTGTTCATGGTGAAGGACGGGAAGATATCCGGCACAGTCACCAGCTGCGGAGCGTTGAACTTCAGCGGATCTTTGGCCAGCTTCGGGGCGTATTCCTCCAGCTGAGCCAAGGTTGCCAGCGAACCGCGGGAAATTGCGGCGCGTCCCAGCTTCGGCTCCGGTGAGATGGCGTCGAACCACGCGGAAGAGTAGGTGAAGTTCTCCTCGGAGCCATCGGAGTGGAACTCGATGGTCTCGTCCAGAGTGTGGGTCATGTCGCCGTCGGCGATGAAGTAGGCTGTCTCGGTCTTGGTCATCTTGATCCGAGCGCGGACAATAATGCCGGTCAGGCCCATGCCGCCGACGGTTGCCCAGAACAGCTTGCCGTCCGGGTCGTCTGCAGAGCCCTCCGGCTCAAGGTGCAGGATACGGCCGTCAGCGACCAGCAGCTCCATCGACAGCACGTGGTTGCCGAAGGAACCTGCGGAGTGGTGGTTCTTACCGTGAATATCCGGACCAATGGCACCACCGATAGTGACCTGGCGAGTTCCCGGCAGCACCGGCACCCACAGGCCGTAGGGCAGTGCGGCCTTCATCAGCTGGTCCAGCGTGACACCGCCGTCGACATCAACAATCGCCGACTCCTGGTCAATGGAGTGGATCTTGTTGAGCTTCTGCATGTCGATGACCAGACCGCCCGAGTTCTGGGCGGGGTCGCCGTAAGAGCGGCCCATACCGCGGGCAATTACACCGCGGCGCAGGTGGGCAGGCTTGTCGGAGTTCTGGTCTGCGACAGCCTTGACGGCGTTAACGATTTCATCCAAGTCCGGCGTCGACAGCACCTGGGACTTAGCGGGGGCGGTACGACCCCAACCGGTCAGGGTCCTGGCTTCTGTGTGTACGGCTCCGTAGGCACCGTTCGAAGCATCGGTGCTGGACTTGCCGTTAGTGTTAGTGGACATCAAGGCTAGGCTACCCCTTTGCACCGGCTCCGTCGCCCGTGACGCTCCGAGGTGTTGGTCACGCTTGAGGTCGCGCACGGGCCGTCGGAAAGCAAGCGAAATATACGGAGAGACTATAGATCCATAATTTTTCGGATCTCTTCCGGCAGCATTTCCTGCGAGGTGATCTGCGGGCCGTCGTACGCCTCGAGTGCGCGGTAGACCTGTGCGCGTTCCTTGCTGTCGAGGATGGGCAGTTCCTCGGCGAACAGCATGACCATCTGGTTCGACAGCGGGGTGTTGGTGTACTCGGCGGCCATGTTGATGGTTTCACGCGGCTTCTTCTTGAAAAAGTCGAACATGCGATAAAGGCTACCCCGCGTGGGATCCGTCACTCGCGATACCATCAACCTCATGACTTCCACGCCTGCTGCTACTCCGCAGACCCTTGCCGTATGTAGTTCCACATCGCCCGTTGTCATTTGGCATGTGGAGCTCTCGCCGTCCTTTGCAGGCGAGAGGTTGTCGGGTGCATGGCTGGTGGACCCGCTTGACGACGGAGCCCTGGAGACCGCCACCAATCTGCTCACCGGTTGCTTTGTTGCGTCTGTGACCGCGGGCGATGGTGACGGTGACGCTGCGGCAGAGAGTGCAGAGAGCGCTGAGGGGGCGGACCTGCTATCGCATGCGATTGAACAGGCAGGGGCCACGGTGGTGGACCTGCCGGCATCGGTGGCTGGCATTCGTGACCACATCGGACAGCTGCGCGCCGCCGCGAAGGAAGAGAAGGCCAAGCCCGGCAAGGGAAATCTGACGGAGCCGCGGTTCCCCAAGGTCAACGACGTAGAGGTGATTGATTTTCCGCATGTAGGCGAAGAAGTCGCAGGGCCGGTGCTGGGGCTTGCCCGCGGGGTAGAAGAGCTGGTGGCGCAGTGGACCGCGGTGGAGTCGCAGCGCCTGCGTCGCAAGTACTTGGTAGAGCCGTGGGGTGCGGAGCCGCGCCAGATTCCGCTGGTAAAAACGCGCGCATTGTAGCGAGTTTTTGCCATCCAGGCCACATTGTTTTTCCTGCGTACGCTGTGAGGTATGGCAGCACAGACCGATAACGTAGTCGCCTTCCCAGGCGTTCGCGTGGCCACGGAACCGGCCACGCTCATTATCGGTGCCTCTTTAGAGGAAGAACCGTGCAGTGCCCACCGCGTCTTCGGGGTCAATGACCAGATGGATCTGCGAAGCCTGTCCCGCGTGTTAGCGGTCATCTTTGGGTGGGGCGAGGAAAGCGTGCCGACGAAGTTCCATTTGCCCGGCTCTGCGGTGGAGTCTGCGGCGCAGCTGGTGACTGGCGGCAGACCCGCAGCGGTCGGAGTCGTCGATGTTCCCCTGTCCACCACAGTTGCCGAGGTGCTGCAAAGTCCCGGCGATACCCTTATCTGGCAGTGGGGCTTGTGGGAACATACCTTGCAGGTCAGAGAAGCTTTTGCCCGCGATGAGGCCACCCCGGATGCCCTGTGTATCGGTGGCTCGGGCTCTATCCGCGCACTGGGAGATGTGGACGCGGAGGAGCCGGTAGATATTGCCGCAATCAATAGGGAATTGACCGGACGGGACTCTATTCAAAATACGTTGGCCACCGCTCGTGCTGATGTGGTGGACATCATCGAGCGGTCGGGGGTGTTTGAATTCGTGCCCCTGTTACAGGCTCTGGACCTGCAGAGGTCGGAATCAACCGCGCTGGAATTGACCGGGGAGGCGGGGGAGAGCGTCGTTAAGCGATTGCGCGCATTGCCTATAGAGGACGCCGAGAAAGACCCGGCCGGGCACGATGCGGCGTTGGTGGAGCTGCTGTGTTTGGCGGCGCTGACCTCGGATGAGCTACGGCATGATGTGGCGGCGCATGTCATGGAGCGCCTCGGCTGGGAGAGCGACGAGGGCATCCCGCTATCCGGCGAGGACGTGGAGGAATTGGCAGCGGCTAGCTGGGCGGAGATGAGCGCGCTGGGGCTAGCTGGGGAGGATACGCTCTCGCCGGTGGAGCGGCTGGATCTACTGCGTGAGGCGCTGCGACGTTAGATTTTTCTCCTCTTTATTGCCTGTTTATGTTCGCGCTGGCTGTTTGTTAGCTGGCCGGTGGCCTAGAATTCCTAGGCGTGTCAGCGAATGAAACAGCAAATGAAAACCCGAACCGCGACAACGGCAAGCTCGGAAACGGCTCCCACGAAAACGGATTTGTCGTAGAGGACTCGGCCGCAGTGCCAATGGCGACGGAGACCAAGGACGAGCACGGACTGAAAGTGCAGATGATGCGCTTTATCATCTCCGGCGTCATCGCGGCGGTGGTGGACTTCGGCCTGACGTTCATCATGCTCAACGCCTTCGGGGCGACCAACTTCTGGGGTAAGACGGTCGGCTGGGTTTTCGGCACGATTACGGCGTACATCATTAACAGCCGCTGGACCTTCAAGTCGAAGTCCTCGGCGAAGAAGGTGCTGGCAGTTGCGGTGCTGTACTTGATTACTTACGCCACACAGGTCGGCATCTTTAATGTGTTGCAGCCCTGGCTTGTCGAGGCCTGGGATTGGAACGCGCAGTGGGCACAGTTCGGCGCATTCGTCGTCGCACAGGGCGTTGCGACGGTAATTAACTTCATCATTCAGCGTGTATTCATCTTCCGTGTGAAATAGCGCGATACGCTGGGGGACGTGACTTCGACTGCTTCTAATAAGGAATCCACTCAGCTGACCGCCGAAACCGATGTTGACATGCTGACTATTCAGCGCGTGCTGTTTGCTCCGCCCGCAGACTGGGTGGAGCCGGATTTGTACTACCGAGTCGAAGGCGTTGGCGCCTACGACAGCTCGGTGCAGGCCACCCGTAACTCGATCACGCTCGGTCGCCACACCGTGGTGCGCACTGACACCTACTTCGGTCGCTTCCGAGCTTCTTACTGGCAGCGCTGGACCTCAATTAAGCAGGTCGAAATCCGTGCGCGCGTGGTCGGTTCCGCGCGTGTGCTGGCCTACACCGAGGATATTGGGGGCCACCTCCGATTGGAGGACTCCTGGGCAGCGGGTGGCTCGGATGCCGACGGCAACTGGACCGGTGAGCACTCGCCGATGTCGGGTTCTGCCAATGAAGAGGTTCGCCTGACCGTCCCGCTGGACCGCTTCGCCGATGGCGGTGCCATTCACCTGCGCTTCGACACCGAGGACGCAGGCGCAAAGATTTCCGATGTCCGCTATGTTGTGCCCAAGTCGGCTATCAAGCGCGATATTCCGACTGACCTGGTCATTTGTTCTTACAACCGACCGGTTGACTGTGCTCGAACCGTCGCCACGCTGGCTGAGGACCTGCCAGCCCTTGAGCGCGTTCGCACCATCCGCGTCGTTGACCAGGGCGAACAGCACCCGGCCGACGAAGCTGACTTCATTCAGGCCAAGGAGATCCTCGGCGAGCGCCTGAACGTTGTCCACCAGCCGAACCTCGGCGGCGCCGGCGGTTTCTCCCGCGGCATGCGCGATGCCACCGCTGCGGGCGACTGCATGGTGCTGCTTACCGACGACGACATCCGCCCCGAGCCCGAAACCACCCTGCGCCTATCCGCCCTGGCCGTATGCGCGGAAAAGCCGATGCTGCTCGGCGCGCAGATGCTCTTCCTGTTCAACCCGACCAGCCTCTTCCGCACCGGCGAGACCTACAACTGGAAGGCGCTGACGGTCGAGGAGAACGACCCCAAGTTCGGTTACGCCGACGTGGACGTGCGCAAGTACCACCAGCTGCGTCGCCTGGGCGTTGACTACAACGCCTGGTGGACCTGCCTGGTGCCGTCCGAGGTCATTAAGAAGATTGGCCTGGCGCTGCCGCTGTTCTTCCAGTACGACGACATCGACTACGGTTTCCGCGCCGCCAAGGCCGGCTACCCGACTGACACCATTCCGGGCGCCGCCGTCTGGCACGCCGATTTCTACTGGAAGGACATCGAAAACGCCGCCCAGTACTTCGGCCTGCGCAACTCCCTCATCGCCGCCACCATGCACGGCGATGTCACCGCAAAGGACATGGTCAACGTCGCTTCACGACGAATCCTCTCGAACCTGGTCTCCATGCGCTACGGCCTGGCCTGGACGCAGATGGAAGCTGTTCGTGACCTGCTGCGTGGCCCGGAGGTGCTGAAGAACGCATCGCAGGGCGACTTCGCTCGCATTTCTGCTGGTCGAAAGAACTTCCCGGAGACCGAGCTGCTGCCGATGCACGAGATGCCGGGTGGTCTGACCCCAGTTCGCCCGCCGTCACACGAGATCTCCAGCGAAAATAAGACGATGGCAAAGCGTTTGGCTTATACGCAGATGGGTAAGAAGCGCCCGGGACCGGTGGCTGTGGCCTTCGAGGACACCTTCTGGTGGCACATTTCCACCTTCGACGATGTCTGGGTTACCGATGCTTCCCAGAATGGAGTGCGTCACCTGGTCCGCGACCTGGATAAGGAAAAGTCCATGCGCGCCGAGACCATCAGCCTCATGCGCGAACTGTCCTCCAAGTGGGACGACCTTGCAAAGCAGTGGCGGGCCGCCGTGCCATCTTTGACCAGCGAAGACAACTGGGAAAAGTTCTTCCAGGGCGAGTAGTTCTTCAATCATGACCACGCACACACCCACGCCTTCGACTAGCTCAGGTGACAAAACCCGCAAACAGCTCATCACCATCTTGGTGCTGCTGGTGTTGATTATCCTGTTGCTGGCTCTGTTCCTTTTCCTCCAGGTTTCTGGGGAACGGGGTGGCGATTCGGCGGCTGCCGAGGGTGGGGCGTCGTCGTCAAGCGAAAATGGCGATGCGCAGGCGCAGGCGGAGAAGGCCGTCGTTGTGTACAAGCAGGTGCTGGCGAACCCGGCGCCACTGCAGACTTTTGTCGGTGAAGTTAGTCCTGGTGGGGCGATGAAATATGCGCTCGTGCATCTTGATGATGGGTGCGTGCCCGAGCTGGTGCTGAACTATGGCACAAGTGCGATGAGCGCCGAAATTGATGCGATTGGTGTCTACGGCGTTGACGAAAATGGTCAGGAAATTCAGTTTCAGAATTCCTACCATGACGGCGTGACTTCTGTGGGCGGTGTACGTCGCGCTCTTCAGCGAGCTACTGGTCAGCCGGGTATGTTCTCGTTTTCTGCAGAGAGGATGGGGCGCGATCAGGAAGATTTGCTGGTGACGCGCCAGGGCAATGAGCTGGTGGAAACGCCTGCGAATCCGGGTGCCGGGGAGTTCGAACAGTTTAACTGGATTCCGGTTGACAACCTGGATGTCGTCGAGGCCATTGCTGCTGGTAATGACTGCGCGCCGAGCTCGGGCTCGGGCTCGAATGGCGCTGGCGCTGATGGTGGTAACCGTGGCAACGGTGGCAACGGTGGTCCGAATCCGACGGCGGGGCGGTCGGCTTCGGGGTCTGGGTCTGGTTCGGGTTCGCAGTCTGGGGCTTCGGACTCGGATTCTTCGGCGACAACGTCTGGAGCCAATTCGATTACGGGAACCGTGAAGGTTTTCCAGACCAAGGCAGATGTTCTAGCCTATGAGCAGCGCCAGGATCCTAACCCCGGTTCACCGGACAGGGGACCTTACGCAATCTTGATTCTGGACCAGCCGACCGAAGTTACTGCACAGCTGTCCGGGCAAAACGGACCGGAGACGCGCACGATTGAACAGGCGATCGTCAATCCGGCACTGCACAGCGATGGCGAGCGCGCCACTATTACCTTTTCGGATGATGAATACTATTGGCCCTCTGATCCCGGAGTTCCTTTTGGTATCCGTCTCGAGGATGCACCAAGAGGTTAACGTTTGACAGTTATCCACAGCCGCCAAATTGTCCACAGAAACGGGCAATTCGGCGGCTTTTCTTCTGCCAATATTCACGGAGTCAGCCATAAATGAAGGCACTAATTCCACGCGTGAATTCCTGTAGCCGACCTCGGGGAGCGTGCCTAAACCAATGCCTAACTGGACTTACGATTCCGATGGCCTCATCCACGCGGCTTCGCAGAAACAAATCAAGCATCCTTGTGAATATGTCAGTGCCAAGTCAGAGCTGGATAATCTGCACGGCCACGTCGAAAGCACAAATATTCGAGATGGATCCCTGCTCAGACTGGCGTACGGAACCTACATCGAGTGCTCTCGCTGGAATGCGCTGTCAGCATTCGAACGTTTTCAACTACAGATAAAGGCACTGGTCAAGCCAGGTTCCGGGACAATCATTACGGGCGAAGCAGCCGCTGCGTTGCATGGCATCCCGGTGCTTGTTCGAAATGCCACAATCGCGCTTGCCAATTCCGGCCTGCGCCGACCTGGCGGCGGATTGCGCCATGTCGGTGGCAGAATCCTCGAACAAGACATCGTTCGCATTGGTGGGCGCTGCGTTACCGATGTGCCGAAAACCGTCATCGATATCTGCCGCACCGCCGAGTCCGAAAACGGGCCAATCATCGTTGACACCGCACTGCGACAGTGGTGTGACCTCGAAGAACTGCACACCGTCCTCACAAATTACCCACGTTCGCCGGGTACCCGCCGCGCCCGCGAGCTACTTCGAACTGCCAGCGCACACAGCGAAACCATCGGTGAGTCAATCACAAAGAAATGCATAATCGACTCAGGAATTGCCACGCTTTACGACGAAAAATGCGTGCTCATGCAGCAAGTCGAGTTCTATGACAGTGAAGGATTCATTGGGCGCGTCGATTTTTATGTGCCTCATCTGAATTTGATCATTGAGTTCGATGGGCTGACTAAGTATTCCGGTGGCGGGGTAGCAGCTACGGAGACTGTGCTTCTGAAAGAGCAAGCTCGCGAGAAGCGTCTGCGAAACCTCCACTTAGATGTACTCCGCTTCCAATGGTCACAGGTCATTAATGGGGACTGCGTGGAGGTCTTGCGACAGTTCGCTATTCGACAGAGGCAGCGCATTCAGGCAGGTGGGTTGGTATTTTCGTCCGAAGTTGGGCGTTTTCGTCAAGCCACTGTCCCGTATAAAGATCGGCAGCTCCGTGAGTCCAGAATCCAGGAGCGTAAGCAGCGTTTGCAGCTTCTGGAAAATGCACCGGCCTCGCGCGACTCAGGCTAAGTTCAGCTGCTGACCTATTGCAATTGTGCTCACCGGACTTGGAACGATTTCGAGCGGACTGGCTCGGATTTCCAGCGACTTATGGCCAACTTTCCGCCACTTGTCGATGACTTTTCAGGACTTATGGCCACGCTGTTGGCCTGGCCCGCGCACTTATCGTAGGACTATTCACTTATGCGCAGGCTGTAGCGCATCGATGAGTGAATACCTCATCGATATGTCAGTGGAGGAGAAGGGAACCAGGGGTTAGGTAACACTTTTGCGCACTGAGCACTCGAAATGCGGACTACACGACCCGGGCGAGATCAAATATGCAGGCCAGCGCCACAGCCTCAGCCCCACCAGCCGCAACGCCAGCCCGAACTACTTCGACTTTGGATCGAAGCGCTCGAAGTTCTCCGCGCGCCCCTGCTTCAGTAGCTTGAACCAGCGGTAGAAGCCGCGGACATCGCGGCGCTGGACCAGGAAGAACCAGCCGAAGCGCAGGAACTCCTGCGGCATGAGCTTGCGCATGCCAGGCTGGCTCATCAGGTAGCCGCGGTTGCGGTAGGTGAAGTAGCGCTTGAAGTCATTGGTCGGGTACTGCGTGTGCATTTTGCCGCCGAGAATGGGCACAAATTCACCCGAACCGGAGGGGTGCAGGTAGGCCGTCGTCAAGCATGTGCCGAACCGGAGGCCGGAGCGGACCAGGCGGCGGTGGAATTCGACCTCGTCGCCGCGGATGAATAGGCGGTAGTCGGGAACGCCGAGCTGTTCCAGCGAGCGGGCGCTAAACAGTGCGCCGTTAAACAGGGATGCGATGCCGGGCAGGAGGTCGTGGTTGCCGTCGATGGTTTCGAGGTCGCTAGGCAGTTCGAGCCCGGTCGCAGCCTTCTGATCTGCAAAGTTGGTGAACCATCTCCGCCCCTCAGAGTCGTTCACTGCGGGAAGCTTGGGGTTGATGCCGCTTTCGAAAAGCTCCTCGCGATGACGGCGCCACACCAGCCCGCGGCGCAGGGGGAATGCCAGCTTGTTCGGAGCCTTAATATCGCAGACCACCGGCGAGACAGCGTCGAGCTGGTGGCGTCGCGCGCAGCTGTGCAGCGCCTTCAGCACGTAGGAGTCCTCCGGGCGCCCGTCGTCATCGGCGCACCAAATCCACTCCGCGCCGAGCGACAGCGCGGTCAGCATGCCCAGTGCGAAACCACCAGCGCCGCCCAGGTTTGTCTTGGAGCCGAGGTAGTGAATTTCCGGCGCCGATCCGCTTTCCGACGACTGCTGCGCCGCCACCTGCTCGGCGAGTTCCTTGACCTTCGGGTCATTGCCGTTGTCGACGATGATGAGCCATTTCGGCATGTGGGTCTGGCTGGCAACGATGGGAAGCGATTGACGCAGGTCCTCGATGCGGTTGTGAGTCACCACGATTGCGGCCGTTGCTGCCTCATCGTGCTTTGGGTGGTCAGCCGAGTTTTCGCTCACTTCGTTCTCCATCGGGGGAAGTACCGTTTATTACTGTTTTTATTGCTGTCTATCTTGCCATGTTGCTCCGGGTGGGCAATTCCAAGCATCCGTGCCGCCCGCCAGCCGCCGGCCGGCTGCCCGCGAGCCGCTCGCTCGGCCACGATGGGGGGAACCGCGCCCGGACTCCCGGCGAAGCTGCTACCGTCGCTGCGCGAGCACGCGGCGCACCTGGTCGGCGGCCTCTTTACCTTCGTAGGCTTCGACCACTTCGTCGACAAGCCCTGCCTGTCGAACCGTACCGTGATCAATCCACAGCGCCGTGTCGCACAGCTGCGCCAGGAACTCATTTGAGTGCGACGCAAACACCAGCAGACCGGAGCGATCGACCAATTCGGTCAACTTCGTCCGGGCCTTCGCCATGAATGCGGCGTCGACGGCTCCGATGCCTTCGTCGAGAAGCAAAATCTCCGGCTCAATGGACGTGACCACGCCGAGCGCCAGTCGCACGCGCATACCGGTGGAGTAGGTGCGCAGTGGCATGTGCAGGTAGTCGCCGAGTTCGGTGAACTCTGCGATTTCGTCGAGCTTGGATTTCATCTGCTTGCGCGTCTGCCCCAGGAACAGACCGCGGATGATGATGTTTTCCAGGCCTGAGATCTCCGGGTCCATGCCGACACCGAGGTCGAACACCGGAGCCACACGGCCGCGCACATCGGCGGCACCGCGCGTGGGCTCATAGATGCCCGACAGCAGTCGCAGCAGCGTGGACTTACCCGCTCCGTTGTGGCCAACCAAGCCGACGCGGTCGCCCTCGCGCAGATGGATGTTGATGTCCTTCAGCGCCTCAATGACCACGACATTGGAGTCATTGCGGCCAATCGCACCACCCGCGGCGCCGAGGAACGCCTTCTTCATCGACCGCGATTTGGCGTCGAAAATGGGGAAGTCAACGCACGCGTTGTAAGTATCAATGCTGACCATGCTTATCCCTTGCTAGTTCAATTCGCTTTACGACGGCCCTTGCGGCCTAAACCCAGTAGCTCACGCGGGAGCGCCACAGGCGCATAGCCCCGAGTGCCAGCAGCAGGCCGACTGCGGTGCAGGCGAGGACAATCCACCAGTGGTAGGTATCCACCGGCTCGCCGGTCAATGGGGCGCGGATGATTTCCAGGTAGTGGAACAGCGGGTTGATCTCTGCGATGCGTGCGCGTTCGGCGACGGCACCGCCCTGTTCCTCCAGCGTCTTGGTGGTCCACACAATCGGAGTCATGTAAAACACCAGCTGAATTAGGGAATCCAGCAGTGGTGCCACGTCGCGGTAGCGCGTAGCGATGATGCCGAAGAACATCGTCACCCACACGCCGTTGACCACCAGCAGCGCCATCGCGGGGATGACCAGGAAGAAGTTCCAGCCCAAATCCGGCCGGAAGACCAGCACGAGGATCAGCCAGATCACCATGTTGTGGGCCAGGAAGAGCAGCTGCCGCCATACCAGCCTGTAGACGTGAACGCTCAGCGCGCTGGGCAACTGTTTGATCAGGCCTTCGTTTTCAATGAAGACGGTTGCGCCCTCGCGCACGCAGCCGGAGATGAATCCCCAGATGATCAGGCCAACGGTCACGTGTGGCAGGAAGAACGCCAGCTCCTGCTGGAACAGCAGCGAGTACAGCAGGCCGAGAGCGAGGGCCATGGCGCCGGTGGCAATGGTGATCCACAGTGGGCCAAGCGTGGAGCGGCGGTAGCGCTGCTTGATGTCCTGCCAGCCCAGCTGCAGCCACAGCTCGCGCTGGCCGAAGCCGATAGCTAGATCCCGCCAGGCAGCGCCCATGGTGCGGGAACGCGACTTGAAAGCCGGTGCCTCGCCTGTTGCGTCAGTTATGCGCGCAATGTTGCGACGGAGAGTTTCCTCCGTGCGGATAGCGGAGCCATTGCGCACAGTATTGGCCGGCTGGTCGGCTGCAGCTGCGGATTGGCGATCATTTTCTGCGTTAGTCACGTCTCCAAACTACTAGCTAGGGCGGTTTAGATTGAATACCGACGGCACCGGGCGAGCCATTATTCCACGTCGTGACGGCGAACAACCGTCGCGTGGGGTGGTCGTCATTGGTGGTGACGTGGTGCTTCTGAGGCTGTTTCCACGGTTGGTTATGCGACTGGTTATGTGACCCTGGAAAACTTACATACAATCGCCGCTGTAACTGCTTTATGGCATGCAGCTGGTGCATATGGTTCACGCATCGGGAGTGCTTGCGCATGGCTACAGGCAAGAAAAGTTCGGCCAATTTTAAGCAACTGCTAAAAAGGGATAAAGATTATCCTATATGGGGTTGCTCCGATAGAATTGGCTCCAACTAAGATGTGCAATCGATACACGGTTCGGGGCATGGATGCTCGATTCGTGGGTGATTGCACAGTTAACTCTGAAATAGATATCGCAGCTTGAATTCGAAACCGGGAAAGGGTTTTCATGGCCTTCGATGTGCCGACAACCAGGGGTGCTTACTCGTCGCTTTCCGACGGGTGGACATACCTCAATGCGGGTCAACGCACCCAGGTACCCGAGCGTGTCCAGGCTGCGATGATTTCTGCATTTCGCAATGCCCAGAAGTCCCTTCCTGGTGAGACTGGGGCGGGGGCTCATGGCCAGTCGCGCAGCTCGGGCGTTCCCGCTGCAGCGGAGCTAACCGCCAGTGCGCGCCGGGCTTTTGCCGACCTCACTGGCGGCCCGGTCGCCGGCGTGGTGTTGGGATCTTCGCGTGAGGTGCTCATGGAGCAGTTCACGTCCGCAATGAGTCGACGCTTGACGCTCGGCTCTAACCTTGTGATTTCTCGCATTGGTTCGCAGGTCGTACACGCACCACTACGCCGGGCAGCCAATCTCTACGGAGCTCAAGTCCGCATTGCTGAGGCCGACTTGTCCTCGGGTACGTTGCCGTCCTGGCAGTTCGACGAGCTCGTAGACGAGCATACTCGCCTCGTTGTCGTCCCGGCCGCGGATCCGTTCATTGGCACCATTGCCCCGGTAGCTGACATTTCTCGGCGGGTGCATGAGCACTCCAACGCCTGGGTTTTGGTTGATGCCTCGGATATTGTCGCCTACCGCGATGTGTCGATGAGCAAGCTGGGCGCCGACATCATGCTGGTTGATGCCTCCGTGCTGGGCGGGCCTGAGGTCGCAGCTTTGGTGTTCAAGGATTCCGAGATGTTCGAGCGCATGACGTCGTTAAGCTATGTGCCGAATGTGTGCGGCGTCGAGCGGATCGAGGTTTCCCCGGTGTCGCCGGCATTGCTCGGTGGGGTGTCGGAATCGGTGCTGCACCTGGCATCGCTGGATAGCACGGCGAGGGGGTCGCGTAGGCATCGCATTGAAACGGCGATGCCGCAGGTTTCTCGCTACTTGACGACGTTGTCGGAACGCCTGATTGCGGCGTTGATGACCCTGCCGCGGGTGTACATCATCGGTATGGATACCGAAGATGATTCTTTCGCGAGTGTGTCGCGGGCACAGCACATTCCGCGCGTTAGCTTCCTCGTCGATGGGGTGTCGGCGAAGGTGGTCGTGGACAGGTTGCTGGATAATGGCCTCGTGACCAGCATTGTTGATGCATACGAATCGCCACTGCTGGAGGCCATGGGCATCGATGAGGCTGGAGGCGCCGTGGGAGTTGGCCTCCAGCCGTTCAATACGCCGCACGACATTGACCAGCTCGTGCGCGCAGTTGCCTCGCTCGGTTAGCTAGGTAGTCAGCTAACTAGACGGTCAGCACAATCTTGCCGCTGACCGCGCCGCTGTCGAGCAGCTCGTGGGCCTTGGCTGCGTCGCGCATATCCATGACCTCATGAATTTGAGGGGTGACGGTGCCGTCGGCAAGCATTGGCCAGATGGTGTCCTCTGTGGCGTTGACGATGCGAGCCTTGTCAGCGAGATCGCGGTAGCGCAGGCCGGTGGCGGTGATGGAGCCGCGCTTGCTCAACAGGCGGCCGATGTTGAGCTCGCCCTTAACGCCGCCCTGCATGCCGATGATGACCAGGTGGCCGTCCTTCGCCAGGGCCTTGACGTTTCGGTCGAGGTACTTTGCGCCCATGATGTCCAGAATGACATTGGCGCCACCCTCAGCTGCAACGATCTCCTCGAAGTCCTCTTCCTTGTAATTGATGAGGATGTCGGCGCCGAGCTCCTTGCACTTAGCCAGCTTCTCCGCCGAACCGGCGGTGACTGCGACGCGAGCACCGAGCCGCTTGGCCATCTGAATAGCGAAAGTGCCGATGCCGCCCGCGCCACCGTGGACCAGCAGCAGGTCGCCTTCCTTGAGGCCGGCAATCATCACGACATTCGAGAACACCGTGCAGGCAACCTCGACGATGGATGCTGCCTCGGTGAAGGAGTAGCCATGTGGCAGTGGGAGAATTTGGCCGGCCGGGACTGCGACCTTTTCGGCGTAAGCGCCACCGGAGAGAAGGCAGCAGACCTCGTCGCCGACTTTCCAGCCCTGGGAGTCGCCCTTGACCTCTTCAATGACACCCGCGCACTCCAGGCCGAGGGTGTCGGTCACGCCTTTCGGTGGCGGGTAGTGACCAGCGGCCTGCAGTAGGTCAGCACGGTTTACGCCAGCGGCCTTGACCTTGACCAGCACCTGCCCATCCTCGAGAGTCGGTTCCGGAGCATCGGCCCATTCCAGGGCGCGGGGGTTGGAAAGATCAGTCTGAATGATTGCCTTCATAGTCTTCAAAGGTAATGCAAAAACTGGTTATGCACGCGGTATTTCAAGCTCTTTTGCAATTAGCAAAAATAGTTATGTCTGTAGAGGTGGGTGCTTGGGGCGTGGTTTGGGAAGAGGGGCTAGTGAAAGGTTTAGCGAAAGGTGCTGGCAAGGGGTGCTATGAGGGCGTTTGCTGCCTTACGGCGGTATGCGGTTATGATGTTGGCGTTGGAAGTATGGCAGAGCGGCCGAATGCACTGGTCTTGAAAACCAGCGAGGGTCACACCTCCGGGGGTTCAAATCCCTCTACTTCCGCAGATGAAACCCTCGGTAGATTTTCTACCGGGGGTTTCTTCATTTCTCTTAAAAGTTGGCGTATGTGCTCAGGTCCGCGACGGATAGTCGGACCGTACGTAACCGCGGTATTGCGCGCATTGCTGCATTCTCTCCGGCCGCAGGTATGACATGCGCGGACATGTGCGGGATTCGGCAGTATCGCACATGCTCAGGAACTGGTGGTCAATGACACCATCGCCAAGGGGCGCCGACGCGATTGCCGACGGTTCGTTGAATACAGGAACTGAAATCCACTTCAACCCGGGGCACTCGGTGGAAAAGCTGCATGACATGGACCCGAAACCGTTGTGGCCTGAAACAATACGGGCAATTTGCCAAAACCGGTAAGCTCGGTCTTGCTGTAATACAAACCCAGCGTCATACTGGCGGACGGTATTGAGGGAAAAGGTCGAACAATGGCAACGAATCGGAGCAACCACTCGGACGACTCGTTCGGTGAGTGGAGCATAAATCCGGGCACGTCAGATGATCAACCCTCCGCTGATACGCCGGCAAATGCGTGGAGCGCTGTGGATGGGGCACAGTGGGAGCAGCCTGAGGGGCAAACGCAGGACTATCAGCCCCAGAACCAGCAAACGCAGTATCTGCAGCAGCAGTATTCACAGTCCCAGCAGCCTGAACCATACCGCCCCGCCCCCTATGTTCCAGGTCCGCAAGCTGGTCCGGCTGCTGCGCCGAGCAATGACAACAAGGGGCTGACCATCGCGGTTATTGTCCTGGCGCTCGTTGCGGTCGCTCTCTTCGTCGGCGCAATGGCTTTCTTCTACTTCTCCGATTCGAAGGGAGTGAATTCGGCCGGCAGCAACTCGCCCCAGTCGGTTCAGTCAGCTAGTGCTGAGGATTTTTCCACGTCGTCGACCGCTGAGCAGAAGCGTCGCGCTGAAGGGTTCCAGCCGCCATCGAACTGGCGTCACTGCTCCGGCTCGGGCGATCCGGGTGATTTGAACTTGGTATATGCAGAAGATGTCGGTGGTAACACTACGACCTGTCAGTTTGCCACCAACGTGCGCAATTCCTTCGTTGAGCAGTACCAACTTACGAAGAAGCTCAACGGTACAGTCACCGCTAGCAGCCCAACAACTGGCAAGACATACAGCATGACCTGCCGCGATAACGGTGAGGTTGTCACTTGCACCGGCGGTACGAATGCGACGGTGCACATTGTCTAAACGTCTCCGAGTAGCTCTGGCCGCAACCGCCGTCGTCACGCTCGGCCTTAGCGCCTGCACCATCGGCACCGACTCGGCGGACATGCCGTCGCCGACGCTGTCCAATCCGCTTGACGACGGCCCCGGCGGAGCATCCTCCGACGGGAAAGTTGTGCCCGGTGAGATGCCTCGCGAAGTTGTCGAGGCAGTGAAGTCCGCGCAAAAGGAACTCGGTGGTCTGGCCGGCGCCGCTCTGGCAACGCCGGATAAGGATTCCGAAGTGGTTTCCACGGGTGACTTCAAAACGGGTCCGGCCTGGTCGACCTCCAAGGTGCCCATCGCGGTGGCTTATGTGCGCCAATCGGGCGTGGATTCCCTGGTCGAAGCCGCAATCACGGTTTCCGATAACGATGCGGCTGAGTCCATGTGGTACTCCCTGGGCGATGACGCGACCGCGGGCGCGACCACCGACGAGATTCTCCGAGAGGGCCACGACACCCGCACCGTCATGGGCACTGACCGCATCCGTGCGGAATACACCGTCTTCGGGCAGACGCAGTGGGATTTGCGCGACCAGGCTATTTTCGGCGCCAATTTGCAGTGCATCGAGGCGGGCCCAAAGGTCGCTGACCTCATGGGACAGATTGCCGACGAGCAGTCCTACGGCCTCGGACGCATCCGCGGCGCCCACTTCAAGGGCGGTTGGGGTCCCGATGATGAAGGCGTCTACCTTGTGCGGCAGTTCGGCTATCTGCCGGGCAAGAAGCCGGGCACCTTCGTTGGTGTAGCTATCGCAGCCCAGCCTGACGACGGCACCTATGAGACCGGCCAGCAAATGCTTGACCGCATCGCAAAGGCGATTGAGCGCAGCGGTGGCGCGACCACCGGCCGTGCCGGTAGCTGCTAGCTGAGCGATAGCTGCTAGTGCTCAATTCCTAGCGCAGCCAGCAGCTGCGAGGTCTCTTCCTCAGTAGTGATGGTGATGCGAGCACCTTCGCCGGCAAAGCAGCGGATGAGAATGTTGCGCTGCGCCAGGAAGTCACCGAGATCCGTGGTGGTGGCCACCGAGACGTCGTCAAGCAAAGAGAGATCCGCAATCCGACCCTCGTCAATCCAAATGAAGTTGGCCTGCGAGTTCGGCAGCACCGTCTCGCGGCCGGTGGCGGCGTTGATAGCCTCGGTGACGGCGACGCGCTGTGCGCGGACCTCAGCAATGCGGGCGGTGAGCTCTTCCTGTGCGTCGAGCGAGGTGAGCGCGGCAATCTGCGCGAGAGTGTTTATGGAGAAGGGGATAGCGACCTTATTCACGGCCTCCACAAGCTTCTCCGGGCCGAACATGTAGCCCACGCGGAGCCCGGCCAAACCGTAGACCTTGGAGAATGTGCGCAAACCGACCAGGTTGGGGTAGGTATCCAGCAGCTCATGCGCCAACGGGGTAGCGGCATGAGTGGCCTCGTCCACCAGCTCGATGTACGCCTCGTCGAGAGCGACCACAACATCGCCCGGAACCTGCGCCATAAACTCCGCGAAAGCCGCGAGAGTGATGGTCGTGCCCGTCGGGTTATTGGGATTACAGACGAAAACCAGGCGTGTGCGGCCGGTGATAGCGGCAGCCATTGCCGAAAGATCATTGCGACCCTGCGCATCCAGCGGCACCGGCACCGGAGTAGCCCCGGCGACGCGAGCGAGAATGGGGTAGGCCTCGAAGCTGCGCCACGGGAACACGACCTCATCCCCATCCTCACAGGTGGCCTGCACGAGCTGCAGGCACAGAGCGGAGGAGCCGCAGCCGACCGCGACCTGCTCCATGGGCAGACCCAGGTGCTCGCCGAGCTTAATGCGCAGGTCAACCGCGCCCATGTCCGGGTAGCGGTTCGGGCTGGTGGTTGGGTCAGCGATGGTCTGTGAGATGGCCTCCACCACCGAGGGCAGTGGCGGTTGGGTCATTTCATTGGACGCGATCTTCAGCGCGCCGGGCACAGCCTTGCCCGGGACATAGGCCGGAACCTGCTCGAGGTCGGCGCGGGTTTTGGGCTGAACTGAAGATGCATCGTTGGTCATAGGCCTAACTGTAGAACATGGCCCGGATTGGGCAGTACAGAATCCCCGCAAAATCCCAAGGTGTGGTCGCTATTTGTGGCGCCGTATTTGGTGGCTCCGCGGGTGTTTTGCTTTTCAATTCTTGTGTTCTGTAGGATTGGCTGCGGTTATTTGGTCTCGTCCACGCAATGGCGAACAGCTTTGCTGAAGCGGGACCGATGCCAGTGGTTTTGGAGGCGTGCCAGAGCGGCCGAATGGGGCTCCCTGCTAAGGAGTTGCCTGTCTTGCGACGGGCCGGAGGTTCGAATCCTCTCGCCTCCGCCACACGCGCCCGTAGCTCAACGGATAGAGCATCTGACTACGGATCAGAAGGTTAGGGGTTCGAATCCCTTCGGGCGCACCATGTAGACCCGCACCTTGTAGGTGCGGGTCTTTTTGTTTTATTACCTGGCAGTGCAGCGCGAGCCGGGGCATTGCGGGGCGGGGCAGCGCGGTCCTTCACTTGTGGCCAGGGTTCGGTCACTTATCGATGGTTTCTCGTGGCCTGTCGATGGTTTTGCGCCACTTATGCGCGCGCTGTGGGTGCTACGTGTGCACTTGTCGATGCGCTGTTCACTTGTGGCCAGGCTATAGCGAATCGATGGGTGAACTATGCATCGATAAGACAACGAACCAGCTCCCTTGCTTCAGCAACGTGCAACAACAGGTCGCAACGCGCAGCAACAGGCACCAACCCGGACCTGCCGCCCGACTCACCACCTCCCTGAGCCGCCACGGCCGTACCTCCAACACCCCCGCGCAGCCTTTGCCTGGCCGAATCCGATTAGCCTGGCCTTGTACTTGGTCAATCGGGGCTTCCGCCCCGCGCCGCCCCGCGCCGCCTCGCACGCCGGGGGACATTTTCCTATCCTGAACAGTTGCAATAGACTTAGACCCCGGTTGCCCTCCCCGTATTTCGATAGGAGCCTTGATGGACGCCCGTCTAGCCGTTCGCCGTAAGCCCGAGTTCCGCAATGAGGAAGCTACGCTGCTGTCCTCGATCGGCCAGGACGGTGAGGTGGCAATCTACTATCTCTACGATGCTTTCGATGCGACGGAGGAGGACCTCGTCGCGCTGCGTGAGTCGGTAGTTGCTGATTCGCGTGTCGACGAGCTGGCCGAGCTCCCGACGCCCGCCGAGCTGGGGAACTACCTTGCTGTCGAGCCTCTTCCTGGCCAGTACGACCAGCGTGCCGATGCCGCCGAGCAGGCCCTGCGGCTACTCCGCCCGGAAACCCGCGCGCAGATCACCTCGGCAACGCTGTATGTTTTCGACGCTCCGGTGAATGACGCCGTACGCTCCTTCCTCATTAACCCGGTCGAGTCGGGGGAGAAGAACCTGAACGTCCTGCGCCGTCCGAGCATGGGCGAGATTGAGCCGCTGAAGGAGTACCCGGGCTTCACCGAGCTGGATGACGAAGGCCTGGCCGAGCTGCTCGCAGCCGACGGCATGGCCATGTCGCTGGCCGATCTGAAGACCATCCAGGACTACTTCCGCTCCGAGGGCCGCACTCCGACCGAGGTGGAGCTGTCCGCGCTGGATACCTACTGGTCAGACCACTGTCGCCACACCACCTTCAACACCGAGCTGACCTCCATCGAGAACAACGAGCCGCGCTTTGCCGCGCAGTTGGATCGCGCGCTGCGTCGCTACGACGAGCTGCGTGAACTCAACGGCCGCACTCACAAGCCACGCACCCTGATGGACATGGGCACCATCATGGGCCGCGAACTGCGTCGCACGGGCGTGATGGATGACCAGGAAGTTTCCGAGGAAATCAACGCCTGCTCCGTCTACGTCGACGTCGAGGGCGATGACCGCAAGTGGCTGCTCATGTTCAAGAACGAGACCCACAACCACCCGACCGAAATCGAGCCGTTCGGTGGCGCCTCCACCTGTCTCGGCGGCGCAATCCGTGACCCGCTGTCAGGCCGTTCCTGGGTCTACCAGGCCATGCGTCTGTCCGGCGCAGGTGACATCAACACTCCGCGCGAGCAGACCCTCGAGGGCAAGCTGCCGCAGCGCGATATCTCCTCTCGTGCCGCAGCCGGCTACTCCTCCTACGGAAACCAGATCGGTCTGGCCACCACTGGTGTGCGTGAGCTGGTCCACCCGGGATACGTCGCTAAGCGAATGGAACTCGGTGCCGTCGTCGCCGCTGCCCCGGCAGACAACGTCAAGCGCCTCGAACCTGCGCCGGGCGATGTGGTGATTATGCTCGGTGGCCGCACCGGCCGTGACGGCGTCGGCGGTGCGACCGGCTCGTCCAAGGCTCACGATGAGGACTCGCTGGGCCGCTCCGGTGCCGAGGTGCAGAAGGGTAACCCGGTCAACGAGCGCAAGATTCAGCGCCTGTTCCGCCGCGAGGACGTCGCCACCAAGATTGTCCGCTGTAATGACTTCGGCGCTGGTGGCGTGTCCGTTGCGGTCGGTGAGCTGGCTGACTCCATCGACATTCACCTCGAGCGCGTGCCGCTGAAGTACGCCGGTCTGAATGCCCGCGAGATTGCAATTTCCGAGTCCCAGGAGCGCATGGCGCTGGTCGTGCGCCCGGAGGATGCGGACTTCATCATCGCCGCCGCTGCTGAAGAGAACATCGAGGCCGTCGCGCTGGCCGACATCACCGATACCGGTCGACTGCGCATGTTCATGGGCGACGAGGTCGTCTTCGACCTCTCCCGTGAGTTCATCGACACCAACGGCGCCGACCGCGCCCAGAACGTCGAAATGGTTGCTGCGGAGGGCGGCGTCGTAAAGCAGGTACCGGCGAGCGTATTGGAGTCGCTGCGTGCGGCGACGGCGGGTTCCCAGGAGGGCATGATCGAGCAGTTCGACTCGACCGTCGGCCGCTCCACCGTGCTCATGCCGTACGGCGGTGCGACGCAGAAGACCGACGAGCAGGCGTCGATCCAGACGCTGCCGGTCGATGGCGGCACGAGCACCGCGTCCATCATGACCTGGGGTTACTCGCCATCGCTTGCCGACGAGTCCCCGTACCTCATGGGTTCCTACTCCGTCGTGGAGGCACTAGCTAAGCTCGCAGCGGCCGGTGGCAATCCGCGCGGTGCCTGGCTGAGTGTGCAGGAATACTTCCAGCGCCTGGACCAGGATCCGCAGCGGTGGGGCGAGGTTGCGCAGGCTCTGCTTGGCTTGCTGGAGGCTCAGGACGGCTTCCAGGTTGCGGCCATTGGTGGTAAGGACTCCATGTCCGGCACCTACGGCGAGGACCTGCACGTGCCGGCGACTCTGGTGACCTTCGCAGTTGCCGCGATGGACGAGACCGACGCTGTCTCTGCTGCAATCCCGGCAGGTAACTTCGACCTCTACCTGTTTGCGCACAAGCCACTCGAGTCCGGGGAGCCGAACTACGAGCAGCTCAACGAACTATTTGCTGCCGTGCGGGAGCTGCGTCCGGCTGCGGCCTCGGCTGTTACTAACGCGGATCTGGCTGCGACCCTGGTCAACATGGCTGTGGGCAATGGCGTGGGCCTGGAGGCATCCCTTCCGGAGGCTCCGCTGGGCTCCATTGTGGTGGCTGTTCCGGCTGGTCAGGATGTTGAGGGTGCTGTTGAGGGCGCTGTGAAGATTGGTACCACCGACGATTCGGGCACGCTGCGCTTCGGTGAGGAGTCCTTCACTGTCGCCGAGGCTCTGGAGGCAATGGAGTCCGGTTACCGTGAGGTCTTCCCGCTCAATGACTACGAGGGCGAGGCCCTGCCGGAGTTCGCTAACCAGGTCAGCGAGACCAAGACCGACCTGCAGAGCCCGGGCAAGAAGGATGTCCACGTGTTGCTGCCAGTCTTCCCTGGTACCAACTCCGAGTACGACATGGCCGAGGCATTCGTCGCGGCTGGCGCTACCTACGAGTTCCACGTAATCCGCAACCTGACCCCGGCAATGCTGGCGGAGGACACGAAGGCGTTCATCGAGAAGCTTCAGGACTCCGACATCCTGGCATTCTCCGGTGGCTTCTCCCTGGGTGATGAGCCGGACGGGTCCGCCAAGTTCATCGCCGCGTTCCTGCGTTCCGACGATGTCGCAGCCGCCGTCAAGGAGTTCGTATCCGATAACGGTCTTGTGCTCGGTATTTGTAACGGTTTCCAGGCGCTGGTCAAGTCCGGCTTCCTGCCGTACGGCGACCCTGCGCAGCTCCGCGAGGACTCGCCGACCCTGGCCCACAACCGCCAGCTGCGCCACGTGTCCCGCATCGCCACCACTCGCGTCGCGACCGTGAATTCCCCGTGGCTGCGCGGTTTCGAGCCAGGCCAGACCCACCTCATGCCGGTTTCTCACGGTGAGGGTCGTTTCGTGGTTTCCGAGGACGAGGCCCGCCGCCTGTTCGAGGCCGGCCAGGTCGCTTTCCAGTACGTCGATGCCGACGGCGTGCCGACGATGACAGCGCCAGCCAACCCGAACGGTTCTTCCTACGCCATTGAGGGCATTGTCAGTGCTGACGGCAGGATTCTGGGCAAGATGGGTCACCCTGAGCGTTTCCGCGAGGGCTTGATGCGCAACATTCCGGGTATTGGTGAGCAGGACATCTTTGGCAACGCTGTCCGCTGGGTCCGCGGCGAGTAGGACTGGTCTGGTGCTGTGCGGCGGATAGTCTCCGCCGCGCGTACAGCTTACGCTGCCACCCGCAGCTATAGCGGGTGGCGCAGTTGCAGCCTAAGACTCTTCCCGGGTTGCCCGGATTATGCCTCTGAACAGCGGATTTTGTAAAACTCCGCAGGATGAGTAAAGTATCTATTCGTTGCAGGGGCCGAGGGAATTACCCCAGAGTCGCTGAATAACAACAAAATGCGCCCGTAGCTCAACGGATAGAGCATCTGACTACGGATCAGAAGGTTAGGGGTTCGAATCCCTTCGGGCGCACAGTGCAGACCCGCGCCGATAAGGTGCGGGTCTTTTTGTCTGCCTGACTTATCGATGGTTTTCCGGTACTTATGGGCGCGGTATTGGCTCTGCCTGCGCTCATATCGATGAGCTATTCACTTGTGGCCAGGCTATAGCTCATCGATATGTGAATACCTCATCGATGAGTGAATACCACCCATGAGCCACCCACGCCCGCAAGCCACCCACGCCCGCAAGCCGCCCACGATCCACCCACGAGCCACCCGCACCCGAATCCCCAAAACCCCAAACCCCAGCGCCTCAATATTCGAAGCATCTCAAACTCGCAATATCCGACTAACGGTCTAGACTGTGGAACCATGATTCGTACTGAGTCCATTCTTGACCTCGCTACCGTAGCCTCGGGGCAGTCCCACGCCGACGCCCTACAGGGCTCCATCGATTTGGCGCAGACAGCGGAAAAGGCTGGTTATCAGCGTATTTGGTACGCAGAGCACCACAATATGAACTCCATCGCGTCCTCGTCGCCGGCAGTTCTTATCGCAGCCGTGGCTGCAAAAACCGAGAGCATCACCCTCGGCTCCGGCGGCGTCATGCTGCCGAATCATGCACCGCTGACGGTCGCGGAACAGTTCGGCACGCTCGCGAATCTGTACCCGGATCGCATCGAGCTGGGGCTTGGTCGTGCCCCGGGCACGGACCAGGCCACTATGCGCGCCCTGCGGCGTGACCCGCGTTCGTCCGATTCCTTCCCGCAGGATGTGCAGGAGCTGCGCGGTTACCTCTCCGACGAGTCGCTGATCAAGGGCATCAACGCGATTCCGGGCCGCGGCACCCATGTGCCGCTGTACATCCTGGGCTCTTCGCTCTTTGGTGCCCAGCTCGCAGCGGCGCTCGGCTTGCCGTACGCATTTGCTTCGCACTTCGCTCCGGACGCGCTTCGCGATGCCATCGCGGCCTACCGCGAGCAGTTCCAGCCCTCTGAGCAGCTGGATAAGCCGTACGCTTTTGCGGCCATGAATGTGATTGCGTCGGAAAGCGAAGAAGACGCACAGCAGCAGTACTTCGCTACCCGCAGGAACATGGTCAGGCGGTTCCTGAGTCGCGGTGGGCATCACCTCACTGACGATGAGGCGGAGATTCTGATGGATACCCCGCAGGGGCGTCAGGTGCAAAATATGTTCCGTCACACGGCGGTCGGCACGGTGGCGCAGGTGCGTGAGCAGATTGCGCAGTTCGGTGAGTACTCGACGGCGGATGAGCTGATTGTGGCTCATCAATCGCTGAAGGTTCCTGACCGGCTGCGTTCGGTGGAGCTCACCGCAGAGGCCGCGGGGTTGACCGCGTAAGGCTCCAGGCCCCGACCCCAGAGGCGCGCGGCCTTAAACTGACCCGCTTACTTCACTGCAGCCAGCGGCAGCGACTTTTCGCTGGCAAGCTGCATGATTTCGGCGTTGGTGCGCTCGCGGAGGAAATCCGCAAGCTCCTCGCGGTTGCTCGCGCGTGTGGCCTCGGTCAGGGCGGCGGCAAAGTGCGGCTCCAGCGCTGCCACGGCCACGTAGCCGTCGGCGCTGGGGTAGAGGCCGTACGTCCACAGGCCGCCACCGAGTAGTCCGCCGGGCGCCGTCATGCCGTACTTCAGCGGCGCGGCACCGGCCTCACCCGCCTGCTTCAGGCCGATGCGGCAGTGCAGTCCAGGCTGCTTTACGACGTCCGCCCCAGCACCCGCCCGCTTAATCAACCCGGCAAGGGCAGCGGTGACCGCAAAGTGTGCACCCAGGATGTCGCCCAACAGCACTGGCGGCATGGCCGGGGGCGTGAGAGTTCCGGCCTCCGCCTGGTAGGTCAGGTCATGGCCAGGTGTTTCTGGAGCTTTGGTATCACCGACAATGTCGATATGCACCGGCCCATTCGGGCGCTCGTGGAGACCCGCCAGCCCCATGCGTTCCAGCGCGGAGGGGCGAACCGAGGTGATGACCACATCGGCCTCATCAATCAGCGAGCTCAGCTGTGCGCGGCCCTCATCGCTCTTCAGATCCGCCTGGATAATCTCGTGACCTGCGGACATAGCTTCATACCAGGGGCGGCCGAAGGAACCGAGCGGGTCGCCTGTGGGTGGTTCGACCTTAATCACCCGGGCGCCTAGCTGGCCCAAGTGCTGAGCGGCCAGTGGTCCCGGAACGTTAATGGCGAAGTTGACGACAGTGATGCCGGCGAGGCTGGTGTGCAGCTCGGGGGAAAACATAGTTCCACACTAGAACACATCTACCTGGCCGCCGACGCTTTCGGCCAACTTCAACTGGTTGATCCAATCGCCCTCTCCGACGCGCAGTCGGAAAATCGGGCGGTGAGCGGGGCGGGCCTCGTAGCGGACACGGGCAATCTGACCGGTTTTGGCCAGGTCCATAGCGGTTCCCTCGGTGGCCAACTGGGTGCGCGCGGCGGTGAGGCGCTCGATGACGTCGTCAAGCGCGGCGAGCACGGGTTCGGTGTTGTTCTCGCACCAGGACATGACCATGTCGGGAGCAGCGGCGGCGACGCGGGTGCAGTCGCGGAAAGAGCCGGCCGCCAGCGAAATGGCCAGAGGACCGCCGGCTTCACCGGCGGCGGCAATTGCGTAGGCTGCCAGGTGTGGCATGTGGGAGATGCGGGCGACGCTAGCATCGTGGTGATTGCTTAGCGCTGGAATGAGCTGACTGCCAAGAGCTGCTCCCAAGTTGGCGACCTGCGAAAAGACCTCAATCCAGCGCTCCGGGACGGGCTCGCCCGCAGCGTCGGCAGCGGCTGCCAGGTCGTAGGTGATGACCCAGGGGGCGCCGTCGAAAAGCCCTTCGAGTGTGGCGGACCAGCCTGCCTGCGCGGACCCCGCCATTGGGTGCGCGCCGACGAAGCGTTCCTCCATCCCGCGAGCGGAGACCTCGGCGGCGACGGCCGCCTTCACGGAGACCACATCCGTGATGCCACAGCTGGGGGCGTGCTCGTTGATGGCGTCGAGCATCGTGCCGACGACTGTCATGGGGGTGCCGATTACGATGAGCGCGCGGCTGGCCTCCGCGCGTTCGAGCGTGGCTTGAAGATCTGTACTGGCGTCGAATCCCTCCTTCGTGGCTTCCTCGACCGTCGGGGACGAGCGATTCCAACCGAAGCATTCGACGTTATGGGCCCGCAGATCGCGCATCATGGAGCCACCGATGAGGCCCAAACCGAGGATGCATACCGCGGGTAGTTGTGCAGCTGACAGGGAGGACGAAGCAGGGGAGGGGGACTCGAAATTGCTCACCTGACAAGCATGACATACAGCGACTAGCGTTGTGGGTTATGAGCACGACCTTTTCCGGAGGGTACACCTCCGATGACGACCGCTCCTTCGCGGTTGCCGTAACTATGGGGGAGCGCGGTTGGCGCGTCGTCGATCTTGGGGACGACGCCACCGATTCCCTCGCCGACGCTGCACAGGCGCTGCGCAATCTGCGTTCGGAACGCGCCGCTGTCGGAATGCTCAATATCGACGACGATTACTTTATTCTCGTGCGCCAGGGCGTTGGGTCGCTGCGCGTTGTGCTTTCCGACGCCACCGCCGCCGTCACCGACGACATTGCGGCAGATGTGTTCGACGAGCTGGATCTGGATATCCCCGACCTCGACGAGGACGAGCTCGACGATGTCGACGCCTGGGCCGAAGGAGATATGGATATCCTCGCTGACCTGGGCTGTTCGGAGGAAGCCCTGGAGTCCATCTGTGACGATCAGTCGCTGTGGGCGTCCGAGCAGATCTTGGCCATTGCCGAGGAACTGGGGTGTGCCGAGGAGCTCGCCGATGTCGCCGACCTGGATTACGACGGTGACGATGACGACTACGACCCCTATGACGACTAACTCTGAGAAAGGTCATCTGACCGAGCGACCAACCGACCTTGCGGCCGGCCAACCAGCTGGTCGGCCAAGTGCTCTTCCCCGCCGCGAACAGGACATTCTCGACGAGGAGTGGATGCGCCTGGCTATCGCTGAAGCTGCTCACACGGCACCCGGGGATGTACCTGTGGGAGCAGTGGTCGTGGATGCCGAGGGCAAGGTTGTGGGCCGGGGCTCGAACCGTCGGGAAGCTGATGGTGACCCGCTTGCCCACGCCGAAGTCATTGCGTTGCGCGAGGCCACCCGCGCTGTTGGTGACGGTTGGCGGCTGGAGCAGTGCACGTTGGTCGTGACGCTGGAGCCGTGCGTGATGTGCGCCGGCGCGTGCGTCATGGGGCGCGTGGGGCGCGTGGTCTTCGGCGCGTGGTCGCCCAAGACCGGCGCGTGCGGCTCTATCGCCGATGTCATCCGAGATCCCGCCCACGCCTTCACGCCGCAGGTGCGCGGGGGTGTGCTTGCCGACGAATGCTCCGTTTACCTGCGGGAATTCTTCGAAAGGCAACGGCAGTTGGATGAGTGAACGGAATCACAGTTAGGTCACAATTCCCGCTGTGGCCGTGACGAGCCTTCATTTTCACGTACCGTCGGAAGTAGTGGGGCTGCTAGACGGTGGCTCTATAGAAACTAGATAAGTCGTTTACGTAGGAGGCTTACATAATGAGCGAGCTGCAGAACAAGGCCGACGAGTTGGGCGGCAAGGTTAAGGAAGCTGCTGGCGACGCCGTTGGCAACGAGGACCTGGAGAACCAGGGCAAGGGCGAGCAGACTGCTTCGAAGGTCAAGCAGGGTGCTGAGGACCTGAAGGACAAGGCTACTGAGGCCCTGGGCAAGCTGACCGACAAGTAAAGCTTTTAGCTCTCGGGAAGAGATAACCCCAACCATTTCCGCTTTTGATATGCGGAGATGGTTGGGGTTCTTTGTGTTTCGCTGGCCGGCTGTCAGCGTTGGGGCTGGCTACAGCTTCTGAGCTACCAGGTCATCCAGTGGTTCGGCGGACAGAAGGTACGGGGCAATCTCGAAGACGGTGCGGGCACCAGTCTCGCCAGCTTGCTTCAGGCGGTAGGCAGCGCGACCGTAGGCAACCTGGACGGCAGCGGTGAAGTCGGGGTTGCGCTCCAGTTCGAGACCGAACTCGATGACGTGACCGGAGGTACCGGCCTGGCCACGGGTAATGACCTGGCCGCCGTGCGGCATGCCCTGGTGGTCGCGGTCGAACTCCTCTTCAGAGATGAAGTCCACGATGGTCTCGTATGGGGCAAAGTAATCCGGCATGGTCACGATAGTTTCGCGAATCTGCTCCTTGAGCTTGGCATCCTCGTCGGCGTCGCCGGTTTCCTCAGCGACGACGAAGCAGTGGCGCAGGTGGCACTCGTTACCCTTCAGGTCTGCACCCTCGCCCTTCTTCACGGCCTCGATAGCTTCCGGGTTCGGCTTGGTGTACTGGACGCCCTTCTTCACTCCCGGCACACGACGCACGGCATCGGAGTGGCCCTGCGACAGGCCTGGTCCCCAGAAGGTCATCTGGTCTGCTCCCGGCAGGATGGCAGCGCCCAGGACGCGGTTCAGGGAGAACAGGCCCGGGTCCCAACCGGTCGAAATCATGGCGATGTTGTCACCCTCACGAGCGGAGGCGTCCATGGCCGCGCGGTGCTTCGGAATCTCGTGGTGGTTGTCGTAGGTGTCGACCGTCGTAAAGCTCTTTGCCAGCTCAGGGGCCTGCTCTGGGACATCGGTGGCCGAGCCGAGGCACACGAACAGCACGTCTACCTCGTCCTTGTACTTTTCGACATCTGCAGCCGGGAGCACGCGGGCCTCAGTGTCCAGCGAATCGCGACGGGAGAAAACACCGACGAGTTCCATATCCGGCTGGTCGGCAATGACCTTTTCGACGCTGCGGCCCAAGTTGCC
The DNA here is from genome assembly GCF_001809065.1 of Corynebacterium sp. HMSC055G02. Taxonomy (NCBI): domain Bacteria; kingdom Bacillati; phylum Actinomycetota; class Actinomycetes; order Mycobacteriales; family Corynebacteriaceae; genus Corynebacterium; species Corynebacterium sp. HMSC055G02. The sequence goes on along the minus strand of NZ_KV795640.1, from coordinate 20,398 downwards.
GTAGCCGATGATGGCGGAACGAATCATGAGGGAGAACCCTTTCTGTGTGGCTGCACTTCTGTGTTTAAGTTTCTAGATTTCAAGCTACAGACTATTCCTTCATATCTCAGCGGGCGTTGGCCACCCCGAATAGCGCGGTCGTTTAAGCGGATGGTGCAGTAGATGGAGTGATTTGGGATGGCGGGGGTTGTGGTTCTGTGCGAACGGCTTGGCGAAGGACCGGCGGTGCCGACTGTGTGGACAGCTGAGCCCTCTGACCTGGGGATTTGGTAGATAAAGGGGCTACCTGTAACGTTTTCTAGCGGTGACGTGTCCGAGCGGCCGAAGGTGAAGCACTCGAAATGCTTTGTGCGGTAACCCCGTACCGAGGGTTCAAATCCCTCCGTCACCGCCAATAAAACCCCCGGTGGTTCCTTTAAGTAGGAGCCTCGGGGGTTTTGCATTTAATCGGCCCTGATTGCCTGAGTGCGGTGGGGAGAGGTGCCCGTCGTAAAGCGGTGAATGGTGAGGCACCCGACCTGGAGTGCCTAAATCACAAAAATAACATCAGTAACACACACCCCATTGTTCACGTTTATCCGGGAAGTCCGCTACTCTTAGCAAAAGTATTTCCGGTTTTTATGTCGTGCCCGCCCCCAATGACCATGTCAGCGCCAGAGTTGATGTTGGCCAATCCGGGGTGGTCGCTAGCATCGGAGTAGCGAAGAGGCTTCAAACTGCAGGTGGAGTCCGAGGGAGTGCGTGGTTAGCGCGAATTCGGGGAAGCGGCAGTTGGGGGCGGTCCAGGCGAATATTAGACGTAAGGGAAACTTGACATGGCAAAGGCCTTGTTCAAACTCGGCAGGTTCTCCTACCTGCATAAATGGACTGTGATCATCGCGTGGTTGCTGATTTTGGCGGGGCTGGGCGGTGCAGTTGCCGCATTCCAGAAGGGGTTCATCGACCAGTTCTCGATCCCCGGCATGCCGTCGGCAACGGCTTCTCACGTGATTGAGGAAAAGTTCCCCGATGTTCCGAACCCAATTCGAGAGCAGCGTGTCTATGTCGCCTTCGAGGCTCCCGAGGGGCAGAGGCTCGATGACCCACAAAATAAAGAAGCTGTTGACCAGGTTATTAATGGCATTCGCGACAATGTCGGCCAAATCTCCGATGATTTGCAACTCCACAACCCGGTAGACCTCAATCCGAAGATGCAGGCGATGGTCAAGGAACAGGGCATGGCTGCCGGCCTGCCCAAGGATGTTGCCGAGGCCGACGCCAATGCCCTGCGTACCGTGTCCGATGACGGTCGCTACGGTATTTCCACCTTCGTTTTCGACGCCAAGATGCCGCAGGACATCGAACCGGAGAATATGCAGGCGCTTCTCGACGCAATGCAGGCCGGTCGTGACGCCGGTATCAAGGTCGAGGCCTCTGGCCCGGGCATGCAGCCCGCGATTGAGGTAGCTCCGACCTCGGAGATTATCGGTGTGACCGTGGCATTTATCGTGCTGGTTGTCACCTTCGGATCTCTGGTCGCTTCGTTCCTGCCTATTGTGACGGCGGTAGTGGGCATTATCATCGGTGTCTTCGGCGTGACATTGATGACCGCATTCACCGACGTCAACTCGATTACCCCGGTACTTGCCGTCATGTTCGGCCTGGCTGTCGGTATTGACTACGCACTGTTCATCCTCTCTCGCTACAGGGCAGAAAGAGCCCGAGGGATGACCAACGAAGACGCCATCGGCATGGCTACCGGTACGGCTGGCTCCGCTGTGGTTTTCGCCGGCCTCACCGTGATTGTCGCGTTGGCAGCGCTGACGGTGGCCAAGGTGCCGTTCATGTCTCTGATGGGTATTTCGGCGGCAATTACGGTGGCCTTCACAGTGCTGGTCTCTCTGACCCTGCTGCCGGCAGTTATGTCTCTGCTGGGCGACAAGGTCTTCGCTGGTCGCGTGCCCGGTGTTGCCGGCAACCCCTCGCGTAATGCGCGCAAGGGACGCCGCTCTTCCTTCTTCGGCGAGATGACGATGGGGCGCCGTTGGGTCACCTTCGTGCACAAGGCCCCAGGGTTGTTCCTGGTCGGCTGTATCGTCTTGCTGTTGGCGTTGGCCTACCCGGCCATGCACTTGAAGCTGGCGCTGCCGTCGGACTCTACTGCGGCGAAGGACAGCACGAACCGCAAGGCCATCACCATGATTGAAGAGGGCTTCGGCGCGGGACGTAATTCACAGCTCATCATTATTGCCAAGTCGGATGATGTGAAGCCCGACGCACCGGTGCTCAAACCACTTATCGAGTCCCTGAAACAGACCAACCCGGAACTCTCTGACATCGAGGCCGCCCGTAAGGCTTCCTATAGCTACGCTGTCGACCAGTTCAAATCCAATGTCGGTGTCGAGCACATCCAGATGATTGGCATGAATCATGACGGCACTGCGGTCAAGATGATTATGACCCCGAAGTCGGGTCCGCTCGATCCTGCGACCAAGCAGCTGATGAACGCGGTGCGCGATCAGCAGAAGCAGATTGAGCAAACCACCGGCCTATTCACCGGTGTCACTGGCCTGGTTCCTATCGAAATTGACATCACCGACCGTCTCCAGGGCGCAATGCCGCTCTACTTGGGCGTTGTCGTGGGGCTGGCAGTGATTCTGCTACTGATGATTTTCCGCTCCCTGATGGTGCCGGTGACTGCCGGTGTGGGCTTCTTGCTCTCTGTCGCAGCCGCATTCGGTGTCACGGTGGCATTTTTCCAGGATGGCCTCTGGGGAGTGATTAGCACTCCGGGTCCGCTGGTCAGCTTTGTGCCAATCTTCCTCATTGGTGTGACGTTCGGTTTGGCCATGGACTATCAGGTCTTCCTGGTTTCCCGCATGCGCGAGCATTACACCCACAACAAGGGTGAATCCTCGCCAGAATCGAAGTACAACGCGGTCGAAGAATCGGTCGTTGAAGGCTTTACTCTCGGCGCTCGTGTGGTCACGGCCGCTGCGATTATTATGATCTCCGTCTTCGCGGCTTTCGCCGGGCAGCCCCTGGCGATTATTAAGGTATTCGGCTTCGCGCTGGGTGCCGCAGTGCTTTTCGACGCCTTCGTTATTCGCATGACCTTCATCCCGGCATCCATGTTCCTGCTTGGCCGCGCTACGTGGTACATGCCGAAGTGGCTGGACAAGGTGTTGCCTTCTGTGGATGTCGAAGGCTCTGCCCTGGAAGAGGTTTCCGAGGAGCTGGTGGAGAAGGGCCGCCGCGAGCGTATGGCTCGCGGTGAGTCCCTGTTGCCCGAAAGCGAAGGTGCTGGGCGTGGCTTTGGCGACACGGACGCTGACGAGGACGAAACAGACAGTGCCGATGGTGAAGTCGGTGCTGGTGCAGCCGCTGCGGCGGGCGCGGCGGGCGCAGCGGGCGCAGCAGGTGGTACCGCTGTGGCGGTTGCGACCAAGAAGCGTAACCGCTGGATTCCGAGGTGGAAGAAGGCAAAGCTGGAAGAGCTCGAGCCCGTTGACCAGGCCAAGCAGGCCGAACCGTCCGCCCCGACGGCACCAGCTGAGCCGGAGCAGGCCGAACAGCCGGAGCCGACAGAGCAGCCGGAGCAGGCAGAGCAGCCGGAGCAGGCAGAGCCGACCGAACAGCTCATGCAGTCCGCGCCAGCTGAACCAACCGACGCCCAGCCGAACCCGGAAAACGCCAAGGATATCGAGGTCCGCCCGTACTTCAGCCCGGCTCGCAAGCGGAAGAAGATTACGGTTGCGGAACTGATGAAGCGCGAAGGACTCGAAGAGGAAGCGCCACGTCGTAGCCGCGCCGTGTGGGACCCGGAAAACGCTGCCCACCCCGAGAAAAACGACAGCGCTGAGTAACTTGCGAATAGCGCCCAGGTAACCTCAAGGCATTAGCACCGGACCACAACCAAGGAGCTTCATGTCGCAGTCGAGGACGACGGGATTTGACGTCGTAAAGCAAATCGAAGGCGCGCGCGGACGTGCTGGCACCATCCACACCCCGCATGGCGATATTGCTACGCCGGCGTTCATTCCGGTCGGCACGAAGGCGACGGTGAAGACGCTCACGCCGGAGCAGGTGCGGTCCACCGGTGCGCAGGCGATGCTGTCGAACGCGTACCACCTGTACCTGCAGCCCGGCGAGGAAATCGTCGACCAGGCCGGCGGATTGGCAAAGTTCTCCAACTGGAATGGCCCGACGTACACTGACTCCGGCGGATTCCAGGTGCTCAGCCTCGGCGCGGGCTTTAAAAAGACCCTCGCGATGGACGTCACCGGCATGCAGAAAGACGACATCGTCGCCGAGGGCAAAGAGCGCAACGCGTTCGTCGATGAGGACGGCGTGACCTTCCGCTCGCACATCGATGGTTCCGAGCATCGCTTCACGCCAGAGGTGTCCATGCGCATTCAGCACGCGCTGGGCGCAGACATCATGATGGCATTTGACGAGCTCACCACGCTCATGAACACCCGCGGCTACCAGGAGGCATCCGTCGAGCGCACGCACCGCTGGGCGCGCCGTTGCCTGGAGGCTCACAACGAGCTGACAGTTTCGCGCGGTCAGGTCGACGGGCACGTCCATTCGCTTGACGACGGCCAGTTGCCCATCCAGCAGTTATTCGGCGTCGTGCAGGGTGCGCAGTACGAAGACCTGCGCCGCAAGGCCGCTCGTGGGCTAGTCGAGCTCTCCCGCGAGTTCGAGGACGCGGGCCAGCTCGGTTTCCACGGCTATGGCATTGGTGGGGCGATTGAGAAGCAGAATCTGGGCCTAATCTGCGGTTGGGTCAACGACGAGCTTCCCGACGACCGTGCCCGCCACCTACTGGGAATCTCGGAGCCGGACGATATTTTCGCCGCTGTCGAGGCCGGTGCCGACACCTTTGACTGCGTGGCTCCGACCAGGCTTGCCCGCCGTGGTGGTGTGTACACGCTCGATGGCCGGATGACCTTGACGAATGCCCGCTTCAAGAACGACTTCCGCCCCGTGGATGCGGAGGTGCCCTCCTACACTTCGCTGAATTATTCCCGGGCCTACCTGCATCATCTGTTGAAGGCCAAGGAGTACCTGGCTGGCACGCTGTGCACGATTCACAACCTGTTTTTCATGGTGCAGCTGGTGGAGAACATTCGGGCTGCGATCCTGGAGGACCGGTTCTTCGAGTATCGCGATGAGTTCATGGGCCGCTACTACGCCAACGGTGGTCGTGCGGTGGGGAATTAGGGGCCGGCTGGGCTGGGGAGTGCTTGGGTCGGTTGGGCTGTGGCTGGGCTGGGGCTAGGCTTCTGCCTTTTCGCACTTCACGACAGCCATGTCACCTCGTGCCATTTGTGGAGGTGGCATGAGGTGACACCAGTGGCGTGAAGTGGCAGGGAACACCCGAATCAGTCCAGTGGCGTGAAGTGACGGCTGGGCGGGCCCGGGGGAAGCCCAAAACTAGACCTAGCTCTACTGCGCGAGGCAGTCTCAACCGGCATCATGGAGGGCATGATCACGGTTGAACGACTCAGCAAGAAGTACGGTTCGAAATTAGCCGTCGATGACCTGTCCTTCACCGTTCCCGACGGTGTCGTGACAGGTTTTCTCGGCCCAAATGGCTCCGGCAAGTCCACCACCATGCGCTGCATGCTGGGCCTCGATGCCCCGACCACGGGCCAGGCCTTGTTCACCGGAACGGATTCGCAGGGCAACACCTACAGCAACCAGCCCTTTTCCACGCTGAAGAATAAGCCCAGCGTCGCCGGCGCAATTCTGGATGCCGGTTGGCACAACAAGGCTCGTTCGGGCCGCTCTCATCTGCGGGCCCTCGCCCGCGGCGCTGGCATCCCCGACACCCGCGTGGAAGAGTGCCTTGAGCAGGTCGGTATGACCGAGGCTGCGACGGACAAGGTCGGCGGCTACTCGCTGGGTATGAAGCAGCGTCTGGGAGTGGCGGCGGCTCTGCTCGGCAAGCCGCAGCATCTGATCTTGGATGAGCCGGTCAACGGCCTCGATCCCGAAGGCGTCTCTTGGATGCGCCACACCATCAAGGCGCTGGCCGCACAGGGCTGCGCTGTTCTCGTGTCGTCGCACCTCCTTTCCGAGATGCAGCTCACCGCCGACCGCATTGTCGTCATCGGTCGCGGCCGCATGATCGGCGAGTACACCATGGACGAATTCCTCGCCGACGGCACGGTCGTCGAAGTTGAGGTCGATGATCCGGCTCGGCTGCTGCAGGCGTTGGGGCCGGTGGCGCGTGGGGTTGACGTCGATAAGCAATTGCGCATTCCGCTTTACGACGGCATCAGCGAGCAGCAACTCCGCCGCGACATTGCGGCCGCTGCCCTGCGTGAGGGGCTGTTGGTGACACGGTTGAACACGAAGCGCGACAACCTGGAGGAGAAGTTCCTGGCTGCGACCCAGGAATCGCAGGAGTACCGCGCGCAGGCGATTGGGCAGTAGGGGAGTGACTGAGATGAGTTTTGGAAACGCTTTGCGGTCGGAATGGACGAAGCTAGCCAGCCTGCGCGGTACGTGGGTCTATGTGGTGCTGTTGGTCGGTTCGATAGCTGGGCCGATGGCGGCTTTCAGCATGGCGGCGGATGCTGGTGCGACTGCTGATTGGGAATTGCTGCTGTTGGGGACCGTGATCTTCAACATGATCGTGATTGCCTTTGGTGGCTCCACCCTGGCGGGTGAGTACAACGATCAGATGAATGCGCATGCGTTCTTGACGCAGGACCGAAGGAGCCTGTGGCTTTCGGCACGGATGACGCTGACCCTTGTGCTGATTGCTGTCTGTTGGGTCATTGGTGTGGCGCTTGCTTGGTTATCGGTGACGGTTTCCCCGCGCGTGGAGTTCAAGGGCGGCGACGCTGCCACGGACATGCTCGCCGGAGTGCTTGGCTTTGTAGTGTTTGGACTAATCGCGATGTCGCTGGGAGTGCTGACGCGCTCGCGCGTGGCCGCTGTCGCTATTCCGCTGGTGTGGATTCTGGTGGTGGAAAGCATGCTGGAGTTCGCGGCGCTGGCGTATGCGATTTTCCGGCCACTGTGGCTGGTCACGCCGGGTGCACGCATTCAGCAGTTGTCGACGCAATTGGGCGGTCTGATGGCAAATCCGGAGAATCCACGCATCGGGTTTGAGGCCGGCATGACGCAGCCGATGTGGTTCAACATCGTGGTGCTGGTGGCCTGGATTGTTGTGGCGGTTGGCGTTGCGCAGTGGGTCAATGCCAAACGGGATGTGAAGTAAAACAGAAAAGTGCCGCGACTACTCGCTTCTCAGGCGAGGTCGCGGCACTTTTTTCGTCGTTAAGCGGGAACGTGCGTGTCGTAGTAGCCTTCGCGGCGCTTGACCCACGCGATGACGGCGTAGGTGACTGGCATGACTACAATCTCGACGGCGGTCTTCCAGATGAAACCGACGATGACGTAGTTGACGAAGGTGCCCCAGGTATCGATGCCGATCGCGGTGGCGGCGATGGAGCAGAAGATGAGCGTATCGACGAACTCGCCAACCACAGTCGAGCCCATCAGGCGCGCCCAGAGAGCCTTTTCGCCAGTGCGCTTCTTAATGGCGTTGAGCGACCAGGCGTTGAGCAGCTGACCGACGACATAACCGGCCAGACCTGCGAGAACAAGCTGCGGGACGGTGCCCAGCACAGTGGCGAATGCTTCCTGATTCTCGTACCACGGTGCCGCCGGGAGCTTGATGGCGGCAAAGAAGCAGAGCATTGCGCCGGCGAGGATGGCAAACCCGGTCCACACGGTGCGGCGGGTGGCTTTGTAGCCGTAGCACTCGGAAAGCACGTCGCCGATGACGTAGCTCAAGGGGAAGAGGAAGAAGGCACCGTCGGTGGCCAGGCCGAAGATTTCCACGCCCTTGGTGGCGGTGATGTTGGAGACAATCAGCACGCCAATGAAAATGGCCGTGAACATCGGGTACAGCGATTTCGGTACCGGGATGTGGCGTGGCGTGTGTGCTGTGGATTCGGACTTAGTTGCGTTCTCGGGCGCGTGCGAGGTGCTCACAGCGGCAGCCTCGGCGTTGCCCGGCCCAGACTTGGGCAGGTTTTCGTTATTTGTCACGGGAGGGAATGTTACCTGCCGCTCAGGGCTCCAAGCGAGTGCCGATGAAGTCTTCGAGGCCGACTTTGCCTTCTGCCGTGAGTTCGAGTCCGCGGGAATTGGGGATTGGGGTCAACCAGCCCTTTGAGATTAAGCCTCGTAGGAGCGCGGCGCCGAGCGATCCGGCCAGGTGAGAGTCGGCGTGTGTCCAGTCCTTGCAGAGGAACGCTGTCTTCCTGCTTGCGTCGAGGCTGGATAGGCCAGTGCCGAGGTAGGCGAAGCATTTCTCGGCGTTGGGGCCAAAGGTGACGTCCCCGGCGTCGGTGATGAGTGCTTCTTTGGCGAACAGAGCCCGAGTGAGTTGTACTCCGAGAGATCCTGCTAGGTGGTCGTAGCAAGACCGGGCGAAGGTAACTGCTGGTTGGTGCTCTGGGATGGGTGCGGCAGTGTCGGCGCCTGCAGCCTGGAAAAGATTGGCAATTACCTGGCGTATCGAGGGGTTAGCGATGGAGTAGGTCGCAGTTTTCCCCTGTCGTTCGACATCGACGATTTCGGCTTCGCGGAGGCGCCGGAGATTGTTGGACAGCGTCGATTCTGCGATGTTGGTGGACTCGGCGAGGCTGCGCACGCGAGTGGGACCGTTTTTGAGAAGGTACTCCAGGATTGCCAGGCGCACAGGTGACGAGCATTCTGCGGCAATCGCGGCTGCCTGCTCGAAGTACGTGCGCTGTTTCATGGTGTTAGCGAATCACTTTGTGGTCTTTGAGGCAAGTGGTTGTAAGCGAAAGGGTGGGCTGAACGGGCGTTTTGCGGTTTGTTTGGGCGTGACGACGTAAGGTGCTGCGAGTTAGTTCTGTCGAAAGTCTAGTCATCCAAACTATTTTGTGAAAACATACTTTCCATAACCAGAAAGCATGAAATGGCCGGAGGGGTGGAGATGACAGGTTTGGCAGGTGCAGCAGGTGACGCTGACGCGAAGGCTGCAAAGGCTGCGGGTGTTACTGATGCTGTTGATGCCCGAGCGAACGCCGCAAAAACCGCCAATGTCCGAGATGGAGTAGCGCTCGCGCTGGGGCTGGTCATCGTGGTGATTGGCAGCACGATGCCTTCCGGACTATATGCCATCTACCAGCGCGACTGGGGGCTGAGCACCGATAAAACAGTGGTGGTTTTTGCCTGTTACGCAGTAGGAGTCATCGTTACGCTGGCCTACGGCCACTTGTCGGATTCGCTCGGGCGAAAACCCATTGCGCTTACCAGCATGGGGCTGTCCTTGGTCTCAACGCTGATGTTCTTGGCGGCGGCGCTGGTCGATTCACATGAGGCCGTCTTATATCTCGCCCGAATTGTGTCAGGCTTTTCCGTAGGGTTAGCAACCGGCTCTTTTACTGCCTTGTTGCAGGAGAAATTGCTCACGCAGATTGGTGCGCTCACAAGCACGGTTGCTGTCTCCGGGGCATTGGCGCTGGGGCCGTTGGCCTCGGCTGTGGTGGCACAGTTTTCATCGTCGCCGCTGCAGATGCCGTATTGGATTTACGCAGCGCTCACCGTGATGTCGATGGTTGGTGTCGCGCGCGTGCGGGAGCGTAGTTTCGAGAGAAATTCGGTGAGCTGGCGGCCGCAGTTTGGTGTGGCTCGAGATGTGATTCGAGTTTTCATTCCGGGAGCGTTAGCGATTGGTTGTGCGTATGGAGTCAACGGTCTCTTCCAGTCCGTAGTCCCGCTGGCTGCGAAGGATATGGGCTTCGATACGCAGCTAAAGATTGCGTCGATTACAGCTTTGATGCTTGGAGTATCGGCAGTGACGCAGGTGATGCTCGGGCGGAGGGCGCAGCGGGTCTCGTATCCGGTGGGCTTGGTGATTCTCGCGCTCGGGTTGGGTGGCGCAACAGTGAGTTTGCTTAGCTCAAATGCTGTTTTGCTGATTATCGCAACCGTTATCTGTGGTGTCGGCCAGGGGATTTCTTTCAAGTATTCGCTGCTGCGGGTTTCGGAAGCGGCACGTGGAAAGGACCTTGCTGCGACTGTTTCCAGCTACTACATCGTGGGCTATGCGGGAACGGCAGTTGGCCCGCTCGCGGCGGGGCTGAGTGGCGGAAGTAGCGCGGTGGTTGGAATTGTTTGTATCGCATTCGCAGTGCTATCCGTTGCGGTCGCAGTGGCGGGTAGTCGGCAAACTGCGAAAGCCGTGACGGCTACGGAAAATACGGCAGCTACGTAGAGCGCGCGACATTAACTACCGTTGTAGCCATGTCGTCTAATTCAATCACCGGCCGCTACGCCCCTTCGCCGACCGGTCGGCTGCACCTGGGAAACCTGCGCACCGCAGTGCTGGCCTGGGCGCACGCCCGCGCGCAGGGTGGCCGCTTCATCGTGCGTATCGAAGATATCGACCGCCAGCGCTCCCGCCCCGAGTATGAGGCGCAGCAGCTCGCCGATCTCGAGGCCATCGGCATCGACTGGGATGGCACGCCGATCCGCCAGTCCGAACGCTCTGAGCTGTATGAATCCGCACTTTCCGATCTCACGCAACGCAGCCTGACTTATCCCTGTTTCTGCACGCGCCGCGAAATCCTTGCCGCCTCCTCCGCGCCGCACGACGTGCCAGGTCAGTATCCCGGCACCTGCCGTTCGCTTGACGACGAGCACCTCGCCGCGAAAAAGGCCGAATTTGCGGCGGCGGGGAGGAGGCCGTCGATACGCCTGAAATCGCAGGTGCGTGAGGGGACTGCGACCGATGAGCTGCATGGCGAGGTTACCGCCCCGATCGATGACTTTGTCCTTCAGCGTGCCGATGGCATGTGGGCCTACAACCTCGCGGTCGTCGTCGATGATGCCGAGCAGGGTGTCACTGAAGTCGTGCGTGGTAATGACCTGATGTCCTCCGCCCCGCGCCAGGCGTACTTGGCTGGTCTTTTGGGGTATGCGACGCCTTCGTTCGTGCACGTGCCGCTGGTGGTGAACTCTGAAGGACGGCGACTGTCCAAGCGTGATGGCGACGTGACTCTCGGCGAGGTGTCCGCGGATGCAGCGCAGCGGTGGATTCTGGGTTCGCTGAGTGGCGGTGGCGGTAACGGCAGTGATGGTGGCGATGGTAGTGATGGCGGCGCAGAACTTGACTCCATCGCTGACCTCCCGGAAGCTCTGCGTGCGGGTCTGGAAATTCCTCGCGGACAGGTGATTTTCTAGGGTCTGCCGAGAACTACGGCAAGCGCATACGTTAGGGGCAAGAGTGCGAATGCAACTAGTGCCGCCACGATTACCAAACAGTTTGATCGGGCTTTTAGCGCTGTTAGGAAGCCGATTAGGCCGAATCCAAAGACTCCGGCAGCGAGGGGTATTGTCCAGGCATCGGAGAGCGCAGTGCTGACGAAAAACAGTCCAATGTAGCAGGTCAAGGCTAAGAGAAGTGCAGCAACTGCAAAATTGCGGGAGCGGTTCATGATATGGGTCTTAGGATTCCGCTAGAGGATCTTTGCCACCTAATTTCATTTCGAAGCGTTTGTAATCCTCGAGGGATGCGAAGTGGCGAGAATAGATGTCGATGTCTGTATCGACGCGACCGTAAAGAGCGGGGGCGACATCGACGATGTGGCGCAACGTGACAGATCCTCCCGAGTGGGAAGGATCTTCTGGGGCTAATTCATTTTCGTGGGCTAATGCTTCGACCTGCGCGTATGCGGCGCTATCAGAATCGGCAAAGACAATGTATAAGTCCTCACGGAAGAAGCTCTCATTCGCCGAGGTTGAATCTCTTTGCTTTGTTAACTCAAAAACTGCAATTCCGATGTATGGTTCCATCTATTTTTCCGTTCTTCGATTGCCCCCTAGTTCAGTACGAATTTGAGGCTTTCTTACTGGACGCCACGTTTACTCGAATTGATAAACATTGGATTGTTGCTGAAACCTGCGCTTACCCTATCACTGCCGATACCCTCGGGACATGCCTACTCTTCTAGTCGTCCACCATTCCCCGACCCCGCTCCTGCAGGAGGTCTTAAGTCACGCGCTCGAGGGCGCCAACGATCCCGCGCTAGAGGGCGTGGATGTCAAGGTTGTCGAGGCTCTCGACGCCACCATTGACGACCTGACCAGCGCCGACGCCATCCTGCTCGGTACCTCCGCCAACTTCGGCTACATCTCCGGCGCGCTCAAGCACTTCTTCGACACCACCTTCCGGGAGGCACAGGAAGTTACCAAGGGGCTGCCATTTTCCTACTGGATCCGCGGCGGCTTCGACACCACCGGCGCGGAAAACGCCATGAAAACCATCACGACCGGCTACAAGTGGGAGCTTGCGGCCGAACCCGTCGTGTTCGTCGGTTCGCTTGACGACGACATCTCCGACCGCCTGGTAAATCTCGGTGGCACCATGGCTGCCCAAATTTTGGGCTGATTGAAGATTTAGTGTCGAGGCCGTGAAATAATGGCCGGGTGAATGATTCAGGGGCACAAGGGTCGCAAGTGACGTCATCAAGCGAGAAAAACCGCAAGCCCATGATGAGTCTGCTGGGGCCTGCTTTTGTGGCGGCGATTGCCTACGTGGACCCCGGAAATGTGGCTGCGAACCTGTCCGCGGGCGCGAGCTATGGGTATCTGCTGCTGTGGGTGTTGGTGGTGTCCAACCTCATGGCGATGGTTGTGCAGTACCTGTCGGCGAAGTACGGCCTGGTGACGGGGCGGTCGCTGACCGAAGGTGTCGCCGACCGCTTCGGTTCGAACCGGCCGGGGCGGCTGGCGTACTGGGTGCAGGCCGAGATTGTGGCGGCAGCGACGGATGTGGCGGAAATTATTGGTGGCGCCACGGCGCTGTACCTGCTCTTTGGGACGCCGATGCTGCTTGGCGGTGTCATTGTTGGCGTGGTCTCGCTGGGGCTGTTGTTGCTTCAGGGTGGGCGTTCGCAACGCACTTTTGAGGGCGTGATTGTGACGTTCCTGCTGGTCATTACGGTGGGGTTCCTGGCCGGGCTGTTTGTCACGGGCCTGAGTCTCGGGGAGATGGCCAGCGGAATTCTGCCACGCTTCCAAGGCGCGCACACCGTGGTGCTGGCGGCATCCATGCTGGGGGCGACCGTGATGCCGCATGCGGTCTACCTGCACTCCGGGCTGGTGCGCGACCGCGAGTACAAGGTGGAAGATGACTCCTCGCTGCGCCAGCACCTACGGGCCACGCGTATCGATGTCTTCGGTGCCCTCGTGCTGGCTGGGTCGGTGAATATCGGCATGCTGTGTCTCGCGGCCGAAGCACTTCCGGGAGTGGAGGGGACTGACTCCATCGAAGGCGCTCACGCTGCCGTGACCAGCGTGCTTGGCCCCGTGGTGGGCGTGCTCTTCGGCGTTGGGTTGTTGGCCTCCGGGCTGGCGTCGTCCTCTGTCGGTTGCTACGCCGGTGACCTGATTATGCGCGACCTGCTGAAGGTGCACGTGCCGTTGCTGGTGCGCCGAATAGTCACCATCATTCCGGCGCTGCTCATTATCGCCAGCGGCGTGGAGCCGACGTGGGCGCTGGTGCTCAGTCAGGTGGTGCTGTCGATTGGCATCCCGTTTGCGCTGGTCCCGCTGGTGCGCATGACCTCCTCGCGTGCCGAGATGGGCATCTGGGCCAACACCCCACTACTGCGCCGGGTCGCGTGGGTTATCTGCGGGCTCATCATCGCGCTCAACGTGGCGCTGGTGGTCCTGGTGCTGACGGGGAAGGGGTAGCTTCCGGGAGGGGGAGGTGGGGGCCTCGTCGTAAAGCGTGCGGGAGATGGTAGACAAAGCTGTCTAGTTGGTGTTAGGGTGGGCGACACGATCACAAGATATCGACGAGAAATGGCCTTTGACAGCGTCGATAGGCAACCGCCCGATTCGCGGACCCGGTGCCCCAAAGGAAGATCAGCCCCACAGACCGCCTGCGGGGAAGAGCGAATAGGAGCGCCAAATGCACACCACAATAAGCGACGTCCACATCATCCATCTCAGCCGTCACACCGCTGACCTTCTCGTCGACGGCCGACCCGTCGCCATCCGGCTGCAAGAAGCCGACATCGACCCCCACTCCCGGAATCTCGTCCAACTACCCGTCGACCCCGCCTTCTACGCCACCCTCCGCGGCCAGCAACGCGCCGACTACCTCAGCGCCCACGTCCGCGACGGCGTACGCTACGGCCGCATACTCTGGCACGAGCTTGACGACGGTCGTCACTTCCTCACCATCCCCACCATCGGCGGCTACCATGTGCACCAGGTCTTTGAGGTCCGCCGCAGCCGCGAGGGAGTGTGGAGCCGGCACTGAGCTGGTTGCGTGAGCGTGCCTGGCGTGATGAGCGCGGCGCGGATGCGAGCGGGAACCTCTCCGCCTAGCCTTGGGCTATGCAGGTACGAGACTCCGCAACACCCCCGTTCTGGCCCACCGAAGGCGAAGGCGACTTCTACACCGACGCCGCCGCAGCCGTCGACCGGCTCACCGAAATCCACCGGGCAGGGATGGCCTACCTAGTCGAGCAGTACACCGCCGCCACCGAAGGAAATTCCGGGAGTGGGCCGGTGCGCGCCTACTACCCCGAACTACGCTTCACCGTCCCGGCCGGCAGCGCCGTCGAGGATGTCGACCCCTCCCTGTCACACGGCTTCGTCGACCGTCCGGGAGTGTATGCCACCACCATCACCCGCCCGGTGATGTTCCGCACCTACCTCATCGAGCAAATTACCGACCTGCTCGCCAACCACGGCGGCGAAGTCGAGGTGCGCGTCTCCGACCAGCCCATCCCACTCCGGATGTGCCGCGGATTCGACGCGGCCGCCGAGGAAGCGGCGGGGAGGGAAGGGGCGTCGGCAAGCATGCTGGCGGCAGTGGAGAAGACGTTTACCCCCATCGACTCCGCCAGCATCGACGACACCATCGCCGACGGCGAAGCCGACTACCTGGGCCTGCTCATCAAACCCTTGAGCCTCTTTACCGCCCAGCGCATCGACCTCGCCCTCCAGCGCCTCGAGCACTACACCGGGTCGCACGCCGCAAACATCCAGCGCTTCGTGCTATTTACCAACTACCAGCTGCACACGGACGTGTTCCTCGAATACGCCGCCACCCTCACTCCCGGAAATCCGCACGGGTACACGGCGCTGGCGTGCCCGGGTGGGCAGCGCTACGACATCGGCGCCATCCCCACTCCCGGAATTTGCCGCCAGCACGCGCACGCCTCGCAGATGCCGGCGTACCACTTGCTCCGCGACGACCAATGCGGCATCACCATCATCGACATCGGCGTCGGCCCCTCGAACGCCAAAACCATCACCGACTGCCTCGCCGTCACGCGACCGCACTGCTGGATGATGGTCGGACACTGCGCCGGTCTCGACGGTCGCATGCGCATCGGCGACATGATTCTCGCCAACGGCTACGACCGCGCCGACGGAGTCCTCGACAACTACGTGCCCCTGGAAAAACCCATCCCGCCAATTGCGGAAATTCAGCTCGCCGTCACCAACGCGCTCGCCCGCGTCTCCGGACTCACCGGCGATGAGCTGAAAAAGCGCCTACGCACCGGCACCGTACTGTCGACCTCCGACCGCAATTGGGAGTGGCGCTCCCAGGCCGACCTCTACCGAGAGCTGCAGAAATCCACCGCCATCGGCGTCGAAATGGAATCCGCCACCATCGCCGCCAACGGCTACCGCTTCCGCGTGCCCTACGGCGCGCTACTCAGCGTCTCCGACATGCCGCTGCACGACAAACCCAAACTCCCGAAATCCGCCCGCGAGTTCTACCAGTCCTCCAAGGAAGAGCACCTCATGGCCGCCGTGCGCGCGTGCGAGGACATGGCCGCGGCTCCCGACACCCTCCACTCCCGGAAGTTGCGACGGCCGGTGGGAGAGGTTGCGTTCCGGTAGGGCACTTTCGGGAGTGCGTCGTCAAGCCCGTTTGTGCAGATTGTGCATGCTTTACGACGGCTGTGGACAACGCCAAAAAGCGATTGAAGCCGCCCACTCCCGGAAACTAGCCTTAGCCCCATGACGACATTGGGACTGCTCAGCGCGCTGGCGACACGGGGTATTGACGTGCTCGCCGACCTGCGCGCCGCACTCCCGGAAAAATCCACCGGGCACCGGGAGTTGGCAGCCAGCATCGGCTTCGACCCCTTCCGCCTCAAGCGCCTGCTGCGCTGTGCCGAGCGGCTGTTCGGCACGGTCGAGAAGGATGTTGACGTCGAATCCCGCGACAAGGCCGTCGCGATCGCCCGGGAGCTGAAGCTGTCGCTGGACACGGTGATGCAGATCGACAAGCGCTCCGGGCAGCTCAACAACGTCGAAATCCGGGAGTACTACCGCCTGGACTTCACCCGCGCTGCCGCGGCCTACGACTTCGAGGGCCTCGACACCTATATGCGCACCAAGGTCAAGGAGCTCAACCGCACCGACGAGCCGCCGCAGCACCTGCGCGCCCACGTCTCCCGGAATCCGGACATCCGCGGGATGAAGCATCTGCAGGTCACTGGTCCGGCGAACATGATTGACGACCTGGTCGCGCCGCTGACCGTGCGCGCAGCTGAAATCGCCAAAGCGCACGAGGATTACACCCGGGATCGGTGTGTCGGTCAGGCGCTGGCAGAACGCTTGGCACACGGGTCGGAGGGGCCGCTTGACGACGTCGACAAGCTCCGTTACCAGCCCGCGCTCATCGTAACCGCGCAAGACATCGTGGAGTACAGCCCGCGGTTTGCGGCGACCTCCAACGGCTCCGTCCTCACTCCCGGACAATTCGTCGAGGCATTGCTCGCGGACACCGGCTGGGTGCTGGTCTACGACGAGCACAACACGCCGACCGACCTACTCCCGATACACAACCCGCGCCTGGCGACGGAGGAACAGCGCATCGCGATGATCCTCGACAACCCCATCTGCGCGTGGCCCGGGTGCCCGCGCCCCGCCCACGCTGGGCAGGCCCATCACCTGGTCGCCAGGAAAAACGGCGGCGCCACGACTATGGAAAACATGGTCATGACCTGCAAAGAACACAACGCCGCCAACGATGATGACAGGCAAGGCCTCAACGGGCACCTCGAGCGTGACGACGGCTCCGGCGCGGTCTACCGCCACCCGCCGTCTCCGCACGCGCCGCCCGAATTCAACCTTGCCTTCCCGACAGCTCTCGCGGGGCGGGCCTACTCGGGCTACCGTCAGCGCGAATAGCTTTACAGATATACCCATAGGGGGTATATATTGGGGTATGGCTAATCAAACTTTTACTGTTACTGGCATGACATGCGGACACTGCGAGGCATCGGTGCGGGAGGAAGTCTCTGAACTCCCGGGAATCACTGATGTCCAGGTTGACCGCTCCCGGAATTTCCTTTCCGTGACCTCGGATGCAGACATTGACACCGCTGCCGTAATCGCAGCAGTGGATGAAGCTGGCTACAAGGCGGTCGCAAACTAAACCCCCAAAGAGGAAAGCGGATGTCTGAGCAGCAACTTCTCACCCTTGATATCCCCGTCGGCGGGATGACGTGTGCGTCGTGCGCAAACCGTATCCAACGCAAGCTGAACAAACTTGATGGCGTTAACGCGAGCGTGAACTATGCGACCGAGAAGGCGCATGTGGAGGCGCCGGCGGACATCAACCCGCAGCAACTGATCGACACAATCGTGGCAGCGGGGTACACCGCTGAGCTTCCGCAGGAGGAGCCCGAACAGGAACCGGGTGCTGCTCCCGAAGGGAAAGACCGGGAGCTGGAAGACCTGCGCAACCGAGTCATCGGCGCTGTCATCCTCACCGCTCCCGTCATCGCAATGTCGATGATCCCTGCCCTCCAGTTCACTAATTGGCAGTGGCTGTGTCTCACGCTCTCGGCGCCGGTCTTTGTGTGGGCCGGCTGGCCGTTCCACCGCGCGACACTGAAGAATCTGCGTCATGGCGAGGTCACCATGGACACGCTGATCACTATGGGGACGACCGCTTCGTTCCTCTGGAGTGTGTGGGCGTTGTTCTTCGGGCGTGCCGGGCTGCCGGGGCTCAAGCACGAGTTCCACTTCACGGTCACTCCTGGTGATGCCGATATGAACATCTACCTCGAGGCGATGGCCGGCATCATCATGTTTGTGCTGATTGGTCGTTACTTCGAGAAGCGCTCCAAGCGCAACGCCGGTCAGGCACTCCGGGAGTTGATGAAGCTTGGCGCCAAGGATGTCTCCGTTCTCGAAAGTTCGGGAGTGGAGAAGCGGCTGCCCGTGGAACAGCTCCGTCCGGGAGTGGTGTTCGTCGTTAGGCCTGGTGAGAAGATCGCGACGGACGGCGTTGTCGTGGAGGGCGCGTCGGCGGTGGATGCGTCGATGCTGACCGGCGAACCGATGCCTGTCGAGGTCGGCCCTGGCGATGAGGTGACGGGAGCGACAATCAATACGTCAGGGCGGCTGCTCGTGCGGGCGACGCGCGTGGGCTCGGAGACGCAGTTGGCGCAGATGGCGGCGATGGTCGAGGCGGCGCAGACGGGTAAGGCGCCGGTGCAGCGGCTGGCGGATCGGGTTTCGGGAGTGTTCGTGCCCGCCGTCATCGTGATCGCCGCGGTCACGCTCGGCGCGTGGTTGTTTACGGGGCACGGCGCGAGTGAGGCGGTCACGGCCGCGGTCGCCGTGCTTATCATCGCGTGCCCGTGTGCGCTTGGCTTAGCGACGCCCACAGCGCTCCTGGTCGGCACGAGTGAAGGTGCCAAGGCTGGTGTGCTGCTGCGTGGCCCGGAGGTGCTGGAGTCGGCGCGGAAGGTCGACACGGTTGTGCTGGATAAGACCGGCACGGTGACTACGGGTGTGATGGAGTTGACGGAGGTCCCTCCCACTCCCGAAAATCTGCTGCCGCTTGCCGCTTCGGTGGAGGCGGCGTCGCACCACCCGATTGCGCAGGCTATTGTGCGTGCGGCGGATCCGGATTCTCTACTCCCGGTTTCGGATTTCCGGGATATTCCGGGAGTGGGGGTTGAAGGCACCGTGGATGGCCACCGCATCGAGGTCGGCCGCTCCGGGGAAAATTCCGGGAGTGGGGGGACGGTGGTTGCGGTGCGCCGCGACGGCGAGCTCCTGGGCACGTTGGAGGTGTCGGATTCGGTGAAGCCGACGTCGGCGGCTGCGGTCGCGAAATTCCGGGAGTGGGGGGTGCGGCCGATTCTGCTGACCGGCGACGCCGCCGGCCCGGCGTTTCGGGTCGCAGATGAGGTCGGTATTGCTCGCGAGGATGTGATTTCGGGAGTGATGCCGGAGGATAAGGTCGCGACGATTGAGAAGTTGCAGGCTGGCGGCGCGTGTGTGGCGATGGTCGGCGATGGCATCAATGATGCTGCGGCTCTTGCGCAGGCGGATTTGGGCATGGCGATGGGCACGGGCACCGATGTGGCGATGGAGGCTGCGGATATCACGCTGGTGCGTGGTGATCTGTT
This sequence comes from Corynebacterium sp. HMSC055G02, assembly GCF_001809065.1. Taxonomy (NCBI): domain Bacteria; kingdom Bacillati; phylum Actinomycetota; class Actinomycetes; order Mycobacteriales; family Corynebacteriaceae; genus Corynebacterium; species Corynebacterium sp. HMSC055G02. The sequence continues at coordinate 953 of NZ_KV795640.1, read as the reverse complement.
GGCGGCTGCGGATGCGCTGCGGTTGTCACGCCGGACGCTCCGCACGATTCGTTCGAATCTTTTTTGGGCGTTTTTCTACAACGTTTTGGCAATTCCTGTCGCCGCGCTGGGGTTGTTGAATCCGATGTTGGCTGGCGCTGCGATGGCGTTTTCGTCGGTTTTTGTGGTCGGCAACAGTCTGCGTCTGCGCGGTTTTTCTCCGAGTCAACCAGGTATTCAAAAAGGAGTAACTCATGAGTGAGTCTTGTTGTTCGTCGCAATCGCATTCGCTTGACGACGATTCTTGCTGCCATGACACCACTGATCCCGGTTATCTCGTGGAGAAGCGGCGTTATGAATCCCGTATCCGTCGCATTGAGGGGCAGGTTCGTGGCATTGGTCGGATGATTGAGAACGAAGAGTACTGTATCGATGTTTTGACCCAGATTTCGGCGGTGAATTCGGCGTTGAAGTCGTTGGCGTTAACTCTTCTGGATGCTCACCTCCATCACTGTGTGGTGCATGCGGCTGAGGGCGGCCCGGAGGAGTTGGACGCCAAGCTGGAGGAGGCCTCGGCGGCGATTGCTCGGCTGGCTAAGTAACTCCCGGAAAAATTCCGGGAGTGGGGGGCGAAACAGCAGTCGGCAGTCGGCAGTCGGCAGCCGGAGTTGGTTGCTGTTGGTTGCACCGATTGCGCGGGAGTGCCGCTTCAATGCCTCGTTTTCCCTGGTAGGGGGAGCGTTTTGGGAAAATGGGGTTTGTTGGGTAGTCTTTAACGACGTTGGAGGATTCGACTAGCGGCCTATGTCACACGCCTGGAACGCGTGCGGGAGTCACATCCCTCGTGGGTTCAAATCCCACATCCTCCGCAGAGTGAAAACCCCCGGTTTACGCCGGGGGTTTTCTTGTATTTATGCAGGTGAGTGGATTTGCAGTGTATGCCGGGTTAAGTAAAGAAAAGTGTGTCTTTTCCG
>NZ_KV795639.1:0-35522 GCF_001809065.1 Corynebacterium sp. HMSC055G02 | reverse complement strand
CGAGCGGACACACTTTTTGCTACTTAACCCACCAATTTCATCGAGTCCTACCGCTCCCCCGGGTTAAGCAGGAAAAATATTGTCCGGCGGGCGTCTCGGCTGGCAGGTTTTCCAATTCGGCGAGCTTTGCTGAGCAGCTCGCTCGTCTAAATGCTATGGACGGTCAGCCCATGACAGCTCCCCGAATTTCGGTTTGGCTGGACGCCAAGCCCATCAATTGATACCCCAGCTAAATAGAAATGACCGCCCTAGGCAGTTAGCCCCAGGGCGGTCATTTCTATCCAAACTGCGAACCGAGCTCGATATTAAGCTGCGTCGCGAGCGCCAAGCTCCCGGTCGATACGCAGCAGGCCAGCACCGTTGTCGCCAACGATCTCCAGGCGACCGATGATGCCACGCACGGTGTCCTCTTCCTCAATCTGCTCAACCACGAAGCTGTCCAGCAGCGGGCGGGAGTCGAGATCACCCTCGCTATCAGCAAGCTTGCGGAGGTTACGGATAGATGCCGAAACCTTCTCTTCATGCTCGAGAGCAATGCGGAATGCATCGATTGCGGAAGTGACCTTCACCTCCGGTGCGTCGACAGCACCAATCTGCGGGTGGTTGTCGCGAGCATCGAGGTGTGCGATGAACTGGTTCGCGTGATCAACTTCCTCATCCGCCTGTGCACGCATCCACTCTGCCATGCCGGAGAAATCCAGCAGGTCCAGTTCGATTGCCAGCTGGCGGTAGACGTGGGAAGCGGTGAGCTCCATAGTGATCTGGTCGTTGAATGCCTTCTCAAGAGTATCTGTTAGTCGCATGCCCCTACTATAAGTCCACTCCTTATAAATGACAACGATTATAATACTTCCCTTATAAGCCAGGCCTTGCCTATTCTGCAATCGTCGGCTTAACCTCGGCGGTATGGCTACACTCACCTCCGTAAGCCCATCGACCGACGAAATTCTGCAGTTTCTTTCTCGACCTGCGCAAACGACACATGATACAGCGGCGGTGTCTCACAACACCTCCACCGTCACGGCCATCGCCGTCACCAGCTTGGACGGACGCGGCGCCGTCGAAGGCACCTCTGGCCAGCTTGGCAACGACACCGATGCCACGGTTTTCAACACGCTTCGCGCGCTTGCCGACGTCGTTTTCGTTGGTACAGGCACCATTGCGTCCGAGGGGTACGGGCCAGTTGAGATACCGGAGTACCTAGAGGCCGTTCGACAGAAGCTAGGTCGCTCCGAGCACGTGGCGATGTCCACACTTTCGCGCTCGTTGGATTTAGATATAAAATCTGACTTTTTCGCGAATGCAGAAGTCAATCCTCCGATAATCTTCACCCCGACTAAAGATGCTTTTAATGATGAAGAGGCAAGAGCCGCTCACAAGAACAAAGCTAAAAAGATGGAGTCGGCCGGGGCTCGCGTCGTTAAGTTCCCTAACCCCTCGGTAAAAGCGGCGTTAACGTGGCTGGCTGAACATGGGTATCGGGACATTGTCGTAGAGGGTGGATCGACGATGTATCGAGAAGCATTCAAAAAGGGGTGCGTCGACGAACTGTTCCTGACATTGTCGCCGATGTGGGTGGGTAACGGCCCCCTGACTTTCGGCGAGAACGACCCTGATGAGGACTCGAACTCGACGAACCCGCAGGCTTTTGAAGTGCGGGATATCCTACGTTCCGACTCACACATCTTCCTACGCTATTCCCGCAGCTTCACCCAGTAGGGTGGAGTATTGTGAGTAAACCAAAAATCGACGTGAGCGCAAGCGCAACGGCATTAACGCAAACGTCCAAGGACACGCCAGAGACAAATTCGGTGGCTCCACGCCCTCTGTCTCGGCACGTGTCGCGAGGACTCAGCGCTTTCTTGTGGCCTATCGCAGCTGTGGTGATTTTTCACCGCACCTGGGTTTTGCCGAAAGACGTTTCTGGCACAGATGACTTTACGACCGTCTGGTCGGCAATTAATCGATTCGTATCGCAGGTACCCGTTTATTCGGAAGACTACGTAACAGCCGATCCGCACTATCTGTATTCCCCAGGCGCTACCCTACTTTTAGCCCCGATTGATTTGTTCGGCTCGCTTGAATCGGGCCGAATCTGGTTTGCGGTGTTTCAGTCAGCTGCAATCATTGCGGCAATTGTATTGCTGCTGAGGTGGCTTGGTATTGCGCGCTCTGGCCCCATCATTCCAGCGTCGATAGCACTGCTCTACCTCACGGAACCCGTTACCAACACCCTTGATTTTACGAACGTCAACGGTTCACTCTTCCTTGCATTAGTGCTGTTTTTTATTGCTCTGACCGAGCGGCGCAATATCCTGGCCGGCCTGATCATCGGTATCGCAATCACCATTAAACCTGTTTTCTTGCCAATGCTGTTCCTACCGTTCATGCGCAGGCAGTTCTCTACGGTACTGACCAGTATCGGAGTGGTAATTGCAGCCAATGTCATTGCGTGGCCGCTCATGGTCCAACCACGTGACTACCTAGATATCACCGTCCCCTACCTGGGAGTTGTCCGTGACTTTGCAAATGCTTCACTGACTGGACAGCTTGTTTGGCTAGGTGCCCATCCGACCCTGATTTTGCTGTGGCAGATCTTTTTCGGCATTTTCGTCTTGGTATCCGTCGTGCTCCTTCTTCGCTGGCTCGAAAGGGATGAGAAATTCTGGATTGCTACGACTTCCGGAGTTCTCTTCACCGGCGCGTTCTTCCTTTCCAGCCTGGGCCAGCAGTACTACTCGATGACGCTCTTGCCAATGGTTCTCACCGTGCTTCGCCCATTGGTTTTGGCTCGCGACAATGAAGGAAATATTGGTTCGACAGTCATGTTGAATTGGGGCGCAGGACTCGGAGTCGTACTCTGTTTCTTCTACGCCAATTGGTGGATTGATGAAGATGACCTCTTTTTCCCGTGGTTCACGGTTGCAATCGGCGGTATTGGATGGGCCGTTCTTATTCTCTCCATCACGGCAGCACTCATTCGAATGACGATTGTGGATGCCGTCAATGGGCGTAGCTTTGCATCCGGCTTCAGCTGGCTGAGCGACTGGAAGATAGCAGGCAGGAAGTCTAATCAGGAATCTGATCTCAAGTCTGAGGAGGCTATTCAGAATGGTTGATTCGCATAGCGAAGACTGGAATCTGAGCGAAGAAGAATGGCGCGAACGCCTCAGTGCCGCGGAGTACCAGGTTTTGCGTCAGGCAGGTACTGAACGCGCCTTCACCGGTGAGTACACCGATACCAAGACTCAAGGTGTCTACCGCTGCCGGGCCTGTGGTTACGAGCTGTTTCGGTCGAACGAGAAGTTCGACTCTCACTGCGGTTGGCCATCCTTCTTCTCTCCACTAGCTGGAGACCGGATTATTGAGCGCCGAGACACCAGCCTCGGTATGGTCCGTACCGAAGTGCTGTGCAGTCGTTGCAAGTCTCACCTCGGCCACGTCTTTGAGGGTGAGGGATACAATACTCCGACCGACCTGCGTTATTGCATCAATTCAATTTCACTCACGCTCGAACCGGACAAGACGGCTGAATAACTAGATAGAGAAGCAGCGCCGCTGGTCAAAATCCCGTCAGTTAACGGGGCTTGACCAGCGGCGCTGCTGATTCTCTCGTTGATTGCGTGAGCTACGGCAGAACGTTGATGATCTCTGCGATGTCATCGACGCGACGTCCCGTGTGGAACGGAATCTCTTCGCGGACGTGCAGACGAGCCTCGGTGTAACGCATCTTCCACATCAAGTCCACAATGCGGTCGAGCTCCGGCCCCTCGAATGCAAGGATCCACTCGTAGTCACCGAGTGCGAACGCCGGGACAGTATTGGCGCGCACATCCGGGTAGTCACGACCGGCCATACCGTGTTCAGCAAGGATGCGGCGTCGCTCGGTCGGCTCCAGCAGGTACCAGTCGTAGGAACGAACGAAGGGGTAAACCGCAATCCATCGTCCCGGCTCTTCACCCATGATGAACGACGGCAGGTGCGACTTGTTGAACTCAGCTGGACGGTGCAGCGCAGCGTTCGACCAGTGCGGAGTGGATGCCTTGCCCAGCGGAGTCTCGCGCAGGAAGGCGTTGTAGAACGCCTGCAGGTCTTCCAGCTTCTCTGCGTGGATCCAGAACATGAAGTCGGCTTCAGCACGCATGGCCGAAACATCGTAGAAACCACGGATGATCAGATCAGTGTCTTCGTAACGAGCCAGGAATTCCTTGGTCTTAGCCACTGCCTCTTCGCGGTTATCACCGAGTGCACCTGGGGTCACCTTGAAGGCAGACCACATGGTGTAGCGGATGGTGTCGTTGAGCTTCTTGAAATCGAGCTTGGTCATTAGTTGTCTCCTAGTTCGGTTGAAAGGTTTGTTTAAAAACGATGGGTCAGCGCCAGTTTCGTACTCAGCACCAATCTCGCAGCTTTATGCCAGCTCCGCAGCAATCTTGCTGGCCGCAGCCTTGGCGTTGGAGATACATTCCGGAATGCCCGGGCCACTGAGCCACGCCCCCGTTGCTGCAAGCTTAGGCACCTCGGCCAATTCCTGGCGAGCAAAATCCATCAGGCCGCCATGCCCCATATCGAAGCGTGGAATCCCCGCCCACCAACGCTGGACGAAAACCGCGGTCGGTTCAGCATCAAAGCCAGTCGCCTTAGCCAAATCCGCCTTTGCCCTGGCGATGAGGTCCTCGTCGCTACGATGCACGTGCGAGTCATCATCAAAACGGCCGAAGCTTGCCCTCACAACGGCACCGTAGCGCTCACCAATATGTGGCCACTTCCGGGACGACACTGTAAAAGCTTTCGCGGACAGGTCAGCACCAATCTCGCACAACACGCCGTTAATCTCCGGCAGTCCTTCCGACGAGTCGAAACACATACCGACCACCGCCGAGTTCGACGTGTCTACCCCACCAATGAGCTCGGCCGCCTCTGGCGCAAGATTGCTCAACAGCTCCGATGTGGTTGCAGAAGGTGCCGCCACGACAACGCCGTCGACGTCGATAGTGCTAACGCTCGTGCCGCTTTCCGACGGCAGTTCCACAGTGACCTCAAAGCCATTGTCATGCTGCCGCAGACCAGTAGCCTTCGTCGACAAGAGGAGTTCGGCTCCCGATTCGTCGACAAGCGTGTTGTAGAGAACCTCGAAGCCATCGCGGAACGTTTGGAAGACCACCGGTCGCTTCGTCTTCGTCGAATCTGTCGCAGCCTCACTACTCAGACGCGCCTGCTGCGCCTCCTTACGTGCTTCCAGAACGCGCTGGACAGCGCCGGTGAGGCTGACATGGTCACCGACACTAGCCATTTCATCAAGCGCTGCCGCCAGCTGTGGGATGGTCGCACGCAGACCCAGATCGTATGCGGTGGTTGAGTAGACGCCCCCGAGCAGCGGGGAGACGATGCGGTCAACGACTTCCTCACCGAGCCGCGCCGCGACCAGCTGGCCGACATTCATGTCGTCTCCCAGTACCCAGTGCAAGGCTGGAGTGAGCTCGGGGTTCGACTCGGCATCAATCTTGGCGAGGGTGGCCTCGCTGAGGAGGTAGCCCAACCCTTCTGAGCTTCCTGGAATACCGGTGACCGTGTTACGCGGAAGGTCCTTGAGTTCACCTCCAATGTAGAGCTTGGAAGGCAGCCCCGAAGGGGCGACTAGCTGATCTGCCAAACCGAGTTCCTTGAAAAACTCGGTGGCATCGTGACGGAACGCCAGGTACGCCTCAGCGCCCGCTTCGAGAGGGCCGTTAGTTCCTGTTCGAGTCTTCAGCTTGCCGCCGACCTGTGCACTGGACTCGATGACAATTATTCTTGCGGCGGGTCCGAGCTTTTTACGCAACTCATACGCTGCGGTCAGGCCGGAGATACCGCCACCTATGACGGCAATGGTAGAAGGTTGTGCAACCACGGTATTTCGTACGCTTTCTCTATGCCCGCGCCTCGAGCGGGCACGGTCGATAAGACTTGTAGGAAATTAGCTAGTGCGTGTTTTACACGCCTGTTGCGTCGGCTTTTACGTTGCGTGAATGATCTCAACGGCGCGCGTAATCGCGTCGGCATCGGTATTCGGTAGCACCCCGTGACCCAAGTTGAAGATATGTCCACGGGCGTCACCACGCTTAATTGCACGGTCCGCCTCAGAGCAGATGCGCTGAATCTCTTGGGTCATTGCATCTTCACCGGCAAAGAGAATCGCCGGGTCAAGGTTTCCCTGCAATGCAAGGCTGTTTTCCGCAGGGTCTGCGCCTCGGTGAACGTCGGAAAGCGTGGCACGAATGCGGTTGGCAGCAACGTCCAGTGGCACGCGCCAGTCGACGCCCATGACTTCTGGGCCGGCTTCAGCCATCGCACCGAGAAGCTCGCCGGTGCCCACACCGAAGTGGATGCGCGGAATGCCGGCGTCGGCGACGGCCTGGAAGATTTCCTTCGAGTACGGCAACACAAAGCGGCGGTAATCACGCTCGGTGAGATAGCCAGCCCAGGAGTCGAAGAGCTGAATAGCGTCCACACCAGCACCAATCTGCGCGCGCAGGAAAGCAATCACCATCGGAGTGATTTTCTGCATCAGGTGATCCCACAATTCAGGGTCCGAGTGCATCAGCGCCTTAGTGCGCTCGTGATTGCGGGATGGACCGCCTTCGATCAGGTACGACGCCAAAGTGAATGGTGCACCGGCGAAACCAATGAGTGCCTGGGTATCATTCAGCTCTTGCAGAATGAGGCCGATACCCTCGGCCACCGGAGCGAGTTGCTCTTCCGTGACTTCCGGTAGAGCCTTGATGTCTGCTTCCGAGCGCACCGGAGTATCCATTACTGGACCGCGGCCAGGAACAATATCCAGGTTGACACCCGCAGCCTTCAGCGGCACGACGATATCGGAAAAAAGAATCGCAGCATCAACGTCGTGCCTACGTACCGGCTGCATAGTAATCTCAGCGAGCAGTTCCGGGCGGAAGCAAGAGTCCAACATACCGATGTCCTTGCGCACCTCACGGTACTCAGGCAGTGAACGACCAGCTTGCCGCATAAACCACACCGGGCGGCGCGAAGGAGTTCGACCGTAAGCTGCATCAAGAATCGGGGCATCAGTCAAAGTGCGACGATTGTTCATACGGACAATCATGCCCCACTTACCTTAGAAATTGATATGTGGGGTACTAAGAACAGGAAATTCTCTCGCCCTGCTGTGCGTTTTCGACGAACCGCTTGGTCGCTTCCCACTCTTTTCGGCGCGCCTCCCACTAACGCAAGCGTCATATGGCTAAGTTCAGGCGCGTGAATGGAACCGATTCAATGCCACAGAACTTCCGCGCCGCGGTCCAGTCAATGCACTCTGCTGAACTGCGACCTGAGATTGCTCTGGGCACCGTTCGGCCACCGCAGAAGCTGGCACCGTTTAGCCACGCTGTCTCGCTTGAGGTCACGCAGCCCGAAGCTGATATCGTCCCCGAGTCCTCGGACGACGATGCCTTTGGTCGTTTAATTTTGCTCCATGACCCCCGCAGTGAGGAAACCTGGGACGGTGACATGCGCTTGGTTGCATACATCCAGGCGGATATGGATGCCTCCCTCGCGGAAGATCCGTTGCTTCCCCAGGTTGCCTGGCAATGGCTCACCGAGGCTCTGGCTGAGAACAACGCCGAACTGTCGAACTTGGGTGGCACGGTGACTACTACGAACTCTGTCCGCTATGGCGAGATCGGCGGCAAGCCACAGGCCTTTCAATTAGAAATGCGCGCATCGTGGACTGCTCGTGGCACCGACCTGCGCACCCACGTTGAATCCTTCGCTCAGGTACTAGCGAACGTCGCTGGTCTGCCACCCGTCGGCGTTTCCCTGCTGGGCTGATACCGGCGACTGCTGATACCGACGACCGAAGAGGCGTGCGATGAGCTCCGACGTGGAAACTAGTCCCGACGTAGAAGTAAGACTTGCCCCAGCCGAGGGAACTCCACGCGTGCTTTCTGCCATCGACGACATTATTGACGCCGGTGAGCAGCTGGCCAAAGGACACGGTTGGCTCGCAGTCGATACTGAACGAGCTTCGGCATATCGCTACGACGACCGCGCCTTCTTGCTTCAATTTCGCCGCCGTGGAGCGGGCACCTTTCTCATCGATCCCGAAGATGGTCGCAAGGCGATGGCCGTTTTCGGTTCCTCAGTCAACGACCTGACCTGGATTATTCACGCCGCTCATTCTGACCTTCCCTGCCTCGCAGCTCTGGGTCTCTACCCCACCAAAGTCATTGACACTGAGCTGGCCGGCCGCCTTCTCGGCCTGGAGCGAGTCAACTTAGCAGCTCTGACAGAGCGACTCCTCGGAGTTGGACTTGCCAAGGGGCACGGTCGAGAGGATTGGTCTACTCGTCCACTGCCAGCAGATTGGCTGGACTACGCAGCCTTGGATGTCGAGCTGCTCATCGAACTCGCCGAGGTTCTTTGTCAGGCGCTGACTGAGCTCGACCGTTTGGAATGGCTGGAACAGGAATGCGAACGCGAACTCGCTCTAAACCGTAAATACCTCGATGGTCTGCACGTCGTACACTCGTGGCAGGGGCTCAAAGGGATTGGGAAGCTGCGCACTCCCGAACAACTTAACGTCGCCCGTGCACTGTGGACTGAGCGTGACGAAATCGCGCAGCGCCGTGATGTCTCCCCAACACACGTCATGGGTCACAGCGTTCTACGTACAATCGCAGAACAACTCCCCGGTACGCAGCGTGAACTAACTGCAATCCGTGGATTTCCACGTCGCCGTCGCGGTGCCGCGGACGCTTGGTTGAAGGTCGTTAATGAAGCCCGTCAGGAACCCAGGTCGTCATGGCCGAAGCCCCAGAAGCAGGCTCCCAACCAGATGCCCCACTTTCGACGTTGGGCTGAGCATGCCCCACAAGCCGCCGAAATTTTCGAAACCACGCGAGACTGCATCGACAACGTCTGTGCCCAAATCCACCTGCGCAAAGACACACTCATTACCTCCGCGCAGACACGTGAACTGGTGTGGTGGATTCACAGCCGCGCAGTCGGCTCATTCGTTTTCCGCCACCACGACAACTACGCTGGCGGCCTGCCAGCCGTTACCGAAATCTCCGCTCACCTCAGCGAACAGGGTTTCCGCCCATGGCAGGCACATTTGCTTGCCGACGTGATCGGCGCCAACGTTCTTGCGCCCATGCGGCAGCCACTCTAGCTACAGCTGCTCCAGCACTGCGATGGTTTCAAAGTGATGCGTTAGACCAAATGCGTCCACGACCTCGAGGTGTTTGAACGCGTAGCCGTAGTCAGCCCAGTACCGGGCATCGCGGGCAAAAGTCGCCGGATCGCAACCGAAATGTACAACCACGCGTGGCTTTGCCTCAGCAATAGCGGCAATGGCATCCTTACCAGCACCGGAGCGCGGAGGGTCGAGAACAACGATATCCGGGTTTGGAGTTTCCTCATTAGCAACTTCGCGGCGCACTACTTCGGCGACATCCCCAGTAACGAACCGGACTGGTGCCGCAGGCGACGCATTCGCACTGTGGTCAGCTGCAGTGAAGGCCTTGCGCCCCGCCGTCGCTGCCGCTGCAAAACCCTCGACAGAGAGAATTGAGCCCTCTGCGTCAACAAGCTTGCGAAGTGCCGCCGACAGAACGCCTGCGCCACCGTAAAGATCCCAACCACAGGAGAAAGACTGACCGGCCAACAGGTCAATGATGCGCGATCCATAGAACTCAGGGGCATGGCAATGGGCTTGCCAAAAACCGGTAGTCGGCACATCGAAAGTGATTCCGTGAACAGTGTGCTGTGTGGTTGGCTCGCCTTCAATCACCGTTTGCTTGCGGTTCCTGCCGCTGCCGGAAACGTACACAGCACTTCGGTTACCCTCCGTGTCCATGGCCACATGGAGTTCTCCTGGCTTCGGCTTCTTGCTCCCGCGACCGCGAGCAGGCTTAGCGGCGGGGATGGTTCCGGCCGTCGAAAAGCCAGCGATGAGATTGGGAACTGTTTGGACGCACTCGGAGCCGATGACGAGCTCGTGGGAACGGGAACGCCGTAATCCCGCTCGTCCCTGGGAATCCACACCCAGCCGCACGCGCGTGCGCCAACGGGAGGTCGGAGCCAGTGGAAGAACATCGATAGCTGGCAGCTCGTCGGCGGTGAAACGTCCAAGACGGCGCAGGCAATCGGTCAAGACATCAGCCTTGAGACGCGCCGCGTGCTCAGGATCAATAAAACCCCAGTCGCAACAGCCCGCGCCCTGCTGAGCTGCTTCGCAACGCTGCGAAATTCGATGCTCTGAGGCATCCAGAACCTCAACGACATTGCCGCGCCACAGCTTGGCATCAGGTTTGGCAATTTCGACAACAACGCGTTCGCCGGGGATACCGCCGGTGACGAAACCGATTCGTCCGTCGTAGCTGGCAATGAATTCTCCGCCGGCAGCGGGACGGTCAATAGTCACTTCGATGTTCACGCAGTGTGATACTACCCGCTGACAAGAGAAAAGCCGCTGTCGGGTGACGGCGGCGGGCAGTGCACAGTCGCGCCTGCAGATCCTTTTCTAACTGGTCAAGCAGCTAGCTTCTCTCTGCTGGCGGGTTGACCAAACTAATTGGTGGAGCCATCTGGGTTGATACCAGTAGCGCCTGGCACCTGCCCGGGTTCACCTTCAGCTTGGGCAGCCTGGGTCTGCTGCTGGTATGCCTGACGAATCTGCTCGGCCATCTGGGACGGCAGCGTAACCGGAAGCGGCTGACCTGCTGGCATCGGGTTCTCACCGCGAGAGACGAAGCTACGGGCAAGGAGACCGCGGGCGAGGTCCGCGAGTTCCTCCGCCCGATTAGCTGGACCGGAGGCCGTCATGCGAAGCATCCAACGCGGGCCGTCGGCGCCGATGATTCGCATTTCCATGTCGGAGGTGCGACCTACGACCTCAGAACCCCACGGCCCCTGCTCGACATGGACATCGAGGCCATCGGACTCAAGACCGTCCTTGATTTCCTGAGCGGACTCCTCCCAGAGACCGCCCGACGTCGGAGCAGCGAATGCTACAGGAGTTACGCGGCCATTCTCAGTGGCGACGTGCAGCATGGTTGGACCTGTCGGCCCCATCTCCACCTGAATATCACCAACGTGAGGAATAGGCAGCAGCATCGAACCGAGGTTCAGGCTGGCCTTCGCGAAGTCCGAAAAATCAAACTGCGTCGGGCTAGCGCTGTTGATATCGAAGGGGCCGTTTGCTGGTGCGTTCTCCGCGGCGGTTTCCGACGCGTCGTCATGCACGGTTGCGGTAGCCTCCTCAGAAGCTGGCGCCGCAGAGTCGGTGGTAACGGCCTCTGCCTCAGCAGCTGGTTCTTCTGGCTGGTTCTTCTTTCCAAATGGCCACATGGTGGTTTATTGACACCTCGCTAAAACGAAATCTTTGTATACGCCTTTGTAAACACTTTATTGAGCTCTTCACGCATTGAACCACACTTAGTAGGATCCCCGCGCTATCAGAGGTGTTTTAAAGCGTCGTGGACACTCCGGTTGACCCGTGACCGCCCGCACCGCGTTCAGTTTCATCGAGTTCATCGACTTCCACCATCGGGCTGAGCTCGACCTTCTGCACAACCAATTGGGCAATTCGATCGCCCTTGGCGATCTCCACCGCATTGGTCGGGTCCAAGTTGATCAGGCAGACTTTAAGCTCACCACGGTAACCGGCATCGATAGTGCCGGGTGCGTTGACGATGGACAGCCCCTTTTTGAAAGCCAATCCGGAGCGAGGATGAACCAATCCCACTGTGCCCGCCGGCAAAGCAATGGCAATACCGGTTCCCACGAGCGCCCGCTGCCCTGGTGCTAGGATGACATCCTCCACTGAGCTCAAATCCACACCGGCATCATCGGCATGCGCACGCTGGGGAATCACAGCGTCTTTAGCGAGCTTTTTCACTTGCACCGGGGCATAAGTCATCTCTTTGTATATCCTTCGCTGTCGCGTCTTTTAAGAACCGCACTTCGGCCTTGTCAGTACCGAGCATAGCCGTGCCCTAGAATGGATAACCGTGAGTGGAAAAGATAACCTGCAGCCTCGTCGCGACGACAGCTCAGCATCCGTCTCTGAAGGTGCGGCAATAGCAATGAGCTCGAGCGGAGATTCATCGATTGTCTATTCCGAAAAGCTCTGGGTTCCCTGGTGGTTCTGGGTACTCGGCGCTGCTGCCGTTTTTGTATGCACGGCCCAGATTGGCTTTAACCGTTCACCGATTTGGCTTGTCATCGGCGGCATTATTTGTCTGGCCGTGGGCGTGTGGGTGCTGTTGACTATGTCGAAGACCACGGTGTCCGTGGAAGTGGACAGCACTGGTGAACGCTGGCTTCACGCTGGCACGGCAGTTTTGCCAGCATCGGTTGTTGCCAAATCCCTGGTGGTCCCGAAGTCCGCGCAGCGCAATGCGTTGGGCCGTCAGCTCGATCCAGCAGCGTTCCTGGTTACACACACGTGGATTCCCACGATGGTGCTGCTAGTCCTCGACGATCCGGACGACCCCACCCCCTATTGGCTGGTCTCCACCCGCCACCCCGAGGCACTGCTTGACAGTCTCTTCGACCGCTAGGTCAAATCTCTCACCGCCGCTACACGCTTGCCGACGGCCCCAGCGCCGCCAGAACCGTGGTAGTGGCGGTTTTCCTTTTTCCTAGGAAGCTATCCCGGCTGTGCGGGGATTAGGCACAGTCCTGACAGATGGGGAATCCATCGCCGTTATCGATTGCGATCATTGAGCGGTGCATCACCATGAAGCAGGAGCCACAGGTGAATTCATCCTCCCCCTTCGGGGCAACATCCATATCGAATTCTTCACCCGCGATGTCGGCAACCGGCAACTCGAACGGCTCAACAATTTCGCCGTCGTCAGTGTCGTCGATTTCCTTCTCAGCAGATGCAGCCTGAAGGCCCTCGAGGGAATCGGTCTCCAGCTCTTCGGTTTCACGAGTACGCGGGGCATCGTAGTTTACAGCCATGTCCCAAACCTTCTTTCTGGACCTTTGCTAGACATTGTGAACTGACTTTTTCTCGGAGAATACAACGCGTTGAGACGATTGACACCCTGTACTCTCCAGCGCCTTTCTCAGCGGATATTAAGGCAATTCACGCAATCTGTCATCTCTGCAGGTCAAAATAGGTTTCTATGCCAATAAGCCGAGGAGAGGATAACATGATGGCTATGAGTTCAGGCCCCGCGAGCACTTCGAGCACGTCACATCGACGAAAAATTGTTCCCTACGTGGTGGTTTCCGTCGTTGCTGTAGTGATTGCCGCTACGTTGTGGGTGTTGGCATTCCGCAGCCAACCGGCAAGTTATCCGGTGTCCTGTTCCCTCCCCGCGGCTGGGCCCCCTGTTTCCTCCACCACGCTAATCGGAGAGCACGTCGTTCCACCGTCGGATGTTCATGTGCGCGTTTATAATGCCAACGGCAAAGTCGGCCAGGCTACAACCGTCGCCGAGCAATTGCGGCAGCTCGATTTTGTCCTCGATGAGCAGGTTCCCTACGGCAACGACCCTATTGTGGAAAACCAAGACCTCGGTTGCTTCGGCCAGCTGCGTTATGGCGAGGACTTCAATGGCCACGCCGCAGCGCTTCACGCTCTTTTCCCCTGCTTTGAGCTCATCCACGATGGTCGGCCGGATGCAACCGTCGATGTGTCCTTGGGTAAGGGGTTTAAGGATCTCGAAGTAGCCAGCCAGGTTGAGGAAACGATGTCCGCATTGAACCGTGGCGAACAAGCCGACCTAGAGGGGTTGAGCTCGTTAGGCTCGAGCACCTGCTCCTAGACCGACGCACTAATTCCTAGCCTGCGCGACAGCACCATCCAATGCCTCGAAGAACGCATCGGCAACTTCAGAGTTCGCCGCACCGACACCAAAGTCGAGCGGGTCTCCCTCCGGCCGGCCAGTAACGTTGGCACACTGAGTGAATTCCGGGACCCTAATCCTTGCGCCTGCTTCAGCCGCAATCAGAGCACCAGCTGCATAATCCCAAATCTTGATGTCGTGTTCGTAATACGCATCAACACGGCCGTGCGCCACCATGCACAAATCCAGCGCCGCCGATCCCATGCGCCGAATATCTCGACACTCCCCCAGCAACTGCGACGCTATCCGGCCCTGCACCTGCCGGAGACTAGCGGAATAGCTGAATCCCGTTGCCACAAGTGTCTTTTCCAGCTCGGCCGTTGGGGAACAACTAAGCGTCTGCACAGTGCCGTCCCGTCGAGAAACCTGAGCGCCCTCTCCCTTAGCTGCACTGTAAATCTCTCCCGAGGACGCATTTGCCACTGCACCCGCCACTACCTCATCGCCTACGGCGCAAGCGATACTCACAGCAAAATTGGGCATGCCGTAGAGGAAATTCACCGTACCGTCGATGGGGTCTACAATCCAGGTCACCGCTTCGCCCTCGTTGGCAGCCTGCGCTGGGGAACTCGCGCCGTCGTCAAGCCCGCCTTCTTCGCCCAAAATGCGGTCAGAGCTGCTAAACGTCTTGATAAGCGAACGAATGAGCTCCTCAGATTCACGGTCGACAACGGTGACGGGGTCTACAGCTGAGGACTTCGTTTCGGAACTTGCTAAAACGCCATCGGAGCCGAGTTCGACCCGACGACTGGCGATGTGCGCCGCGGCTGCGCGGGCGATAAGTACCGCGCGGTCACGCAGATCCCTGACGCTGGGTCGCACGGAACCGGGGCTATTCGACGCACTAAACCCCCTATTATCTGCCCTGCTAGCGAGTTGTTCGGTGCCACGCGAGTTCATGCTCATGCCCCCATTGTGTCTGTTTCGTACAATTTGAGCTATGGGACAACGAATTGGATTTGGCATCGACGTCGGAGGCTCTGGAATCAAAGGGGGCCGCGTGGATCTTGATACTGGGCAGCTTATTGGCAACCGCATTAAGATTTTCACGCCACAGCCGGCAACTCCGGAAGCGGTTGCGGAGACCATTGCAGAAATTGTGGACATTGCGAAGTGGGATTCCGATGTCGGCATCACGATTCCGTCCGTCGTACAGAATCAGATTGCCTTGCTGGCCGCCAATATTGACGGTTCTTGGGTTAATACGAACTGCCAAGAGCTCTTCGCTAAATACCTGCCCAACAACAAGGCGCACGTGCTTAACGACGCTGACGCTGCCGGCCTCGCTGAAGTCCAGTTTGGCGATCCGGGCAATAAGACAGGCGCCGTGTTGTTGCTAACTTTTGGTACAGGCATCGGCTCCGCGCTTATTCATGACGGACTGCTCTACCCCAATTCGGAGTTAGGCCACCTCATCATTGATGGCATGGAGGCCGAACACTTTGCATCCGCGAGAGTTAAGGATGTGGAGGGGCTCGGCTTCGAAGAGTGGGCTGAGCGCGTGAGCAAGGTGCTTAAGACCTACGAGGCACTGTTTTGGCCGTCACGGATCATCGTCGGCGGCGGAATCAGTCGCGAACACGAAAAGTGGATTCCGCTGTTGACATGTAAGACTCCAGTTGTCCCCGCAAGTCTGGATAATAATGCGGGTATTGCTGGCGCCGCCTTTGCAGCTGACCAGGGACTTTACCCTTAACCACTTTCATTTCTTATATGGGGATTGGTAGCTACGTGTCGGGCGTGACACGTGCTTGAAGCCATGCCCCGTGGCGGCGATTTTAAGAATTGGTTTACAATAAGAAGTTGACTCACGGCAAGGTTGAATAATCAACAGGCTCGAGGAGGATTGGGAAAATCGAATTCCAGCGCACTGCTTCGATGAGGATTTTCACCGATTACTTCTTCGCTAGGAGCCAGAAAGCAACACTGATGACCGTGGCACGAAAAGGTCAGCTCTGAATGTTTTCCATTCGGCTAGTTGGCTATAGACGAAGTAAAGGCGCACCACTGGCGCGTTGAGCTTCTCTTCGACCGAGAGAAGCTGGCGGCGGCTTTGGCGGCGCACACAACGTACATCGTGAAAGGGCGTTCGTGGCAGGCAACGAACTGGGGCAAGCTCAGGACCAATCCACCGGGAGTGGCACCGGTTCAGCTACTCCTGCAAAGAAGGCTGTAAAGAAGGCCATCAAGAAGGCAGTGAAGAAGACCGTGGCAAAGAAGACTGCCGCGAAGAAGACTGCTGCCAAAAAGACGGCTGCTACCAAAACTGCGGCGAAGAAGACGACCGCTAAGAAGGCAGCGGCCAAGAAGACCGTGAAGAAGGCGGCCAAGAAGTCCGTCGCTAAGAAAACCACGCGTAAGGCCGCCGCCAAGAAGGCAACTAAGCGGACAACGGCTGCGAAGGCCACCGCGGCCAAGGCTGCTGCAGCGAAGGCGAAGGACGCGCAAGCTCTCGACGCAACTGAGAACGAAGAGCTCGAGGACGAGGAACTCGACCACGACTTGGAGCAGGAGCAGGACTACGACCCGGATCTGGATGATGATCTCGAAGACGATGATCTTCACGACGATCTGGATGATGACGACCTCGAAGACGACGACCTCGACGATGATGAAGAAGAGGACGACGAGGACGAAGACGAGGATGAAGAGGACGAGGGCGACGAGGTCTGGAACGAGGACGAGTCCGCTCGTCTGCGTCAGGCCCGCAAAGATGCTGCCCTCACCGCCTCCGCCGACTCTGTCCGCGCCTACCTCAAGCAGATTGGTAAGGTCGCGCTGCTGACTGCCGAGGAAGAAGTCAGTCTGGCAAAGCGCATCGAGGCCGGTCTGTATGCGCAGTACAAGATTGACGAGGCCAAGGAAGCCGGCGAGCGCATCGCTTACGCTCAAAAGCGCGACTTGCGCGAGATTTCTCGCGACGGTCAGCGCGCCAAGAATCACCTGCTCGAGGCCAACCTCCGTCTTGTGGTGTCCCTGGCAAAGCGCTACACCGGCCGTGGCATGGCTTTCCTCGACTTGATTCAGGAAGGCAACCTCGGCCTGATTCGTGCGGTCGAGAAGTTCGACTACACCAAGGGCTACAAGTTCTCCACCTACGCAACGTGGTGGATTCGCCAGGCCATTACTCGTGCAATGGCCGACCAGGCTCGAACCATTCGTATTCCGGTTCACATGGTCGAGGTCATTAATAAGCTCGGTCGTATCCAGCGTGAACTGCTTCAGGATCTGGGCCGCGAGCCCACCCCGGAAGAGCTCGCCAAGGAAATGGACATCACCGAGGAAAAGGTTCTCGAGATTCAACAGTACGCTCGTGAACCGATTTCCCTGGACCAGACCATCGGCGACGAGGGTGACTCTCAGCTCGGTGACTTCATCGAGGACTCCGAGGCAGTCATCGCCGTTGACGCCGTCAGCTTCACGCTCCTCCAGGATCAGCTTGGCGACGTGCTGGAGACTCTCTCCGAACGTGAAGCCGGTGTCGTCCGCTTGCGCTTCGGCCTTACCGACGGCATGCCACGTACCCTGGACGAGATTGGTCAGGTCTACGGTGTGACGCGCGAGCGCATCCGTCAGATTGAGTCCAAGACGATGTCCAAGCTGCGTCACCCATCGCGTTCGCAGGTTCTGCGCGACTACTTGGAGTAAAGCTTTAACCTGAAGTTGTTCAGGGGCTAACAGCTAGACCCAGAGAATCGGGCTTGAATGAGGTTTCACACCTTATTCGGGCCCGGTTTTTCTTTTGGTGTCAGCGCTAGTGAGTTACTGACTGCGTTTATGTCAAAAATAGCCTGAAAAATGGCCTGAAAGTGTCATAAACTCACACAGTTTCACATTTGCAGCCAAAAGCCCCGGACCACCGAAGTGGAACGGGGCGAAGGAGTATCTGAGCAACGCTAGGCGAAGCAGTCCGGTGGCGGTTCAGCGCGCTGCCCCACCATCCACTACGGGCTACTACCTACCCAGCTAGTACACGACGCCGAATACCCACTGCAGCAGCGTCAGCGACGCCACAGAAATCACGATCAGTGCGACGATGTTCAGCCAGACACCGGCCTTGACCATGTTGTGCATGCTGACGTAGCCAGAGCCATAGGCGATGGCGTTCGGCGGTGTTGCAACCGGCATCATGAATGCCGAAGTAGCCGCCAGAGCAACCGGAACTGCGAAGATCATCTGGTCGTGGCCCAGACCGATTGCCATCGCACCAACCAGCGGCAGGAAGGTCGCGGCCGTCGCGGTGTTAGAGGTGAACTCGGTCAGGAACAGCACAACGGCGCCGACGACAACCACGAGTGCAGCCACTGGCATCCAGCCGAGAGTAGACAGCTGCTCGCCAATCCAGTCCGACAGCCCAGAGGCACCGAACTGCGAGGACAGCGCCAGGCCACCACCGAACAGCAGCAGCACACCCCACGGCAGCTCCAACGCATTTTCCCAGCGCATGAGCTTCACGCCATTAGGGCCACCCGGAATAAGGAACAACGCAATACCCACGGTCATTGCGATAACCGCATCGGCAATCTTGGTGTCGGGCAGCAGCACCGGAACAAAGACCCACGCCAGTGCCGCCGCGATAAACACCAGGAGCACTCGGCGCTCTCCAGTCGACATACGGCCAAGGCGCTTCAACTCGTCACGCATGAGTTCGCGCCCACCTGGAATATGCGTAATCTCCGGCTTAAACAGAACATTTGTCAGCAAAAACCATGCACAGAGCATGAGCACAACCGCCACCGGGACACCCAGCAGCATCCACTGGCCGAACCCAATGTTGACACCCTGCTCCGCCATGTAGGCCGCCAGCATCGCGTTCGGCGGAGTACCAATAATCGTGCCCAGCGAGCCAATCGATGCCGCGTAAGCGATACCCAGCATCAGCGCGATACCGAAGTTTGACTTTGGCATCGGGTCATAGCTTGACGACGACTCCTCGGCCTCCTCCAGCGCATCCCCACCGGGGGTTTCAGCGACGGATTCACTCGCAGAGCCCGTATCCTCTGCAGGAACCTTTTCATCGTGCAGCATTCGGACAATGAGGCTCAGGACGGACACACCGATTGGCAGCATCATCACGGCCGTGGCCGTGTTGGAGACCCACATCGACAGGAAGCCAGTAGCCACCATGAAGCCGAGAATCAGCATTTTTGGTGACGACCCCATGAGCACCAGAACCCACAATGCGACGCGCTTGTGGAGGTTCCAACGCTGCATCGCCAGCGCCAACAGGAAGCCGCCCATAAAGAGGAAGATGGTCGGGTCTGTGTACTTGCCCGAGAAATCCTTAATCTCCGCGAGGTTGAGAATCGGGAATAGAGCCAGCGGCAGCAGAGCCGTAACGGCAATCGGGATAGCCTCGGACATCCACCACACGGCCATAAGCACTGCTACACCTGCGGTTGCACGCAGGTTGTGATCGAGCTCAGCCGGCATAAAGAAGTACACGAGCAGGGCCAAGATGATACCGAGTCCTAGACCGGTGCGCTTACGGAAAAGCTCCCGGCTCAGGTATCCACGGTCTTGTTGGCCAGGTGACAGTTCCGGGGAGTTGTCGCGCGTAGATGTCGCTGCCACGATTCACGCTCCTATTTAATAATCAGCAGACATCCTGTATTGCACGCATGTTCAAACGTTTACCGCATGTAGGGGATGCCAAATGTGGGTACTTTCTGACACCAATATCATTACCAACACTCGGCCAAATATGAGATTTCACTAAGAAACCCCCGGCCGAAACTGCAGGCAGTTGGGCTTCGGGGGTGGATTACGGGGTTAGCTCATTTCCTGATTGCGTATCTGGCGTTGACCGAAAACTCCGGGCACAAAGTAAGACCGCTATTGATGTCGCTTCCGAGCTCACTCCGATTGCTTCTTTGGCTGATCAGTACCCATCTGCTTAGAGATGCACTCGGCATACTCTCCAGAGGTGCGCTCGAACTTCTCACACTTCGACATCGCATCTGATGTCGACGAATACAGCATCAGCGACACCACGGCGGCTGCAATACCCGTCACAATGCCGACCACGCCCAATCCGAACGAACCGCTGATGACCGCGTCTCCCCCGGCTGCCTGCACGCGTTTCTTGGCACTCATTGCCTTCGCCATCGCGATGATGCCCAGAACAATGCCAAAGACACCGAGGATGCCACCAACAATCATCCAGGACATCAAGAGTCCGCCGACGCCAAAGATCAGTGCCAGCACGCCAATAGTCCGACCGTCATTGCCTGGTACAGCTGACAAACCACCGCCGGTCAATTCCGACGGCCTCGACTTATCACTGCTTGCCGACATTCTTCTCTCCACCATAGATTGCTCAGTTCGTTTGAAACCCTACCAATTACGCAGGTAGCTGATGCGATCACGCAACTGTTCCTCCGTACATAGCGCAGTCGGCGGGCCACCACAGGCGCGCCGAACCTCGTTATGCACTTGACCATGTGGCTTACCGGTTCGCGCCGCTGTCATCGACACCAGCGTATTGAGCTCCTTCCGCAACTTCGGCAACACCTCACTGGCCACCTTCTGCGGCCTTGGGTACGCCGATCCTTCAATGCGGTGCACCGCGCCCCCTTCGCCTCCGCTTGACGACGATTCCCTCGCCTCCTCGCGGGCTTCCTTCTCTCGGGCACTGGCGGCTTTAAGCTGTTCATCCTGCCGCTGACGCAGCAAGAGTCGCATCTGATCGGCGTCGAGAAGCCCTGGCAAACCCAGATAATCGGCCTCTTCGGCGGAACCGGCAACGGTTGCGGTGCCGTAGGAGGAGCCGTCGTAGATGAGGTAGTCAAGTTCAGCATCCGCGCCAATGGATTCGTAGGCCGGCAGCAATTCGTCGGGCTCATCCTTGCGGCGATTGGCCTCAGCGACCAAGTCATCCTCCCAGCCTTCCGAAGGCCGATCCGGCTTGCCGAGCACGTGGTTGCGCTGCACCTCCATCTGCGAGGCCAAGTCGAGCAGCACCGGAATCGACGGCAAGAAGACCGAAGCGGTCTCCCCCGGCATGCGGCTTCGCACGAATCGTCCGATAGCCTGCGCGAAGAATAGTGGAGTCGAGGAACTGGTCGCGTACACGCCGACCGCCAGCCTCGGCACGTCCACGCCTTCGGAGACCATGCGCACGGCCACCATCCACTCATCGGTGGACTCGGAGAAAGTCTTAATTCGTTCCGACGAGCCCGGTTCATCCGAGAGCACTAACGCCACCGGCGTAGAGGCAATCTGCTCGAGAATGCGTTTGTACGCACGGGCAGTTGCCGCGTCGGAGGCGATAACCAGGCCACCCGCGTCCGGGATATGCTGCCTCATCTGCGAGAGCCGGGTGTGCGCTGCCCGCAGCACAGATGGCATCCACTCGCCCTTTGGGTCAAGCGCGGTGCGCCAAGCACGCGTGGTCTCCTCTGGACTCATCACGGTGCCCAGACGCGCAGCAAACTCATCGCCCGCACTATCACGCCAGCGGGCTTCACCGGAATAAGCCAGAAAGACCACCGGGCGGACAACGCCGTCGGCAAGCGCATTGGAATAGCCGTACGTGTAATCAGCGACGGAACGCGAGTAACCATCGCCGTCCGGCGAGTAGCGAACAAACGGAATCGCCGCGTCATCGGAGCGGAACGGCGTACCAGTTAGGCACAGGCGGCGTTCGACATCGCCGTAAGCTTCGGAAATACCGTCTCCCCAGCTCTTGGCATCGCCGCCGTGGTGCACCTCGTCCAGAATCACCAATGTCGGCCGAGCGGTGGCTACGGCATGGTGCTTAAACGGATGCACTGCGACTTGGGCGTAGGTCACAACAATTCCCTGGTAGGAGGGGTTTACCACACCCTTGGCGTTGGTGAATTTGGGATCCAACGCAATCCCCGAACGAGCAGCGGAAGCAGCCCACTGCACTTTCAGGTGCTCAGTGGGAACCACGACGATGATGCGCTCGACGATCCGGCGCGACAGCAACTCACTGGCGATACGCAGGGCGAAGGTCGTCTTACCTGCGCCCGGTGTCGCCACTGCAAGGAAGTCCTTGGGGTTAGTCGCCAGGTATTTGTCGAGAGCCTCCTGCTGCCATTTACGAAGCCCGCTCACTTGCGACGCAGGGACTTGTAAATCCGCTCGCAGTCAGGGCATACCGGTGAACCCGGCTTCGCCGACTTCTTCACAGGGAAGGTTTCACCGCACAGAGCAACGACGTAGGAGCCGTTGACCGCGGAGTTCACGATCTGGTCCTTCTTGACGTAATGGAAGAACTTCGGGGTATCGTCCCTCGTCGACTCATCGACGCGGGTATCGGTGCGTTCAATCGTCTTTGTCGTCTTCAATGGAGTGCTCACAGATTCCAATTGTGCCCCATCGGTCAAATTATGCCCAGTGACCCAGGTGCTGGCCGCTGCTGACTGCTGCCTTCCACAGCCATCCACAACATCGCTACGACTACGCGAGCATGCGGCTGCAACGGACATAGCTAGTTGAGACGACCCCACGCCACAGGCGTATGCTAGACAACCATGGCGCGAATCAATGACCGTCGCGACTCCGCGCTGCCGAAACGCGGAAGTTCCCGGCGACGCAAGAAAGACGCGGCGTTGATTACCGACGCCCGCGGCTCTCGGATTCGCAACTATGACCACCGCCGCCACGTCTACGCGGCTCTGCAATGGTCTCGTATTCCGCTGCTGCTTCTTTCCGGCGCTTTTTATCTGTGGTGGGATGTGCCGTGGATTGCAGCGATTCTCATGGTCGTCTCCGTACCCATGCCGTGGATCGCGGTTGTCATCGCCAATGGCGTTGGAGAACCCGCTGACAAGCGTAAGCCGCGCGTCTACAAGCCTGGAGTTGTACGCGAGCAAAACCGCAAATGGGAGGAGCAGCAACGCCAGCGCGCCCTCAAGGAAGCAGAGATGCGCGCGCTCGGTTCTGCCGCCAGTACCGAAGACACCGACGCACCGACGCAGTCCGGTAACGAGACCACCTCAAATCCCTTCGATGACGCAAATGTCATCGATATGCCGGAAGACGACGATTCGTCGTCAAGCTCCCCTAACTAGCCCCTCCGCCCCGCTTTACGACGAAGGTAGTGCCTACGATGACCTTTTCCCCCTCCACCTTCACCCCACCGACTGATCAGCAGCTTCGTGATTTTGTCGACTGTGCGGAGGAATTTGCCACCGCGCTCAGGCGCCTTGAGTTTTCCAGTAAGTCACTGCGTCGAGTCCTAGGCGCCGAGGGACTGGCCGCGCTGGACCGCGGTGAGCCCGGCGTTGTCGATGTTCTACTTACCGAAACTGAGGGCGTTTCTGCGGACACTGTGACCGCGTTGCGTCTTTTCATCCTGGGCGATTTCGCCGACGCACAGCAGCTATTTGGGGCTGAGCTGACAGCCAAGTTACTGGGCAGCGGCATACTTGCCGGCACCGCCACCAACGCACAGGTGTGTATCGATGTGCGCCCGGTCGAGATTGCGGGAGTCGACCGTATTGTCTTTTCCGACCGCGATGCCTCTATGAGCGATCACGTTCCTGGACCCGATCATGTCTTGGGCGTAGGGCGGGCTTCCCGCTCCCTCCTCGATATTTCGCCGACCTCGGCGGTGGAATCCGTACTCGACCTCGGTGCCGGTTGTGGCGTCCAGAGTCTTGCCCAGCCGGATGCAAAGTCGATTGTCGCGACGGACATTCACCCCCGGGCGCTGTTTTTTGCCCGCGCTACTTTCGCCGCAAATGGCTTCGACCAGGCGCAGGCCGTCGAAGGTTCGTGGTTTGAACCGGTTGCAGGCAAGAAGTTTGACCGCATTGTGGCGAACCCGCCGTTCGTCGTAGGGCTGCCAAGTGTGGAACATGTTTACCGTGACTCAGGATTGAATCTGGACGGTGCCACCGAACTTATGATCCGCGGTCTGGCCGACCATCTCACCGACGGCGGCACGGCGCATCTGCTCGGTGCTTGGGCCCATATCGAAGGCGAAAGTTGGCAACAGCGCATCGCCTCTTGGCTCCCTGCTGAAGGCCTCGAAGTGTGGGTAACACAACGAGATGTCGCCACGCCGGCGGAATACATCGGCACCTGGCTTCGAGACGAGTCCATCGACCCCCGCAGCCCAGAAGGCTGCGAGCGCTCCCGTGCCTGGCTGGAGCACTTCCGCAACAGCGGCGTGACAGGCATCGGGTTCGGCTACATCACAGTCCAACGCATTGCCGGCCCGACTTCCGCCGTGTGCGAAGAAATGCCGCAGCCTTTGGCCGCTCCCTTCGGCGCCGAAGCCCAGGAGTATCTCGGCCGCGCCGAATGGCTTCGCGCACAAACTGCTAACACCATCCTCGAAGCTGCCTTTACTGTGCGACCCGGCGTCGCCTTAGAACGCGTTTCGCTTGCCGACGTCGACAGCGGCCAGGGCTTCACTGAGTTCGATACGCGCATCTCACGCACCGACGGCCCCGCCTGGACACACTCAATCGATGAGTCCGTCGCAACCATCCTGGGTGCACTGCATCCCGAAGCTGCCCTGGGCTCCGTCATCGACATCATGGCAATGTTTGGAGCCTTTGATGAGTCCGAAGTCCCTGCAATCAAGGACGCCCTAGTTCCCATCGTCGTTGACTTGGTTCGCCATGGTCTGATTCTCCCCGCCGAGCTCTTGGAGGATAAACAGTAAATGAAAGCCGTTCTCACCCGAGTTAAATCCGCGTCAGTCACTGTCGACGGCTCCGTTGTTGGCCACGTTGACGGAGGCGATACCGGCGCCATTTTGGCGCTCGTAGGTGTTGGCCGCGAGGACACTGCCGATGCTTGGGAAACGATGGCCCGCAAGATTGCGGAGCTGCGCATTCTGGATGGCGAGCTCAGCGCTGTCGACGCTGGCGCCCCGGTGCTCGTTGTTAGCCAATTCACGTTGATGGGGGCGACAAAGAAGGGACGGCGGCCGTCGTGGGTAGACGCGGCTCCGGGCCCAGAGGCCGGACCCGTCATAGAAAAAATTGTCGAGAACTTGCGCAATCGTGGCTTGACGGTCGAAACGGGACAATTTGGAGCGATGATGGAGGTCGCATCCGTCAATGATGGACCCTTTACAGTTCTCATAGAATGCTAGTCGCGGCAGTTTTTCTTAACATTATATTTGCATGGCAAAATTACCCTATTGACATTCATCAACTTTCACGGGAACATTTCCGTAACTCCGTGCGTTGTAGTTATCGAGTCCACTTAAAAATCCAGGAGGCAGATTCATGAAGAGTGCCGATATTCAAAATGACGAACTGGAAGGTCAGCCACGGGACAAGGGGCGCCGCACTGGCAATAACTCCAATCCGTCCGCCGATTTGGTTCGTGTGTATTTGAACGGCATCGGAAAGACTGCTCTTCTCAGCGCTGAAGAAGAGGTGGAACTTTCTAAGCGCATTGAAGCCGGTGTATACGCCGAGCATTTGCTGCAGACCGGCGCGAAAATGACCCGCGCAAAGAAGCGTGATGTCAAGATTTTGGCAAAGGAAGGTAAGGCTGCACGCGCCCACCTACTCGAAGCCAATCTCCGTCTTGTGGTCTCGCTGGCGAAGCGCTACACCAACCGCGGTATGCCTCTGCTGGATCTAATCCAGGAGGGCAACTTGGGCCTCATCCGCGCCATGGAAAAGTTCGACTACACCAAGGGTTTCAAGTTCTCCACTTACGCAACGTGGTGGATTCGCCAAGCTATTACCCGCGGTATGGCTGATCAGTCGCGCACCATTCGCCTCCCTGTTCATTTGGTTGAGCAGGTCAACAAGATTTCTCGTATCAAGCGTGAGCTCTACCAGCAACTCGGCCGTGAGGCTACGAATGAGGAATTGGCAGAGGAATCCGGCATTCCAGAAGCCAAGATTGAGATGCTGCTGCGTCAGTCCCGCGACCCGGTGAGCTTGGACATGCCGGTGGGCACTGATGAGGAAGCTCCTCTGGGAGACTTCATCGAGGACTCAGAGGCAACTGATGCCGAGGAGGCAGTTGTCGCTTCCCTGCGTCACCACGATGTCCGCAAGGTTCTGTCCACTCTCGAGATTCGAGAGCAGGAAGTTATTAAGCTCCGCTACGGTCTCGACGATGGCCTGCCCCGCACGCTGGATCAGATTGGCCGCCACTTTGGCCTGTCTCGAGAGCGCGTCCGCCAGATTGAGCGGGAAGTTATGTCCAAGCTCCGCGAGGGTGACCGTGCTGACAAGCTGCGTGAGTACGCAAACTAACGCCACATGGCGGTGACATCGATAGGGTTCCTAATTTCAGCCCTGAGATAGAGCTGGACTTCAATGCCGACCCCGTGCCGGAGTTTCATCCACACTGGCGGTCGGCGTTTTCGTCTGCACGTCGAACTTTCGACATCGCGTACGCTCCCTTCCGTCTCAGCAGCGCCCACCGAACCAAGCTTTTCGCTGCCTAATCAGCACCAAAGCCACTAGATTTGCGAGCCCTAACATCTTTCTTGCGCAAGTGTGGTTATCCTAATACTTGAGTGAAAACTTTTAAGACTGTGTTATCGGAGGAAAACCGTGAGGGATTTGGTTGACACCACGGAAATGTACTTACGTACGATTTTCGAACTCGAAGAAGAGGGCATCATTCCTTTGCGTGCTCGCATTGCCGAACGCCTTGAGCAGTCGGGGCCGACCGTTAGCCAAACCGTTGCGCGCATGGAGCGCGATGGCCTTCTCGTAGTTGCCCCAGATCGCAGCTTGCAGCTTTCCGACGAGGGCCGCAGGCTGGCCACGGCTGTCATGCGTAAGCACCGCCTAGCTGAGCGCCTACTTACGGATGTCATTGGCCTCGAATGGGACAAGGTTCACGACGAAGCCTGCCGCTGGGAGCACGTAATGAGTGACGAGGTCGAGCGCAAACTTCTCGACGTGCTTGACTCTTACACACGCTCCCCATTCGGCAATCCGATTCCCGGTTTGGGAGACCTCGGTGGGACTCAGTCACCAGAGTCGTTAGAGAACGTTCGCCGACTGTCCGATCTAAACCCCGGCGAGTACACCGTTGAGATCGTCCAGATTAACGAAATCCTGCAGGTCGAGCAGAGCTACATGAAGCGTCTCCACAAGGCTGGAATTATGCCGGGTACTGAGGCACTTGCCGAGGTTGCCGCCGGCCGCGTGACTCTCGCCCGTGGTGATCATTCTCTTGACATTCCGGATACTCTGTCTCACGCAATCATGGTGATTATCAAATGAAACTCCTCGTCACTGGTGGTGCCGGCTACGTCGGTAGCGTGTGCTCGGCAGTATTGATTTCTCTTGGCCACGACGTCACCATTCTGGACAACTTCTCTGTTGGCAACCGTGATGCGGTGCCAGAGGGCGCGACCCTAGTCGAAGGCGATGTGGCGGACAAGGCCTACGAGGTTCTGTCCTCCGACAGCTTCGACGGCGTCGTTCATTTCGCTGCGAAATCGCTTGTTGGCGAGTCTGTTGAGGTTCCTTCCGACTACTGGCACAACAATGTGGGCCAAACCCTGAAGCTACTCGACGCAATGCGTGATACCGGTACGAATAACCTGGTGTTCTCTTCGACAGCTGCAACCTACGGTGAGCCAGAGAAGACACCAATTACCGAAGACATGCCAACCGCACCGACCAACCCTTACGGTGCCACCAAGCTGGCCATGGACTACGCCATCTCGTCTTACGCCAAGGCATACAACATCGGCGCTACCAGCTTGCGTTACTTCAATGTGGCGGGTGCCTGGGGCGGTTTTGGCGAAAACCGTGAGGTGGAAACTCACCTCATCCCCCTGGTACTGCAGGTTGCGCTCGGTCACCGCGACAAGATTATGGTCTTTGGCAATGACTGGCCGACTCCGGACGGCACCGCGGTTCGTGACTACATCCACATCAAAGACCTCGCCGATGCGCACGTCTTGGCACTGGAGTCCAACACGCCGGGAACCCACCGTATCTTCAACCTCGGTTCTGGCGACGGCTTTTCGGTTCGCCAGGTTATTGAGACCTGCCGTAAGGTCACCGGTCACCCGATTCCTGCTGAGGATGCACCGCGTAGAGCCGGTGATCCGGCAACCCTTATTGCCTCTTCTCAGCGCGCCATGGACGAGCTCGGATGGAAGCCCAATCATACGGAGCTGGAAACCATCGTCGCCGATGCATGGGAGTACACCAAGAACCTCGGCGACCGAGCCCACTCGGCGCACCGCTAGGTACTGCAGCACAGCTTGCAGGGTCGCTAATCAATACGCGGCATTTTCACCTTGTATACCCTGCGCAGCACCTCTTGTGCCGCACCAAGAATTGTGCCAACGCACCTCGGCACAATTTGATTGGCGACCGCAATTTCCAGCAACTGAGTCAGTGAATGATTCGGTTGCTCCCCCGCTGCCTCATCGAGAGCTGTTTGCGCATAGTTCTCCAGCCCAGCCGCGAACTTTGCGATGGCAAAACACGCTAAAGCGTTAGCACGCAGGCTGCCGCGGTGGACGATTGCGGCCTCGCGCCAGATTTCTCCCATTGATTGCGCCAACTGCGTAGTAATGAAAATCATGGACATATCGCGCAAGGTGACGTTGGTCAGTGCTGCAGCAATGGCATATCCCGCGGTTTCATCGCGAACCGCCTCATGTGCATCCATCACACCATCGGCCACGTTTTCCACGGCGGCTTTTAGCATGTCGAAATGCTCGATGAGCGCGGGATTGTCCGAACCAATTTTGAGCTTCCTAGGCTGCTCAACGGCTGTCGCTCGTTCCCGGAGGCGTTCAATCAGAGCCCTGTCTTTACTGTCGCGGAATTGGCCACCTCGAAAATAGCTGCGGTACTCCTCATAGTTTTTGAAAATCTGCTCTCCCTGCCGAGAGATTAGATTTGCATTGTCGGTCATCAGACTGTCACCGACAATGCCGACGATCTCTCCCTGCTCGTCCGTGACAACTTCCCCCGCAGCAATAGTGGCAACGCCCGCCAAACGCACCTCATGCAGGCCGCCTTCTCGCAGCCAGCCTGTAATAGGTGTGGAGTCCTTTTCAATCCCCCAGGATTCGTCGATGATAAACACATCTGCGTGAGTGCATCCTTCATCGAGCAGGAAGTCCGCGGCTGCCCGCACCAAGTCAGGATTGTTCTCCATCGAGGCCACATCCTTAATCAGCATCGGGCCAGCATGCGCTGTCGGATCAAACTCGACCTTGCCATCGATGAGATCTTCGACCTGATGATACAACGCCGCAATCACTACCTGCCCCCGCGGATAGAATCCAACGATTCCCGGCAGGTTCGTCAGAAAAACACTCGGCTCAATTTCAGGCTTTTGTCCTGCACCGAAGTTCTGTTTGTTTCCCATTAATTCCTTACCCCTTTTCCCCCATTGGAATAGCTCGACAGCGGACAATCCTCTCGCCATCTGGTGGCTCTCATTGTTATCGAATCCGCAACAGCCTTGCTTGTGCGCGACCGGAAAAATCGGCCCATCTGTGGACTACTTTCTACTTGTGGATAACTGGAATAGTTTCTGCGGTATCGTGGTTGTTTACTTCAAATGACGAAAAATGTGATGCAGGAGGTAGTCGTACGTGAGTGATCCGACCGACAAGCCTCAGGGCAATATGTACGAGGTAGTTTTTCCGGTTCCTGACGTAACGGGAAGCGAGGGCCATCTGACCCTGGTCATTGCACTTAGCGGTTATGCGGATGCCGGTAATGCCGTCTCGGAATCAGCTAGTTTCCTCTTGGATGCTCTCGAGCACCGTCCATTGGTGAACTTTTCTATCGACGAGCTGATTGATTATCGTTCTCGCCGTCCCTCTGTGACGATGAACCACGACCAGATTGTGGATGTATCCGATTTGAATCTGTCACTCAATGTGGTTCGCGACAACGTCGGTAAGCCGTTCTTGCTGCTTTCTGGCCCTGAGCCAGACATGCGGTGGGAGGCTTTCTCGACTGCCGTTGCAGAGTTGGCGGAGCGCTACGATGTCGGTCGGACTGTGTCGCTGTACTCGGCTCCGATGACGGTTCCGCACACCCGACCACTGGGCATCATCGCCCATGGCACAGATAAGCAGAAACTCGGTGATATGCATACCTGGGGAAACCGCGTCACAGTTCCGGGTGCTGCGAGCCTGAACATTGAGTACGAGCTCGCAAGCCGCGGTTGTGATGCCTTTGGTTTCACCGCACAGGTGCCACACTATGTCGCGGCCTCTGAGTATCCGCTGGCGTCACTGCGGCTGTTGCAGGAGGTAGCAAAACTAGCCAAGCTCGAGCTCCCGCTTGAGGCGTTGGAGAAGGAATCCGCGCGGGTGGCGGAGCTGCTCAATACGCAGACGAATGATTCCGGCGAGGTCTCTCAGCTGGTCAATCTTCTCGAGGAACAGTACGACCAGGAAGTTCAACGTCGTCAAGAGCTGGAGACTTCTCCCCTGCTTGGACCTAACGGCGAGATGCCTTCCGCCGACGAGATTGGCGCTGAGTTCGAAAAGTTCCTCGCTTCTCAACCGCTGCGCCCAGTAGAGGATTCTTCCTCGCTTGACGACGAGGCGGAGACCCCGGCCAACTCGGATTCCTCGGCAACTACATCAGAGGACACTGACGCATACTCGGAAGAACCCGAGTCGGCCTCGGCGGATGATAGGTCTGCGGAGTTTTCTGCAGACGGCACTGCCGAACAGCCTGAGTCAGAACAGCCTCGGGAAGAGCAGGCGGAAAGCGAAGAATCCGGTGAACCGGAACAACCTCGCCGTCGGCGCGGCTGGAAGCCCTGGTTCCGCTTCTAATCCGGGGTTACCGCTAGGGTGGGAAGCGTGTCACTATCTGAAATGCTTCCCGACCTAGCTGAGGTTCCAGAGTCCCTTTTCGACGATGCGATTATGGACTCGTTCATTGCCTGGACCAGGGATCAGGGCATCACGCTCTACCCGGCCCAGGAGGAGGCCGCTATTGGTCTCGCTGGTGGCGACCACGTCATCCTTGCCACTCCGACAGGGTCGGGCAAGTCCATGGTGGCTATTGCTGCCCACTTCTGCGCCCTCGCTCGTGGCCAGCGCAGCTTTTACACAGCGCCTATTAAGGCCTTGGTCAGCGAGAAGTTCTTTGCCCTCTGCGAGGTCTTTGGCGCTGAGAACGTCGGTATGATGACCGGCGATGCCACCGTCAACGGTGGTGCACCCATCATCTGCGCAACTGCGGAAATTGTCGCCAATATCGCCCTGCGCGACGGGGCCGACGCCGATATTGACCAGGTGGTAATGGATGAATTCCACTTCTATGCGGATCCCGATCGCGGGTGGGCATGGCAAGTGCCCTTGCTCGAGCTTTCCCGTTGCCAATTCCTGTTGATGTCCGCCACTCTCGGCGATACTCAAAAGTTTGAGACGGATTTGAAGGAACGCACGGGACTCGACGTCAACCTCGTTACAGGTACGACGCGCCCGGTACCGCTGGATTTCCACTATGTCTACACACCAGTTCATGACACGCTGGCGGAGTTGCTGGAATCCGGCAAAGCCCCAATCTACATCGTCTTTTTCTCCCAGCGCCAAGCAGCTGAACAGGCTCAGGCACTGACCGGTCTGAAGCTGCTGACGAAGGAGGAGAAGGAGCGGATTCGCGAAGAGATTGGCGATTTCCGGTTTACCACGGCCTTTGGTCGAGTTCTTTCCAAGTTGGTGCGCCAGGGCATTGGCGTCCACCATGCGGGAATGCTGCCGAAGTACCGTCGTTTGGTTGAGCGTCTCTCTCAGACTGGTCTGCTGAAGGTCATCTGTGGCACGGATACCCTCGGCGTCGGCATCAACGTGCCTATTCGCACGGTGCTGATTACCGGTTTGGCCAAGTTCGATGGCCGTCGTAGCCGTATTCTCAAGTCACGCGAGTTCCACCAGATCGCTGGACGCGCCGGCCGTGCTGGCTACGACACCGAGGGCACCGTAGTTGTCGAAGCACCTGAACACGAAATCGAAAACGCCAAGCTGCGGCGCCGTGCCGGCCAGGATGAGGCCAAACTGAAGAAGTTGCGGCTGAAGTCCGTTCCCAAGGGCGAAGTGACATGGTCGGAGAAGACCTTCGACAAAATCGTTTCTCAGCCACCGGAACCGCTGACCAGCCGCTTTGCAGTTACCAACGGTATGTTGCTCAACGTCATTGCACGTGGTGGCGATACCTACGAACACATGCGTCATCTGCTGCGCACCAATCACGACACCCGCCACCAGCAAAATGAGGCTATTCTGACCGCAATTGAGCTCTACCGCGGTTTGGTCAACGCGGGAATCGTCGTCACGCATGGCGAGGGCGATGACTGCCGCCCCGAGCTGACAATGGAGCTGCAGCGTGACTTCGCGCTCAATCAGCCGCTGTCGCCTTTCGCCATCGCCGCGCTCGAACTGTTGGATAAGGACAGCCCGAACTACGCACTCGATGTCATCAGTGTGTTTGAGTCAATTCTGGAAGACCCTCGCCCACTGCTCATCGCGCAGCAGAAAAAGGCACGCGGTGAAGAAATCGCCGCGCTCAAGGCCGAGGGTGTTGATTACACCGAACGTATGAACATCGTCGAAGACATCACATGGCCGATGCCGCTTGCCGACGAGCTGGAGGGTGCATTCGACACCTATGCTCAAGGTCACCCGTGGGTGCGTGAATTTTCGCTGTCGCCCAAGTCAGTAGTGCGCGAGATGGTGGAAAAGGCCATGACTTTCTCGGACGTGGTATCTGAGTACGGAATTGCCCGCTCTGAAGGTATTTTCTTGCGCTACCTCACCGATGCCTGGCGCACTTTGCGACATACTCTCCCACCGGAAGCCGCTAACGAGGAACTTCGGGACATTGTGGAATGGCTCGGCGAGCTCGTTGTGCAGGTGGATAACTCCCTGGTGGATGAATGGGCGCAAATGGCCGATCCGGACAAGCCATTGGACGAGGAAACTCTCAAGGAAGCGGCTTTTGGCACCGACGAGTCGCGGCCCCTTACAGGCAACGAACGTGCATTTACCCGTATGGTGCGCAATCTCATGTTTCGCCACGTGCAGCTCTTTGCCTTTGAAAAGGAGGAGGAGCTGGCCGACCTGGACAACTACCTCGACGATGCGCCAGATTGGCCTGCCGCAATGGATGACTACTTCGATGAATACGATGACCTAGGGATCGATGCAAAGGCTCGCGGCGGCGATATGATTTCGATTGACCGCAAGGCTGGTGAGGGCCTATGGCATGTGATCCAGATACTCGATGACCCTGAGGGCGACCACGGCTGGCGCTTTGAAGCGGACGTTGACTTGGCTGCATCTGATGAATACGGCGAGGTCAGGTTGGGATCGCTGCGAATTATTCAGGGATAAACGCGAAAAACCGGGCTGGAACTGCCAGCCCGGTTTTTGCTTATTTCGTACGCTATTGCAACATGCGCCAAGAGAGCTTTAGGCAACAGCGTCCATGTATGCCTGCCGTACCAGTTCAGCAATTCGATTGAACTCGCCGCCGCGTACCGATGATGCGCGGTGAACCAGCCCAATGGTGCGTCCCGGCCGTGCCGGACCTTCGAATCGTGCAACAGCCAGGCCGGGGCGGTCGGCCTCAATCTTGACAGCCGATTCCGGTACAAGCGACTGCCCCAACCCACCGGCAACACACTGCACGACGGTGGATAGAGAAGCCGCCCGTGTTTCCAAGCTGGAGGTCTCGCCGTGAACAGCATCGACCTTGCGACAAATATCCAACACCTGGTCGCGCAGGCAATGACCGTCGTCAAGCAGAAGCAAGTCCAAGTCCCTGATTGCCTCAAGCTTTACGTCTTCCTTACCTGCCAGCGGATGATCCTCTGGCACGACGATGTAGAACTCCTCGTCGTAGAGGTAAATCTCTTCAAAGGAAGGCACATCGGATGGCAGTGCCATGATGGCTGCATCAATGGTGCCGGAGCGAAGTGATTCGATGAGGCGCTCGGTCGGCTCTTCGACAATCCTAGGCTTTAGATCTGGCAGCTCGTCACGAACCAACTGGAGGAAGTTGGGCAGCACGTATGGAGCAACCGTAGGGATAACACCAATGGATAGTGGTCCGGACAAATCATCTGTACGGCCAGAGGCGCGAGCAACAATCTCGTCAACAATTTCAGATGCTTGGCGGGCATATGGAATCAGACCGCGACCGAGTGGCGTCACCAGCACTCGGCGAGTCGAACGCTCTACAAGCTGCACCCCCAGTCCCTGCTCAAGGGTGGAAAGCGCTTGTGACAGGCTGGGCTGTGAAATGCCGAGGCGGGCAGCGGCTTGACCGAAGTGACCGGTATCGGCAATCGCGACAAAGGCACGTAACTGAGGCAAAGTGGGCCGATAATCTCTATTACGCATACCTATAAGCCTACACGAGCTTATTAACTTTTTCCTCTTGACGGTTCGGGAATCCATAGGCATAATGGTGTGTGACCCCAAAAGGAATACATTCAGGAGGATTCCATGGCAATTTTGACTGTTGGCGACAAGTTCCCCGAGTTTTCTCTGACCGCTCTGAAGGGCGGCAACCTGCGTGATGCAAACGCTTCTTCTCCGGATGACTACTTCGAGCAGGTAACCAATGAGTCCTACGAGGGTAAGTGGAAGGTCGTCTTCTTCTACCCGAAGGACTTCACCTTTGTCTGCCCGACTGAGATTGCTGCATTCGGCAAGCTGAATGAGGAATTCGAGGACCGTGACACCGTTATTCTCGGTGGCTCTGGCGACAATGAGTTCTCCCACTTCAACTGGCGTGCAACCCACGAGGAACTGCTGGACATCCCGTTCCCGATGTTCTCCGACATCCGCCATGACCTGATGCGTGCACTCGGTGTCGAGAACGCTGACGGTGTTGCAGACCGCGCAACCTTCATCATTGACCCGGACGGCATCATTCAGTTCGTCTCCGTTACCCCGGACGCTGTCGGTCGTAACGTTGACGAGGTTCTGCGTGTTCTCGACGCTCTTCAGTCTGAAGAGGTCTGCGCATGTAACTGGCAGAAGAATGACCCGACCAAGAACATCGACAAGATGGACGTTCTGAAGCAGGAGCTGAAGTAACTCATATGAGCATCGATAACCTTCGTTCCGGTCTACCGGAGTACGCCAAGGACATGAAGCTGAACCTTGGCACTCTCACCCGTTCTACGGAACTTTCCGAGCAGCAGCTGTGGGGTACCCTGCTTGCATCCGCTGCTGCCACCCGCAACGAGACCGTTTTCTCCGAGATCGCCGAGGAAGCCAAGGAGCACCTGTCTGACGAGGCTTTCGAGTCTGCACTTGGTGCGGCCACCGTTATGGGCATGAACAACGTTGCTTACCGCACTCGCCACATGCTCGGTGATGACTACGCACAGGTCAAGTTCGGCCTGCGCATGAACATCATCTCCAATCCGGGTGTCGAGAAGGAAGACTTCGAGCTGTGGTCTCTGGCAGTTTCTGCCATCAACGGCTGTGAAGCTTGCGTGACTTCTCACGCAAAGGTCGTCCGCGATGCTGGTCTGACCAAGGAGCAGGTCTGGGAAGCTGTGAAGATTGCAGGCACCGTCTCTGGTGTTGCACAGGCTGTCTTCGCCGAGGCTACCCGCTAAATATTCGGAGCATAGGTTCGGCTTTTGATAGCCGAACGCTCCCCCGCAGAATTACCTGCTGACGAAATAGCGCCCAAGGAGGGTTAAGTAAAGAAAAGTGTGTCTTTTCCGGGC
>NZ_KV795638.1:0-57331 GCF_001809065.1 Corynebacterium sp. HMSC055G02 | reverse complement strand
CAGGCCATTTTTGTCATAAACGCAGTCAGTAACTTGGATTGGCCCGCCGCCGCCAACCATAAACGCAGTTGCTAAGGCGGAAACACAAAAACCCTCGGCCCGGAAAAACCTGGCCGAGGGTTCTACTTGGGGTGACTGACGGGACTCGAACCCGCGACACCCAGGATCACAACCTGGTGCTCTACCAACTGAACTACAGTCACCATTACCGCATGAAAGGAGCTGTTTTCTCAGCTCATCTCTGCAGCGAACTATATGGTAGCCCACAGTGGGCTGGAAACAAAAACAGCAGGTCAACCCGGATGAATTTGGGAAAGGGTGGGGTTTGGGTCGTCGTAAAGCGAGCTAGCCGCGAATCTCACCGTACTTTTCCGTCGATTCCTTGCTTGCGGCAGAAATAGCGTCGCCTTCGGGGCCGGGGTGGGGCAGAAGCATGGCGCGGCGGTAGTAGTCCAGCTCGCGGATCGACTCCTTGATATCTGCAAGAGCTCGGTGAGCGAGACCCTTTTCTGGAGCGCCCTTGAGGACCTGGGGGTACCAGCGGCGGGCAAGTTCCTTGAAGGAAGAGACATCAATCATGCGGTAGTGCAGGTGCTGGTCGAGCTCTGGCATGTAGCGGTGGATGAACTTGCGGTCGGAGGCAATCGAGTTGCCTGCCAGTGGGGCGGTGCGCGGCTCGGGAACCCACTGACGGATGTAGTCCAAAACAGCCTGTTCGGCGTCGGCGACATTAGTCTTGCTGTCGCGAATTTCCTGATCCAGGCCGGACTTCGCATGCATCTTGGTGACGAAATCATCCATCTGCGCCAATTCGGTCTCGGACGCGTGCACGACGATGTCCACGCCTTCCCCGAGGACGTTGAGGTTGGCATCGGTGACGAGAGCCGCGATTTCGACAATGACGTGGCGCTCGGGTTCGAGGCCCGTCATCTCACAGTCAATCCACACGATGCGGTCGAGCTCAGGGGAGAGCTGGAGGTCGGGATCGGGCTGAGCCATGATTTCACCTTTCGCTGAGATTCGGCATGATTCTGCAGTGCGCCTTATTTTGTGCCCGGACTGGGCTGTGGGGCACACGCTGACTACGCCCAGCTTAGCGATGTGGATTGTGCTGTGGTCGGGCGTGTGGATTGCCGTGTGGTTTGTGGAGCGAATTGTGGGGGAAACGAAATTAACTGGAAAGTAAGATCTTAGAATTGGACAACGGGGCATGAACTAAATCGACCTATTTGCCTGATAAAATTACTTCTGAGTTCGGATTCCAACGGGAGAAATAGTTACATGGATGAGACGAGGCGTGTTGGCGACGCTGCTCAAAGCACCACTGCGGCACAGAAACCATCCGTCGATGATGTCATCATTGCCGCTGCGCGCGAAAGCGTAATGACTGTGGGCTTGCGTAGGACTTCGATTGCAGAAATTGCTCGCAAGGCAGGAGTTTCGCGTCCGACCGTATATCGTCGATACGCTGACATTGGTGAGCTTCTGGGGGAAGTGACCAACCGCGAAATCCTGCACATGCTTGAGGGGCTCCGCTATGTCCCTGGCGATTCGCGCGCTCGCATGTTGCTGCGTATTCGAATCGTCGTTCAACGCATCATCGAAAGTGACTTTTTCCCTGGCCTGGTCAAGACAGATCCCGACCGTGTCTTAGAAGCGCTCACTGGAGAGATGAGCGATACACAGCTGGAAATTGTGGAGAAATTCATTCTCCCCGGTGTCCGTCACGGGCAGGAAGACGGCACTATTCGCGAGCACGATCCATATCTGCTGGCGCGCAACATTTACCGTCTGATTCAGACGATGGTGCTGGTGTGGCGCCCGGATGGCAAGGACGCGACGCTAGACAAGGAATCTGTCGAAGAGGTCGTCGACATGGTTGACCGCTACTTGCGCCCGGATCCTGCGGATAACAAGAAGAACTAAGAAGTAAAAACCCGCCTGCATCTGGTATAAAACCAGTTCAGGCGGGTTATTTTTGCGCCCCCAGAAGGATTCGAACCCACCTGGAAAACCCCAACTACCTGTATGAACAGGGCAAATAGGCGCCACCCCACGACATTCCCACGACACCTGAACTAGAAAGCGACGGGCAGATTTAACCTACCTGGCTATCACCAAGCAGATTCGATACCTTATGCGACAGTATCGAGGTTGTCTTCCTTGAGTTCTACGTAGATATCTAGGCTCATTGCGGCAGAGTGGTGGCCGGGCTGGCGCTGTTCAATCCTTGGGTTAGCGCCGCTGCCTTTCGTCAGTCCCCCGCAGGCCGTGCGGCATCACATACGCGTTCCGTATTCCTTCATCACCCGCTCAAGATCTCAGTAATACCAATCCGGCTCACTCGGCGTCGGCAACGGGTCACCATCAATCGCAAGCCACAGAAACGCATCCGGAAACTCATCCTTCAAATGTGGCTTTAGCCTCCGCGTGATCCGCTTCGGCGCCGCCACCATCAGCTGCTCATAGATCTTCGGCGTGCCGGTAATGACCTCTCACCGAACTGTCACGGCGCTTCGCTCCACATGCATACGACCGCGCAGAACAAAAACGTCACGTACTCGCAGTACCGTCACCTTGCTCTACTACAGTCCGGCGGTTGCCAGAAGCGAGATGGGCTCAGCGCGCTTGGAGTCTTTGTCTAGTTTCTTGACCCGCTCAGCGGCCAGGTACATCTTGGCAGCTTCCGGTTTGCTCGGCAGGCCCACACCACGGCCAGCGCCATTTCACCGGCTGCGACATCGAGAACTTTTTGCAGACAGCTATGAGCTTTCCTCACCGTGGCCGCCCCAACGCTGAAAGTTGACGGCAGGTTTTGCACATCCGAGCGTTTAATCTGGCCAAACTGCTAAACCTCAGTACGGCTCCACATGAACACGCGACGCGTTCATCTCTTGCGGAAGCCTTGATCTGGCTGGGTAGTGCCGTCTGGTGCGCGGTAGTGGTCCTTCGGCACTGAGCCTTTTTGCTTTCTGTATTGTTCACGCTTGCCGAGGGCAGTGGGATGGTTCTTGAGGTGCGTCCGTTCGCTACGTAGTTGATCCGTGCGCGGACTGATGTCACTACTGGGGCTCAGTCTGTTACGCGCCAGGGTTCGCAGGCGGAGTCTGCATCGGTCATGTTGGGGCGCGTTAGGTGGTGTCCTTTGCGTAGTTTTTCTGGTGTGGGTAAAATGAGGTTGAAACCGGCGATAAGTCCTCCAGGGGAGGACTTCCCACCCTGATAGGTGAGATAGCCGGTTTCAGCATGTCTAAGGCATTCCCCAGGGCGTGAAAGTACTAGCAAGAGTTGGCTCGATACACGGCTTGTACCAAGAGCATTTTTTGCCTTCAAGATGT
Source organism: Corynebacterium sp. HMSC055G02 (assembly GCF_001809065.1). Lineage (NCBI taxonomy): Bacteria > Bacillati > Actinomycetota > Actinomycetes > Mycobacteriales > Corynebacteriaceae > Corynebacterium > Corynebacterium sp. HMSC055G02. Next base: position 53,993 of record NZ_KV795638.1, on the reverse strand, counting down.
CGCTGCACTGCCCATAATCCGTAATCAGCAACTTGGAGCCCCCAGGCTGATTGTGATGTCCATACACACAAGGTGATGTTTCGTTTAATTTGTTGGCAGACGTCGTGGACCGCCTCGAATGCGGCCTTTCGAATTCCTTTGGTTCCGAACTCGGCCACGATTACGAAAAGCTCATCCTCAGGTCGGGATACCTGTAGTGCAATCTCCTTTAAGTGCAGGTACCACGCCATCTTGTATAAACGCATAGGTCCTGCTTGCTTAACAGATTCGTAAGCGTTGGATTTGTAGAGAAAGGTTGTGTCGAACCGTGGCGCTTGTCTTTTGATTTCTTGAAACATTTCATTGCGGGTCCGCGCGGAATCATCGACAGCGTGGAAGCCCCTAGTGAGCTTCATATTTTGTTTTGCGCACTGAGCCCTTAGATGAAGCCCCTGGAGCAGATTGTCGCCGTGATGATCTGTGCTGAAGGTTGCGGTGCCGAAACCGAAGTATGTTGAGGCGCCACCACCCTGGGGGTTAGGTGTTCCTGTGTAGTCGAGGTTTCCTGTTTCGTCAGCGTAAAGATAGACACGTTTTGCCAATGGGATCTCACCTTGTTGAGCGCACTATTTGTTTCCGTCGATACTGCGGGGGCGTAGGAGTGGGGCGCTCCCTGATGCTGTATCGGATTGAGCGCCTCTTCCCATTACCGTTAATCCTCAAGCAAACCCAATTCACGAGCATCAGACGGCTTAAAATTCCGCATCTGCTCGTCATCCCAATTCTGCTCCCGGTACTTATTCCACAGCCACCCACTGCATGACCCGTCACCCGCAGCGTCAATCTCCAGGTTCTCTCCGCCGATAGCCTCGGCGCCCTCCAGATGCAGCATCCCCTTCATCGCAGCCTTGTAATCTGCATGCGAGTAATCATCTTTGTTAGTAAGGATCTCTGTAAACACCTGCTGTGCTGCCGCGTCATCCTTAAGTGCCCGGCTGCATAGAAGAGATGCGTATGCATCGCGTTCGTCTTCAGCGCTTGCCCATTCGTCAGTGCCACAGGCGCTGACGAGAATCGTGGTTAATAATGCGCCTGCGAGGAATTTCTTATTCATGTGAATCGTCATTCTAGATAAGGGAAGGGGGGGGGGAGAGAGACGGCCTTACTTTTCGTGGACATATACATCGAGCACTTTGTATCCGTCGGAGCCGAATACAATGATGTTTGGACATTCAAACGTCATCCGCACCGGTGTCCCGAATCCATTTGGGAAGTCAGCTTCACCAGTTACACGAACAGCGTGGTTGGAATTTTCTACAGGAGAATGTTCCACGTCGTAGTCAACGATTCTCGCGCCCCCAGGGTATTTAGCGCGGTTGATGACCTGCTCCTTGCAATCATCAACTGAGGCGTCGATATCACCGGCGATGCGCTTTGCCTCGTATAACACCACACCGAAAAATACGAGGGCGAGAACGATTAGCACCGTCAGTAAGATGAACCACCAGCGCTTATAGAACGGCTTCCTTGCGGCGGCTTGCGTAGTGCGGTCTTCGAAAGTCATTGCGTTTCCTTTGTTTATTGAGAGCGCCAGCGGGCTTGGCCGTCCGGGCCGGCGGAGCAGGTCATAGGTGTGCCGTTCTTACTGACTCCTGTTCCTCCTCCTGAACAGTAAGCGCCTGGGGTTACGTAGTATTCTTGCTGTTCAGGAGCCGGCGCGGCGGGAGCCGGAGCTGGTTCTGGTGTCGCCGCCGGCTGCTGCGCCATCATCTGGGAGGCGCACTGCTGCGTCCAGCCGCTTGAACCGTCGGTGAAGAATGTTGTCCCGGTCTCATGCAAAGCGGGGTCGCCGCAGGATGCCACGGTTTTGTTCATTTCAGATGGTTCTGCTTGGCCTGGGGCTTCGGTATACCCGGTTGGGCGTGCGGACGTGGACTCACCTCCACGGGGCGAAGAGGTAGGTTCGGTGGTGTGCTCGAGGGTGGGGTTGGGGCTGTTCTTTGGGCTTGATGATTCAGACGGAGAATCAGTGGTGGATTCAGTGGACGTGGTGCTTGACGGCGAGGGCGTTGATGTCGAGCTGGTCGACATGTTGCTGCTTGATGGGGAGGGGTCGTTGTTTGATCCGCAGGCAGCGGCGAACGGAATTGCAACACAGGCTGCGATGATGAGGACTCGTTTGGCGGTGTGGGCGGCCATCGCATGATTCCTTTCTTGGCGTTCTTTATGACTGCCCTTATTCTGCGTTAAGGTGAATGGTTTTCAATCTTTGACCACACGACGGGGGTAAATTTGACCTCAAAACCTAGTGTAAAACACCCCCGATACGTCGCCCGCCGCATGTTCGTGTTCTCTCGAGCAGTTCTCGCCACACTGGCAGTAGCTGAGTGGCGACATCAAATTCCCGGGCTATGGCCCCAGTGGCTGGTTCGTAGATTGCTTCCGCTGCAGCGTACTTGGTATGGGAGATGAGTAGCCCGGCAGCTATCTGGGCTGCGGAATATTCTGCTCTGGTGTCGAATGCGGGTTACCAGAGCGGGGTGCTTGAGCCAGTTCACGGGCTCGGATGTAGCGCCGGTTTGCGGCACCAAGTGTGGGAGATTCGCAGGCGCTACCGACAGCCAGGAATCCACCGACCGAGAACTAATGAAGAGCCGTTGCCCCGCTGGTTTGAGCTGTTCGGGATTTCCGAACAGCTGGCCGGTGGGGCACCTTTTTCATGCCCAAAATCCGCTGCATTTCCGCTGCATTTAAACCAACAAGAGCCAATCTGAGCCTACATTAGCGGGGGTAGTTAGATAGGGTAAACCCCCGCCTGAACTCGTAAAACACCAGTTCAAGACGGGGGTAGAAAACGCGCCCCCAGAAGGATTCGAACCCTCGACCAATCGGGTAGAAGCCGACTGCTCTGTCCACTGAGCTATGGAGGCTAGCTAAGAAAAGCATTGTAGCGTCTCTAATGTAGCCAATCACAACCGGTTCTGTTCTAGGGACTTTGGTCGCTAAGCTTAGGGCTATGACTGCCACGACCAAGGCCGAGACCTCTCCGCCTGTTAGCAAGGATAAGAAAGTCCGTAAATCTGCTGGTTGGTACGTTGTTTTTGTACTTATCGGCGGCGTTCTAGCTGGTTTGCTCTCGATGGCGTTCAACATGGATTCGCGCGCCACGTTGGGTATTCCCGATCCCGGCACAATCACCACCTTCGGGTTCCCGTTCGCGAAGGCGGCCGGTGAGCTGCTCGCCTGCCTCGGTGTCGGTTCGTTTATGCTCGCCGCTTTCGGTACGAAGCAGCGTGCCGACGGCACTTTGGGCCTCGACGGCTACACGGCATCCCGCACGGGTATGTGGGCCATGCTCGGCTGGGGCCTCATGGCGCTGATGGAGATTCCGCTGGTGCTCTCCGATGTGTCGGGCCAGCCGCTGTCGACGACGATTCAGCTGAGTAACTGGGCTGTGTCGTTGGAGCAGACCAAGGAGGGCTTGGCGTGGCTGTGGGTAGCTATTTTTGCGGGCATTGTGGCGCTTGGTTCATCGCTGACTCGTAAGTGGATTTGGCAGCCGGTGTTCTTCGCCATCAGCTTGGTGTCGATGATGCCGCTGGCGGTTGTAAGCCACAATGCCTCCGGTGGTGCCCATGACTACGGCACTAACTCCTACATCTGGCACTTGACCTTCACTGTGTTTTGGGTCGGCGGTTTGATGGCGCTGGTTGGCCACGCGCGTCGTCGCGGTGAATGGATGCCAGAGGTAGTGAAGCGCTATTCTTTCGTGGCGTTGGTGGCTTTCATCGCCATGTCTGCCTCCGGCTTCATTAACGCAGCCATCAACATTGACTGGTCTGACCTGGTCAGCAACAACTACGGCATCATGGTGCTGGTCAAGGCCGTTCTCACTATCTTGCTGGGCCTATGCGGCTATGTGCACCGCAAGATCACCATTCCGGAGATTGAGCGCGCTCAGTCGAATCGTCCATTCTGGCGTCTGGCCATTGTCGAGGTCATCATCATGGCGCTGACAATCGGCGTTGCCGTAGCTCTGGGCCGTACTCCGCCGCCACCGAATTTCTCTGAGCAGGCCGGCGGTGAGGGCCTGCCGTCGATTACGCAGATGCAGGTCAAGCTAGGTTACAACCTGGAGATCCCATTCGGTTGGGAGGCCATGTTCACGCAGTGGCGCTTTGACATCTTCTTCGGCTCTGCCGCCATCATTGCCGCGTGGATTTACTTGTACTGGCTCTACTTGCTGAAGAAGCGCGGCGGTACCTGGCCGCTGTCCAACACCCTGTGGTGGCTCGCCGGCTGTGCCACGCTGCTGTTTACTTCGTGCAGCGCGCTGGGCGTGTACATGCCGGCTCTGTTCTCGGTTCACATGATCGCCCACATGCTTTACTCCATGGGCATTCCGGTCATGCTGGTCCTGGGCGGCCCAGTTACGCTCGCGCTGCGTGCGCTGAAGCCGGCCGGCCGCGATGGTCTGCCTGGTATTCGTGAGTGGCTGGTGGTCTTCATCAACAACCCGGTGTCGCGTTTCCTCACGCACCCGGTTGTGGCAACGGTGCAGTTCGTCGCGGGCTTTTACCTGCTCTACATGACACCGATTTACGACTTCCTGGCTGATGAGCACGCGGGCCACGTGTTCATGAACATCCACTTCTTGATCTCCGGTTACATCTTCTACTGGGTCATTATCGGTGTCGATGCTGCACCACAGCAGATTGAGCCGTCGGTCAAGCTGGTCACGCTGATGGGGTCGTTGCCGTTCCACGCTTGGTTCGGTATTTCGCTGATGCAGTCGCAGCAGGTGCTTGCCGAGACCTACTACGCCAGCCTGGATCTCCCTTGGGCAGTGAATCTCCTGGAAGATCAGAACGTTGGTGGTGCCGTCGCGTGGGCTGCCGGTGAGGTTCCGCTCTACATCGTCACCGTTGCGCTGTTTGTACAGTGGCGGCGTTCCGATGAAAAGGATGCAGCCCGCTACGACCGCGTCGCGGACCGCAACAATGATGAGGAGTTGGCCGCTTACAACGAAATGCTCGCTCGCATGAGCCAGCAGGTCGGTGTTGGCGGCGAGGATGAGCGCGATTACTACACCTCGGAGGTTGACGCGCAGCATCCGGTGCACATGGATAATCCGATTGATGCCTCGAAGAGGCGCGGAAGGTAGCGTCGTTAAGCTGATTTTGCATGCTTGACGACGAGGATTGCCGCGACTTCGCCCCTCAACTTCATACGTAGCCTGTGGATAGTTGTCTTTTCGACAAACTTATCCACAGGCTTTTTATGTACCTCTTTCATTTGTTTCTCGAAGCCGGAAAAGTAATTGGCACGGCACGAATGAGACACCTTCGAATTATTCGGCCGCAGTAGGTAAACGCTTTCTTTGGGGGAGGAGCCCGATGTCTGAGGCAGTTATTACCGTGGTGGGCAATGTGGTCCATCATGTGGAAAATCGAAATACCAATTCTGGGGCAAAGGTCTGCAAGTTTTCTGTGGCATCCAGCAAGTCATGGAAGGGGGAGAATGGTTGGGAGCAGTCGGAGACGTCATATTTTGATGTTGAATGTTGGGGCAAGCTCGCCGAGAACGTGAATAACACGGTGTGGAAGGGCCAAGCCGTCATTGTCCACGGTCACGTTCGTACGGATCGCTGGGAGGGCGATGATGGTACGAAGCATCAGCGCCAGAAGATCATTGCTAAGGCGGTAGGTCCGAATCTGCGCCGTCACCTGGCAACGGTGAAGACTATGACTGAGAAGCCGCATGAGTCGCCGACTGGTCTTGGTGAGTCATCGACTGGGGATTCGGAAGCTTCGGTTACTGAGACAGTTGCGTCTCAGGCCGGGGCCGTGCGCACCTTCACTGCTAGTACGGGCGGCGCTGGTGAGGCGGGGAACACAGGTGCAGCTAGTTCGGAGCAGCGAGAAATGGCTGATGCAGGAGTCAGTGCGCCGTTCTAACCCAGGAGCCAGTACATCGTTGTAGAGCGGAATGAGGGGGAGCCGCTGAAAGAGCGGAAAGAGGGGAGGGGTAATTACTGCACGTGAGGTGACGCTGCTGAGAAAGGGGAGGGATCGCATACGATTCGGCAGCGTTATCTCGCAGCTAGTTTTGCTAGGAGCCTGGCAGAGATTTTGGTGGGAAAGGATTGCGGGTACGCCCATGTAGATTGTGCCTTTTGGTTCCTATGCGTAACCTCTACAGGGATTGCTTATTTCCTTTCTACGAGGGGACGAAATTCCACCATGGGTGAGTTCATCTACCAGATGAAAAACGTGCGCAAGGCGCACGGCGATAAGGTTATTCTCGACAACGTCACCATGGCGTTTTACCCGGGCGCAAAGATCGGCGTGGTCGGTCCGAACGGCGCAGGTAAGTCGTCGATTCTGAAGATTATGGCTGGCCTTGATCAGCCGAGTAACGGTGAAGCTTTCCTGGAGCCGGGCGCCACTGTCGGCATCCTGCTGCAGGAGCCTCCGCTGAATGAGGAGAAGACCGTTCGCGGCAACGTCGAGGAGGGCCTCGGCGACATCTTCGAGAAGAAGGCTCGTTTTGAAGCCATCGCCGAGGAGATGGCCACCAATTACACCGACGAGCTCATGGAAGAAATGGGCAAGCTCCAGGAGGAGCTCGACGCCGCTGATGCTTGGGAGCTGGATTCCAAGATTGAGCAGGCAATGGATGCGCTTCGCTGCCCGCCGGCGGACGAGCCGGTTACTCACCTCTCCGGTGGTGAGCGTCGTCGTGTAGCACTGGCAAAGCTGCTGCTCTCCGAGCCGGACCTGCTGCTTCTCGACGAGCCGACTAACCACCTGGACGCCGAGTCTGTGCTGTGGCTCGAGCAGCACCTGGCTAAGTACCCGGGCGCTGTCCTGGCCGTGACTCACGACCGTTACTTCCTGGATCACGTCGCTGGCTGGATTTGTGAGGTCGACCGCGGCAAGCTCTACCCGTACGAGGGCAATTACTCGACTTACCTGGAGAAGAAGGCTGAGCGCCTTGAGGTTGCAGGTAAGAAGGACGCCAAGCTGCAGAAGCGCCTGAAGGATGAGCTGGCGTGGGTCCGCTCGGGGCAGAAGGCTCGCCAGGCCAAGAACAAGGCCCGTCTGGAGCGCTACGAGCAGATGGTGGAGGAAGCCGAGCAGTACAAGAAGCTCGACTTCGAAGAAATTCAGATTCCGACCCCGCCGCGCCTGGGTAACCAGGTTGTTGAGGTCAAGGACCTGGAGAAGGGCTTTGATGGCCGCGTCCTGATCAAGGATCTGTCGTTCACCCTGCCGCGTAACGGCATCGTCGGTGTGATTGGCCCGAACGGTGTTGGTAAGTCCACCCTGTTTAAGACCATCGTGGGGCTGGAGCAGCCGGATTCCGGTGAGGTCAAGGTCGGTCAGACTGTTCAGCTCAGCTACGTTGACCAGGGCCGTGAAAACATCGATCCGGAAAAGACCGTTTGGGAGGTTGTCTCTGATGGTCTCGACTACATCGTGGTCGGCCAGAACGAGATGCCGTCTCGTGCATACCTATCTGCTTTCGGTTTCAAGGGCGCGGATCAGCAGAAGCCGTCGAAGGTTCTCTCCGGTGGTGAGCGCAACCGTCTGAACCTCGCGCTGACCCTCAAGCAGGGAGGAAACCTTATCCTCCTGGATGAGCCGACTAACGACCTTGACGTCGAAACCCTGTCTTCGCTGGAAAACGCACTGCAGAACTTCCCGGGCTGTGCCGTGGTCATTTCCCACGACCGTTGGTTCCTGGACCGCACCTGTACCCACATCCTCGCATGGGAAGGCAACTTCGAAGAGGGCAAGTGGTTCTGGTTCGAAGGCAACTTCGAGGGCTACGAGAAGAACAAGATTGAGCGTTACGGCGAGGAGGCTGCACGCCCGTCGCGTGTCACTCACCGTCGCCTGACCCGCTAATCAGTTTCCCGCGAATCTGATCTTTGCCAACGGCAACGCCCGGAACCGTGTGGACTGGCTCGCACCAGTGCACAGGTCCCGGGCTTTCGCGTTATTTGCAGGTTCGTAGCTCCAGAAAACGCCTATAGTTCTGGGTATGACTGAATCAGCACCATTTCGTACCAACGTCGCTATCCGCTGGTCTGATTTTGATCAGTATGGTCACGCTAACAACACCGCATTCCTGGAATACGCCCAGCAGGCTCGTCTCGACTTTGTGATGCGCGGCCTCGGCGGCGGGGCAGGTATGCCTGCGGCAGTGGTGCGTCGCCTGGAGATTGACTACGTCCGCGCTATCTTGCCGGACACCCAGGAAGTTGTGGTTGAGACCGAGATCATCAACTTCGGTCGCACCTCTTTCACACTCCGCCAGACTATCTCCGACCAGCATGGTCACATCGTGGCTGTGCTCGAAACCGTGATGGTGATGTTTGATCTCAAGACTGCGAAGGCAGTCGAGCTCTCCCCGTCTGCCCGCCGTGAACTGGAGCGTTTTGCAGCTCCCGCAATCGAAGACAACAAGGAAGACCAGGACAAGTAATTCGCCGTGACCACTTCTCATCCCGCTGCCGAGCTGACCTTCGGCACTCCCGATGCCCTGAAGAACCTGGGCGTCCTAGCCCATAAGGCCTACGCCCTCGACGAGAACACGTTGCTTCGCATCCGCGCACGAAAGACCGCCGCCGCCGGTATCAGTTCATCGCCCGAGCCCACCGCTGCGCCAGCAATGTCACAGGTATGGGTGAAGACCCCGATCGGCCCGCTCGCCATGCGCACAATTGCGCTACACGCGCTTCCCGACGACATCATCGTCACTGCCGCGGAGATTAAAGACATCGCAGTGCGTGCCTTTGCGCAGGCAAAATCATCCGACAATGCGGAGGACAAAGAAGCTTCGCTCACCGCGCTGCCGTATCGGGTGCATGCGCAGTCGGCGTCCTCCTGGCCGGGATTCTTGCCAGTTCCGGAAGGATGGCAGGTTGTCGACTATGTTCCGGCCACTGCTTTCCGGACTCTCGAGAAGCAGGGGCGCGCGGTCGCTGTGGAATCTTCCGGCCCCATGGGTATGCCGCCATCTCTGCTGGATCAGAAGGTTCTCACTGTCAGCGGAGAGGCCGGTGAAGCCGCCGTTGACTCAGGGGAGGGGCAGTCGCAGGAGACGTCGAAAAGCGTTGTCGACGTGACCATGCGGGATGTGTTTGCGCTGTGTGCGATGGGCTTCATTCCAGAGCAACCGGATGAAAAAGAGCCGGTGCGCGTGTCCACGAAGGGACGGTGGCACCGGCTGGATGGACGGTTTGGCTCGATCTTTACGCTCGAGTCCTTTGGCGTGCTGCCGCTGCTGAACTAGCGGGGCTGCTGAACTAGCGGGGCAGGGGCCTAATTCCTACTGCGCGTCGAAGCGGTTGATGAGCATGTCAGCGACCTGCACCATGTGGTTCCACATGGCTTCGCGCTGGGGGCGGGGGAGCTCTTCATCGGAAATGTCTGCGAGTGAGGCGCTCATGATCTCCAGCCAGCGGTCGCGTTCGGCTTCGCCGATGGAAAACGGCATGTGGCGCATGCGCAGGCGCGGATGACCACGCTGTTCGCTGTACGAACGCGGCCCGCCCCAGTACTGGACGAGGAACATGCGGAGTCGATCCTCGGCGCCCTCCCAGTCATCGCTGGGGTACATCGGGCCGATGAGGTCATCGGAACGCATACGCGTGTAAAAGCCATGGACGATGCGATTGAAGACATCCTCGCCGCCGACGGAGTCAAAGAGCGTCTGAGAAGTTGTCATGGCACCAAGTCTATCGACTTGATGCCACGAAAACGATAACGGCCAAAGTGCCGGCCGAAATCACTTGTTACTTCGCGTCGAACTCGCGGGCACGAAGAGCGAGCTTCACCAGGAACTGCTGCTCAGAGATGATGCGCTTGACCGGCGATGCAGTCTCGTCGCTGTCGAGCAGACGTTGAGCGGCTGCAATTGCATCATCGCTGATCTCCCAGGTTGGGTAGAAGCCCTCGAGCAGCGTCTGTGCCGTCTCGGAGGAGAACTGCTTCCACCAGCTGTTGGCAACGGCGAAGAAGTGCTCCGACAGCGAGGTCGCCGACTGCTCCGCGTTGATGGTGGCGCGGGAGTCGTCGTCAAGCGCCTGTGCGAGCACCTCACCCGAGCCCGGCGCGTTGAAGCCGGCCAGCAAGTGGCGAATGACAAGGTTCGACGGGGCATCGTTGCCGGAGACCGTCGCCTCTGCCCAGACGCGGGACTTGTTGGCGAGCGTCGGCACGGAGGCGCGGCAGGCGATGGCGGCCTGCGCACCGAGTGCCGAGTTGTCGGTCTTTTCAAGCTTTGCGATGGCTTCCTCGCCCTCGAGACCGGCGGAAACCAGCGGCTTCAGGGCGCGCCACTGCATGTCGGTGTCTACCGTGACAGCTGGGAAACCAGCCTTGTCTGCGTCGCCAGTGTAGATGGCGCGCAGTGCGTCAACGACGTCGCTATTCGACGAGCCCACGGTGGTCAAAGCGTTAACGAAAACCAGGGCGCGGTCGGCGTCGGTTTCCTTCTTCGCGTAGTCCAACAGGCCCTGAGCCAGCAGGTCGCGGCCGGTGGAATCAGCCCACTGTGGATCGGCGTAGACGTTGACGGCGCTGACCGCCTGAGCGATGACGCGCTCCAAGACGGAGAGCTTGTCCTCGCCCGGGATGCCGCGGAGCACCAGGTTGACGAAGTCGCGAGCGCGCATCTGGCCTGCGCGAACCATCTGCCAGGTAGCGGACCAGCACAGTGTGCGTGCCATTGAATCGGTGAAGGCGCCGATGTTGTCGATGACGGTGGCAAGCGAGCCTTCGTCCAAGCGGATCATGCTGTAGGTGAGGTCGTCGTCGTTAACCAGCACGACATCGCCGACTGGGGTGTCGACCAGCTCTGGGACTTCGGTGCGTGCACCACGGACGTCGATTTCCACGCGCTTGGTGCGCTCGAGTACGGCATCCGATCCGGTGCCGCGCAGGTTGTAGATGCCCACGGCGACTCGGTGGTCACGGAGTTCACCAGCACCCGGCTCGGCACCTTCCTGCGTGACTGCGAAGGAAGTGTACTTGCCGTCCTCTTGCTGGAACTCCGGTGCCAAAGTGGTGATGCCGGTGGTGGTCAGCCACTGATCGGCCCAGCCGGACAGATCGCGTCCCGAGGCCTCGGAGAGCGCCTCCAAAAGGTCCGCGAAGGTGGCGTTGCCAAAGCGGTGGCGGGCAAAGTGAAGGCGGGCACCGGCGAGGAAAGCATCCTGACCAACGTAGGCGGCCAGCTGTTTGAGCGTGGATGCGCCCTTGGCGTAGGTGATGCCGTCGAAGTTCTGCTCGACGGTGTCAATGTCGCTGGCATCGGCGGCAATCGGGTGCGTCGACGGTAGCTGATCCTGCTTGTAGGCCCAGGCCTTCTCTACGTTGGCGAAGGTGGTCCAGGCGTGGCTGTAATCGGAAACTTCGACCTGAGCGGCGGCGGCCGACCAGGTGGCGAAGGACTCATTGAGCCAGAGGTCATCCCACCACTGCATGGTGACCAAATCACCGAACCACATGTGAGCCATCTCGTGCAGGATGGTGTCGTTGCGGCGTTCGTAGAGGTAGTGAGTGGGCTTGGAGCGGAAGACGTACTCGTCGCGGATGGTCACACAGCCGGCGTTTTCCATCGCGCCCATGTTGTACTCCGGGCAGAAGATCTGGTCGTACTTACCGAACGGGTAGGGCTCACCGAAATGCTTGGCGTAGAAGTCGAAGCCTTCCTTGGTTTCCTTGAACAAGGTGTCGGCATCGAGGTACTCGGCGATGGACTGGCGGCAGTAGAGCCCCAGCGGAATGGTCAGCTCGCCATCCGGCTGGTGCTCGGCAGGGGTCTCCGGGTGCGGTGCGACAGTGCCGGTCCACGAGTCAGTGACCTCGTGCCACGGGCCCGCACAGACTGCGACGAGATACGTCGACAGCGGAACATCCACCGAGAAGTCGAAGGTATCGGCCTCATTGCCGTGGACATCGGTGGTGGCGCCGGTCTTGGCCACCGAGTTGGAAACAACCTTCCAACCCTTCGGTGCCACGACGTGGATTGAGTACGTCGCCTTCAAATCCGGCTGGTCAAAGCAGGCGAACACGCGCTTGGCATCGGCAGTTTCAAACTGCGAGTACAGGTATGTTTCGCCGTCGGCAGGATCCTGGAACCGGTGAATGCCCTGGCCGTTGTTGGTGTAACGGCAGTCCGCGTCGATAACGACGGTGTGGTCGCCTTCGGTCAGGTCCACGTTAATACCGGTCTCGCTGGCATAACGAGCGGCCTCCGTGGCATCGACACCGTCGATGGTCACACTCTTAACAACCGCATCACGCAGGTCAATAAAGGTGGAACCAGCGCGCTTCGCCGTCAGAGAAATTGTGGTCTTGGAAGCGAATGTTGGTGCGCTGTGCGGCGCGCCAACAGGTGCGGTAGTGAGGTCGAGAGAGATGTCGTAGTGGGACACCTCGAGCATGGCCGCACGGTCGGCGGCTTCGGTCCTGGTTAGGTTCGTGGAAGTCATGCGACAAGTGTAACCACGACCCCGGATTGGAGTCAGACTCCGATTATGCGCGGAATGCATGAATGCGAGCCAAAAAATTCCGCCCTATAGTCGTTGATAAGTCAATCAATGCTTTAGGAGGACTTTCACATGAGCAATCGAGACAAGGTCACTTTCTACTTCGACGTTTCCTGCCCGTTTTGCTGGGTGACATCCCGCTGGATTAAGGAAGTCGAAAAGGTCCGCGACATCGAGGTCGAGTGGAAGCCGATGAGCCTGTCGGTACTCAATGAAGGCCGCGACGAGCTGCCGGAAGAGTACAAGTTCATGATGCAGTGCAACTGGACCCCGGCACGCCTGTTTAATGCAGTGTTCTCCCAGGATGGTCAGGAGGCTGTCGACAAGCTCTACACCGCGCTGGGCACGAAGATTCACAACGAAAACCGCATCGATCGCCACGCGCATGTCGACGAGCCGGAGCACGCATTCGACGAACTGATTAAGGAAGCCCTCGCAGAGGTTGGACTGCCGGAAGAGCGCCTGGCACAGGCCCTGACTACCGAGTTCGATGAGCTCATGCGTGAAAACCACGCAGAGGCCATGAAGGAGGTCGGCAACGACGTCGGCACTCCGGTGGTCAAGCTCAACGACGTTGCCTTCTTCGGTCCGGTGCTTACCCGTATCCCACGCGGCGAAGAAGCCGGCAAGATTTTCGACGGCTCGGTTGCCGTCGCCAGCTATCCGTATTTCTTCGAAATTAAGCGCTCTCGCACTGAGGATCCGCGCTTCGACTAAGAAACCTGTAGCAGCTGGGGCATGCGGCTAAGAAACCTGAGCGGCCCCAGCTTCGGCATTCTGCCCGGTGGAGGCCTGCCGTTCTTCTTCGCTCATGGCAGCCCACCGTGGCGGGATGTAGATGCATGTCGGATCGGATGCCGTGTAATCCCCGGTCAAAGCGTAAGCAGTCGAGCGGGATCCACCGCATACGCTGTGGTATTCACAGACGCTGCACTTGCCGTGCCAATTATCAGGATCGCGGAGAGCCTTAAAAGCCGGCGAGTTGGAATAAATCTCTTGGAAGGGTGTTGCCTTTACATTACCGCAGTGCAACGGCAGGAAACCATTGGGGTAGACGTCGCCGATGTGGTCAATGAAGGCAAAACCTGACCCGGAATTGACGGCCATGGGGGAGCGCGGGCGACGTGGCTTTTCCGGCACAGCACCGAGCAGCTTTGTCGTTTCCTCGGTCAAGTAACGGTAGAGCTCGCCGCCCTCATAGGGTGGCAGCCCCTTTTCCTTCGCTTCCTCCTGCTGCATGACGACGCGCCGATACTGCGGCGCCTCCGTCGTCTTAATGGCAATTCGGTTGGACACATCAGACAACCAGTGCAGAACATCCTCGCGTTCCTCCGGTGACAATGCGCCCAAATCCGCACCGCGACCAGTGGGAACGAGGAAAAAGACGTACCACATCTTGGCCTGCATCTCCATGACGGTCTTCAGCAGCGCTGGCGCCTCATGAATATTTCCCTTGGTCAGGGTCGAGTTAATCTGCAGCCGGTAACCGGCCTCGTTGATGTGCGGAGCCATTTCGAGCGTCTTTTCAAAAGTGCCCGAAAATCCACGGAACTTGTCATGGGTCTGGGCAGTCGCGCCATCGAGCGACATGGACATCGCCTTGCCACCGGCCTCACGCAGTGACTGAATCCGCTCTGGCGTGAGCCGCGGCGTCACCGATGGAGATAGCGACATATTCAGGCCCTGCTCCGTGCCGAATCGCACCAATTCTTCCAGGTCATCACGCTCAAAAGGATCACCGCCGGTGAGCACTACAAGCGGCTTCGGCTTGCTATACGACGCCAAGGTCTCCAGCAGCATCTTGCCCTCGGTGGTCGAAAGCTGGTGAGGATGCGGCTCGTGCTGCGCATCTGCACGGCAGTGCTTGCAGACTAAGCCACAAGCCCGCGTGACCTCCCAAATGACAATAAATGGTTTCTTGTTGATGTCATGCCGAACCGTTCGCACCACCGGTGCGTGATGATTCCCATGGGAGCCATGGGCTTCAGGATCGACTTGGAAGTGAGCTTGCGGCGCAGGAGACACGGTAAAAGCACCCAATTTCCGGTTTCGAAGGCGTGCTGAAACGCAAATACAGTCACTTTTCACCCTATTCGGCTGCGCAGGAGACGTCGTCAAGCAATACCTAAAACGGGTGCAGGCGCCGTGGAATCCGTGGGAACCGCTAAACTTGCTGCCATGCGTATTTACCTTGGTGCAGACCACGCCGGTTTTGAGATGAAGAACCTGATTAAGGCCCACCTGGAGAAGGCTGGCCACGACGTCGTTGATTGCGGCGCTCACACCTACGACCCTGCAGATGATTACCCAGCATTCTGCATTGAGGCGGCTTCCCGTACCGTCGCTGATCCGGGCAGCCTGGGCATCGTGCTCGGCGGTTCCGGCAACGGCGAGCAGATTGCTGCTAACAAGGTCAAGGGCGCTCGTTGTGCGCTGGCTTGGTCGGTGGAGACCGCAAAGCTCGCCCGCGAGCACAACAATGCTCAGCTGATCGGCCTCGGCGGTCGTATGCACTCTGAGGAAGAGGCCCTGGCTATCGTCGATGCTTTCGTCTCCCAGCCGTGGAGCGAGGAGGAGCGTCACCAGCGCCGCATCGACATTCTGGCAGAGTACGAAAAGACTGGCGTTGCCCCGGAGCTGCCAGAAGCTTAAAGGGATTGCTGTTCGCTATCTGTTGATAGGAATAAAAAAGGGGTCTGGTTCCAGAAAACTCTGGGACCAGACCTTTTTTCATGTGTAGACGGAGTAGGAATTGTCGTATGACAAATCAAGAAGCGCATCGCCGAGTAACTGTTGTGCTATTCCCCGGGTTCGAGCTCTTGGACGTATTTGGACCGGTTGGCCTTTTTGGCCATGTCCCAGAGATTGAGGTCGAATATGTCGCCAACATTGCTGGTCCGATAACCAGCGCTCAGGGGGCGCAGGTTATCGCCACACGTTGTGCCACTGACCTCGAAACGGTCGATATTCTTCTAGTTCCTGGTGGAGCCGGGAGTAGAACACTAGTTGACGATGCAGAGTTTTTGGACTGGCTCAACAACCTCGGATCCCGGGCGCGGTTAGTGGCATCGGTTTGCACAGGTTCCGCACTGCTTGCTGCGGCTGGGCTTCTTGAAGGAAAGCGGGCAACTAGTAATAAGTTGGCTTTTGATTGGGCTACCTCGTTCGGAAACGAAGTGACGTGGGTGAAAGCGGCTCGATGGGTTGAAGACGGAGATCGCTGGAGCTCATCAGGAGTCGCAGCAGGTATGGATATGGCTGTTGCTTTAATTAGCAGCATCCTTGGCAAGGAAGCTGGTCGATTCGCCGCCAGAAAAATTGAGTATCGGCCTCAGACAGACGGCACTGTCGATCCTTTTGCGGATTTAGCGAAATAGCGGCGCCGGGCTTTTTCTAAATATCGAAACCGTCGAATCCGCCGTCGAAAAATCCGCCGCCGTCGCCGCCGCCGTCGCCGCCACCGAAGAGGCCGTCGAAGAAGCCTCCGCCGTCGCCTGCGTCACCGGCATCTGCACCGCCGCCACCGAAGTCGCCGCCAAGGTCATCTCCACCGAAATCGTCGCCACCGAAGTCTTCGGCTCCAAAGTCCTCGGTGCCGCCGAAGTCGTCAGCGCCGGTGCCCATGCCGCTGGCGAACTCATCAGCGCCGTAGGCAACACCGGCCATACCGTGGAAGAGGGTAGAGAACAGCAGCATCGAGCCTGCGGTCCAGACACCGGTGCGGAGCGCGGACTTCCACCATGGCTCGGAGTACCAACCGGCCGGAACCGGACGGCCAGCGACACGACCACCGGGGTAGTAGTTCGGAGTTTCCGGGGTGGCGTATGGAGAGGCGGTAACCGAGTGGCCTTCGTGCTCAATGGTGCGAGTTTCGGTCACAGAACCAGCGGCCTTCTGCCCCTCCAGCGGTGGCAGTGTCGGCCCCGCCGGCAGGCCCATAATTTCGCGAGCCGCATTGATGTAGTGCAGGCCCTCCAGCGCCGATTCGCGGGCCATTCGCGCCTGTGCCGGGGTGCGCGCAGTAGAAATCTGCGAGGAAGCGGCATTGTAGCGCTCGGATGCGTCAGCAAGAGCCTGCGTGGAAGCCGAATCGGTGCCAGCCAGGTTCAATACCTGTGAGCCCAGTCGCTCAATCCATCGGCGGGCGTCTGCGACGGCGTCTTCCAATTGATTGTTCTGGCGAGCATCAAAGGCCCTGTTAGAGCGGTTTTGAGCCATCGACGCGATGATAATTGCGCCGCCGACGGTGATCGCGATCAGGATTAAAGCCCCCATGGGCTAGGCCTCCAAAAAGGAAATTGCGGGTACTGCT
This sequence comes from Corynebacterium sp. HMSC055G02, assembly GCF_001809065.1. Taxonomy (NCBI): domain Bacteria; kingdom Bacillati; phylum Actinomycetota; class Actinomycetes; order Mycobacteriales; family Corynebacteriaceae; genus Corynebacterium; species Corynebacterium sp. HMSC055G02. The sequence continues at coordinate 37,137 of NZ_KV795638.1, read as the reverse complement.
TGTAATTACTTGAGATAACGCATGTAGAGCGAAAAAAGTTCCCGAGCTTACATATCTGTCCGACAGATGTAGCTCGGGAACCAGGAAATGATTGGGTATGGGTAGGTATCTATGATTCGGCGGAGTCGGTGCTCTTGGTGCGGCTCTTCCGATTGGCGTGCCATGCGCGAACTTCTTCGGAATCCCACAGGGTCAACCCATGAAGCTTCGCGACGGGTTCAGGAGCCTTCTTGCGGCCAGCGTAGCTGGTGAAAGTGCCACGTGCGGTGCCGGAAAAAGCAGCGCATTCGACCGCGGTCCATAGTTCGTGTCCAGTATCGGCATCGATAATGGTGGGCTTCATGGTGCCCAGAGTACCCGTAGCACTGGATCCTGAACAGAGGTCAGAAGAATTTCTGGTCCCCGGACGTCGGCTCAGAAAGTAAAAACCGGGAGCAATGCGCCCGGTTGCGTGGAGGGGATGACGGGAATCGAACCCGCGTCTTCAGCTTAGAAGGCTGACAAGTGGGGTTCCTAACGTGATTTTTGATTTTTTTTGGGGGGGGACATCGTCAACAACGGGCCGGGGCTCCGATTCGTTCCAGGGGGAGCGGATTTTTCGCGAACGATCCGGTTGCTCTACTCGGTTGCTTTACGACGACCCCGTCGACGCGCGAAACCCATAATAGTTTGTTTGAAAACCAAAAACTAGGCGTGATGTGTGACATAGGATGTCGGCATGTCAACCAATGTGCCTGCCAATGACCGAACTCTCCATCCTCAGCCGCGCACGTCGCCGCTCGCGAAGCCGTTGCATCACGACGTCGATCTGCGGGGTCTGCTGATCGGCACGGCGTCGGCCGCCGGGCAGATCGAGGGCGGTGACGAGAACAACGACTGGTTCGATTGGGCCCGCGAGCCCGGCAACATCGCCGATGGTTCGACCCCGCTGCGCGCCACCGACCACTGGAACCGGTGGCGGGAGGACAACGAGCTCATGGCGTCGCTGGGTCTGCCCATCGCTCGCATCGGCGTGGAGTGGGCGCGTATCGAACCGCGGCCGGGGGAGTTCGACCATGCGGTGCTGGATCGCTACCGTGAGGAGATTGCCGACCTGCGGGACAAGGGGATTCGTCCGCTGGTGACGCTCCATCACTTCGTCAATCCGCTCTGGTTCGCTCGGCGCGGCGGCTTCACCTCCGATGAATCGCCGGCGGCTTTCCTGCGCTATGCGGAGACGACCGTGCGGGCGCTCGACGACCTCGTCGACGAGTGGATCACCGTCAACGAGCCGAACGTGTACGCCACCCAGGCGCACATGTTCCGCTCGGGCCCGCCGGGCAACCGCTCGTGGGGCGACACGATGGCCGTGCTGCGCAACATGGCGGTGTCCCACATCCGCGGTTACGAGGTCATCCACGGCATCCAGGGGGATCGGGCGAAGGTCGGCATCGCCCACCACGCACGGGCGTTCGCGCCGCGCAATCCGCGCAACCCCATCCACCGCGGCCTGGCGCGGATCAATCGGCATCTGTTCCAGGACATCGTCGCCGACGCGCATCTGGCGGGGAAGTTCCATCCGCTGCTGGGCGGGGCGAAGGTCGGCCGCGGGTTGCCGTCGGGCCGCCACCACGACTTCCTGGGCCTGAACTACTACTCGCGCACGGCCGTCGACAAGTTCGACGACGGCACCTTCGTCGGGGCTCCGGTCAACGACCTCGGGTGGGAAATCCACCCCGAGGGCCTGGTCGAATGCGCCCGCGACCTGAACGAGCGTTTCGGCGGACCGGTCTGGATCACCGAAAACGGCACCTGCGATCTCGGCGATCTGGAGCTGTCGGTCGGTGGCGTGGACGCGGGCGTCGAAAAGCCGAATCCGGCCGGGGACTACGCCAACCCGGACGCCGGGGCTGCCGACCGCAGGCTGGAGTCGTTCCGGCCGCGGTTCATCCTGGAGCACCTGCGGGCCATCGCCGAGTCGGACGTGCCCATCGAGCGCTGGTACCACTGGTGCTTCGTGGACAACTGGGAATGGGCCGACGGCGAAGAGCCGCGATTCGGCATCGTCCACCTGGACTACGAGACGCAGGAACGGACGATGAAGCCGTCGGGCCACCTGCTGGCCGAGCTGGCCCGCACCGGGCGGATCACCCCGGAGCTGCACCGGCGCTACACCGCAGGCCGTCGTTACCCCGTCGCGGACGAACACACCGACCCCAACGTGCGGGCGCAGCCGCCGGAGCCGGATGGGGTGCAGGGATGAGCTCCTCCGAACGCGCCATCTCCGACGTCGGGCGTTTCACCGCCGACCCCGCCCAGCGCACGCCGGTGACCACCGGCTGGATCGTGCGGTACGGCCTGCTGTACCTGGGGCAGAACATCTCGTGGGCAGCGCCGACGCAGCTGTTGTTGGCGCAGCAGATCCTCATCTGGCATCCGGGGGAGAAGGAGGAGAAGTTCGCGCTCCTCATGGCGGTCGGCGGGTTCTTCTCCATCATCGGACATCCGCTGGCCGGGTGGTTGTCGGACCGCACGGACACGCGCTGGGGCCGCCGCGCCCCGTGGATCCTCTTCGGCGGACTGGCGGCGGCCGGGTCGCTGGTGTTCCTGGGCGCCGCGCCGGGCTTCATGGCGTTGACCATCGGGTGGGCGGTGTTCCAGCTGGCCATCGCGGCGTCAATCAACGCGGCCCAGGCGGTGGCGCCGGATACGGTGCCGGACAATCAGTACGGCGTGGTCTCGGGTGTGCTGGGGCTGACGTACACCCTCGGCGTGGTGCTGGGCACCGTCGTGGCCACGGTGTTCGACCTGGGGCTGGCGTACATCGTCACCGCGGCGCTGCTGCTGGTGCTCATCGGCCAGTTCCTGCCGGGCTTCCGCGACGTGTCCCGGGTGCGGTCGCAGGCGGCCGCATCTCCGGTGCTTGACGACGCCGGCGGGGACGCTGACGCCGTGGTGCCCGCCGTCGCCGAGGTGCCCGGAGGGCTCTACCGCGACTTCACGTGGGTGTTCATCGCCCGGTTCCTGGTGACCACGGGCAACTCGGTCGCGTTGTTCTACCTGTTCTATTACCTGCGCGATCACATCGGCCACCCCGATCCGGATGCCGGCGTGCTCGTCCTCACCGGCGCGTATGCCCTGTGCGTCATCGTCACCGCGATCCTGTCGGGCAAAGTGTCCGACAAGATGGGCAAGCGCCGGGTGTTCGTGGCGTTGTCGTCGATGGGCGTCGCCGGGGCCTGCGCGATCATGGCGTTCGCCGGGAGCTTCGCCATGGTCGTCGGCGCGGCGGTGCTGTTGGGTCTGTCGTGGGGCGTGTTCATGGCCGTCGATCAGGCCCTGATCAACCAGGTGCTGCCCAAGGCCGATGAGCGCGGGCGTGACGTGGGCGTCATGAACCTCGCCGTCGCCGGCCCGAACATGGCCGCCCCGGTGCTCGCCGCCTTCGCGTTGGCGAACCTCGGCGGGTACCCCGGCCTGTACGTTTTCGCGGGCGCGCTCACCGCCGTCGGTGCGGTGCTGGTGTACCGGGTGCGGTCCGTGCCCTGATCTCCGTGCGTTGAACAGCGTGCGGCCGGTGCCCTAATCTTCGTGCCTTGAACGGCGTGCGGTCGGCGTTACGGTTTGATACCGTTCGTTGCAGTCGATGAAAGGTGTTTATCCCCGTGCGCCCCACGAAGAAGTTGTCCCCCGCCGCATTCGGCGCAGCGTCCCCCGCCGTCTCCTCTGTGGAGACCGGTGCCGAGGCCCGGTCCGCGAGCCGAGTCTCAGCGGCCCCGTCGTCCCGGACGTCCTTCGTCCGCAGGGCGTTGGCCCCGGTCACGGCGCTCGCGCTGGCGGGCACGTTGCTGTCGGTGCCGCAGGCGTCGGCCGGCGGCTCCGCCGGTCCGGCCGATCTCGGCGGGTTGGACTGGGGCGCGTGCCCGACCGCGGCGATGACCGCGCCGGGCACCGTGTGCGCGGACATCGACGTGCCACGTGATTATTCCGACCCGGAGGGCGCGACGATTTCCCTCACTGTCAGCCGGGTTCCGGCGACGGGGGAGCGCCGTGGCGTCATCGCAGGCAATCCGGGCGGCCCCGGCGGCGACGCGTTGGGAATGTTCTCCGACGAGGCCGTGAGGATGCCGACCGCCGTCCGGGAGCACTTCGACCTCATCGCCGTCGAGCCGCGCGGCCTGGCCTGGGGCACCCCGCTGAACTGCAACGTGGCGGACATCCCGATGACGGGTCTGCTCTCCGGGCAGGTCGGCGCGATGTACGCCTCCTGCGAAGCCAATGAACCGGGATACGCGGCGACCATCACCACGGAGAACACCGCTCGCGATCTCAACCATGTCCGCGACGTGCTCGGCCAGGACGTCATGCACCTCTACGGCCTGTCCTACGGCACGGATCTGATGAGCACGTACGCGACCCTGTTCCCGGACAAGACGGGCCGGATGGTGCTGGATTCCTCGGTCGATCCTGCCGACCGTTACTTTCGGCTCGGAGACTCGCGCGAGCCGTGGCGCCGCGAGGCTCTCAACGCGATGTTCCAGTGGATCGCCGACCGTGACGACGAGTACGGCCTGGGCACCACCGCCCTGCAGGTGTACGCGCGCTGGTCGCAGCGCATCAACGAGGAGGTTGGCGCGCCGGGTCAGGTCTACCCGCCGCCGACGCAGGTGGGCGACGTGCCCGCCGCCTTCGCCGACGACCCGGAGGCGTTCATGCAGCTGGCCGACGGCGTTCTGCCCGTCGCGTGGCGCAGCCATTCCTTCGCGGCGAACCTGATGCGCCCCGGCGCCGGCAATCAGTCGGTGCTGCTGCAGCAGACCTTCGCGGCGACGTACTCGGAGAGCATGTGGCCCGACATCGCCGACGCCGTGGTCACCGGCGAGGTGGAGACCCCCGAACTACCCGAGGGCGTGACCCCGGAAGACATGATGGCGCAGACCGAGGCGATGGGAACCATCGAGCGGGCGATCATCTGCAACGACAACGTCACCGCCGCCGACCCGTCCCGCATTCCCCGCACGTACCTCGACCAGTTCACCGGCGGCGACATCTTCCGCCTCAACGCCGATGCGCTGTCGTCGGGGCAGCTATGCCTCGGCTGGCCGGGGCAGGGCGCTGCCGTGGAACTCAGCGGCGACGCCCTCGAGTCGAAGCCGCTGCTGCTCCACTACGACCGCGATGCGGCGGTGACCGGCACGGGCGGCCGCGCGATGCAGGCGGTCATGGGCGGCGAGCTCATCGAGCTGCCGGGCCACGGCCACGGCGTGCTCGTCGCCCACAACGACGCCGACGAGATCGCCAACGTCGTCGCCGCCCACTACTTGGGCTGACCGGTCATGCCGGGCTGACCGGTCCGAGATTGGGCCGGCTACTTGCCCTTCGCCTCGTGGCCTTTCTGCCACTCGCGCACGTCGTCGGAGTTCCGCGGGTTCAGCCCGTGGAGCTTCGCCGCCGGCACCGGCGCTTTGCCACGGCCCGCATAGCTGGTGAACGTGCCGCGCGCGGTACCGGTGAACTCCGCGCATTCGGCGACGGTCCACAGCTCGACGCCGGTGTCCTTGTCGATGATGCGAGGATTCATGCCGCCGGGACTAGTTGTGCGTGACGACGGCAAAAGACCCGACATGACAGTGCCACCGACTTGTTACCGACGCTGTATGAAACCGTGACGCGCGCACGCGGTCGTGACATGCCTGTGACGGATTTCGGGACGGATCCCGTCAAAAAGAAGAACACCCTCCGACGCTGGCCGGAGGGTGCTTTCACATGGAGGGGATGACGGGAATCGAACCCGCGTCTTCAGCTTGGAAGGCTGAGGTATTAGCCACTATACGACATCCCCATAGACAGAAATCCGGTTTAGATGCGCACTCGCCTCAACCAGACCGTGTCTTGGTACAAGGCATATTAACTCGTTAAAGCGCACATACAAAAATCGATGCCAGGTTTTTCTCGAAGGATTTAAAGAAAAGTGGCTGTGGCCGGGAAAAACAGAAAATGAAACTAAAGCAATATGGGGTATATGAAACAGGCGTATAGCCGTTGATTACACTGTCACACGACTCAACAAAGGGGCAGTCGTTTTAGGCGGCTTCTTTGGGGAGTCGGCCGACGAATGGAGTGTTTGCAGTAAACGAGGCCGCCAAAAGCAGCGCCGAGGAGATGCAAACGCCCGGTGATATGCATGGATTTCATGAAACCAGTAGTAGTTGGCAGGTTGGCTCTCGATGGCGTCGTAAAGCGTTTTCAGACAGAGCATTAGCCTGGTTGAACGCGTGGTTTTGTGATTTCATTAATCGTCAGGTAAATCTATACGGGTCCGTTGTGGAAACGCGATTTCGCGCCTATGAGGGCCCCGGTGCAGATGCTCCAAAGGGGTTTCTGCTAGGTTTCGAATGACGCATACGGGGTATGGCGCAGCTTGGTAGCGCGTCCGCTTTGGGAGCGGAAGGCCGTGGGTTCAAATCCCGCTACCCCGACCAGTATCACGGGCACTCCCGTGGTCTATGAATTAATCATCGAGTTGCAGGAGAGTGCACCAGTGAAGTCTTCCGTTGAGAAGCTCAATGAGACCCGAGTGAAGATTACCGTCGAGGTCCCGTTTGACGAGCTGAAGCCAGAGTTCGACAACGCCTACAAGGCACTGGCTCAGCAGGTCCAGATTCCGGGCTTCCGTAAGGGCAAGGCACCTGCAAAGTTGATTGAGGCCCGCTTCGGCCGCGGCCCAATCCTGGAGCAGGTGCTCAACGACATGGTTCCGTCCCGCTACGACGAGGTCGTTCGCGAGGAGGACCTGAAGGTTATCGGTCAGCCTGAGGTCGACATCACCAAGCTGGAAGACGGCGAGCTCGTTGAGTTCACCGCTGAGGTCGACGTCCGTCCGGAGATTGAGCTGCCGAAGTTCGAGGACATCGCAGTTGAGGTTGATCCGCTGGTCGCCGACGACGAAGCTGTTGAGGCTGAGCTGCAGGACCTGCTCGCTCGTTTCGGCACCCTGACCGGCGTCGAGCGTGCAGTCGAAAAGGACGACTTCGTCTCCATCGACCTGTCCGCCACCATCGACGGCGAAGAGCTGGAAGAGGCCTCCACCGAGGGCCTGTCCTACCAGGTCGGCTCCGATGACCTGATTGACGGCCTGGATGACGCTGTTGTCGGCCTGTCCCAGGGCGAGTCCAAGGAGTTCACCACCAAGCTGGTTGCTGGCGAGCACGAGGGCGAGGACGCTCAGGTCACCGTTACCGTTCAGTCCGTCAAGGTCCGCGAGCTGCCGGAAGCTGACGACGACTTCGCTCAGATGGCTTCCGAGTTCGACACCATCGACGAGCTGAAGGAAGATTTGGCTCGCCAGGTTGAGAACACCAAGAAGGGTGAGCAGGCTCAGCAGGTTCGCGACAAGGTTCTGGCTGCCGCTATGGAGCAGACCACCATCGCTCTGCCGGAGGGTGTTGTCAAGGAGCAGGTCGAGGGCCAGCTGCAGCAGCTGCTGGGTCAGTTCGGCGGCGACGAGAAGGTTCTGAACTCCATGCTGGAGGCACAGGGCACCACCCGTGAGCAGTTCGACGAGGACTCCAAGAAGTCCGCTGAGGAAGCTGTCCGCACCCAGCTGTTCCTGGACGCACTGGCTGAAGAGATCCAGCCGGATGTTTCTCAGCAGGAACTCACCGACCACATCCTGTTCACTGCTCAGTCTTACGGCATGGACCCGAACCAGTTCATCCAGCAGATTCAGCAGTCCGGCCAGCTCGGCAACCTGTTCGCAGACGTTCGCCGCGGCAAGGCTCTGGCTACCTCGATCCTGAAGGCTTCCGCCAAGGACACCGAGGGCAACGAAATCGACCTGAACGAGTACTTCGGTGAGGTCGAGCCGGAGGCTGAGAAGGCTGAGTCCGACAAGGCTGAGGACACCTCCGCTGAGTAAGCCCCGCAATTAGCGCGGCGCGTTCGACATGACGCAACGCTTATAGCGAACAAGGGCCGTTCCCGAAACAAAGGGGCGGCCCTTTTCGTTACCCTCTAATGAACGACAAAACTCGCACACGTACGAAAAAGGAGTACACCGATGAGCGATAACGCCCAGATGTCGACGAACACGGTTTTCGACAAGCTGCTCAAGGAGCGCATTATTTGGCTGGGTGAGCAGGTCGACGACGAGATTGCCAACAAGCTCTGCGGTCAGATGCTGCTCCTGGCAGCTGAGGACCCAGAGGCGGATATCTCGCTGTACATCAACTCCCCGGGTGGCTCCGTCACCGCCGGCATGGCCATTTACGACACCATGCAGTTTGTTCCGTGCGACGTGGCTACCTACGGCATGGGCTTGGCAGCTTCCATGGGCCAGTTCCTGCTCGCCGCAGGTGCTAAGGGCAAGCGTTACGCGCTGCCGCACGCCCGCATTATGATGCACCAGCCATCTGCAGGTATCGGCGGAACCGCATCCGACATCACCATTCAGGCTGAGCAGTTCGCTGCCACCAAGAAGGAGATGGCTCGCCTGATCGCGCAGCACACCGGTCAGCCGGTCGAGCGCATTGAGGAAGACTCGGACCGCGACCGCTGGTTTACCGCGGCTGAGGCTAAGGAATACGGCCTGGTTGACCACGTCGTGACCGCTCTCAAGGACACCGCACGCTAAAAGCGGATAGTAGCGAAGAATTAGAGGCGAATTAATCAACATGGAGATGAACAATATGCAGATGCCGCAGTCGCGCTACGTGCTTCCTTCTTTCGTGGAGCACTCCAGCTTTGGTGCTAAAGAATCCAACCCGTACAACAAGCTCTTCGAAGAGCGCATTATCTTCCTCGGCTCCCAGGTCGATGACACCGCCGCTAACGACATCATGGCGCAGTTGCTGGTGCTCGAGGGCCTGGACCCGGATCGTGACATCACGATGTACATCAATTCCCCAGGCGGCTCCTTCACCTCGCTGATGGCCATCTACGACACGATGCAGTACGTGCGTCCCGACGTGCAGACCGTGTGCCTGGGCCAGGCTGCCTCCGCGGCAGCCGTGCTGCTCGCTGCGGGTGCACCGGGTAAGCGTGCAGCTCTGCCGAATGCGCGCGTGCTCATTCACCAGCCGGCTACCCAGGGAATCCAGGGCCAGGTTTCCGACCTGGAGATTCAGGCGAACGAAATCGAGCGCATGCGCAAGCTGATGGAGGAGACGTTGGCTCGCCACTCCGGTCGCACTGCAGAGCAGATCCGCAAGGACACCGACCGTGACAAGATCCTGACCGCTGAAGAGGCCGTCGAGTACGGCATCATCGACCAGGTCTTCGAGTACCGCAAGCACAACGCCTAAATGGGGACATGGTCTCTTTGGAGTGCTGCGCACTGGCCGTCGTAAAGCACCGGGCGAGATCGCGTGAAATTCGCCTCGCCCCTGGCGTGGAAGCCGGTATTTGCGCACACTCACGGTAGGCTGGTCTGAAGCAGTTATTGGCAACGAAGCGGAAAGGCGGCGGCGGGAGCCTCATGGCGCGTATGCAAGAAAGTGCGGATTTGCTGAAGTGCTCTTTCTGTGGAAAGAGTCAGAAGCAGGTCAAAAAGCTGATTGCCGGACCTGGTGTGTACATCTGTAATGAGTGCATCGAGCTCTGCAACGAGATTATTGAAGAGGAGCTCAACACCGGCGGCGAGGCAACTGGCAACGACGACCGCCTGCCGCGTCCGATGGAAATTCGCGACTTCCTCGATGAGTACGTCATCGGCCAGGACATGGCAAAGCGCACCCTAGCCGTCGCGGTCTACAACCACTACAAGCGCCTTCGTGCTGCAGAGACCAAGTCGGACAACGACGTCGAGCTACAGAAGTCGAACATTCTCTTGCTGGGGCCGACAGGCTGTGGCAAGACCTACCTGGCACAGACGCTGGCTCGCAAGCTGGATGTGCCGTTCGCAATCGCTGACGCCACCAGCCTGACCGAGGCCGGCTATGTCGGTGAGGATGTGGAGAACATCCTGCTGAAGTTGCTGCAGGCTACTGATTTCGACGTCGAGAAGGCGCAGCGCGGCATCATTTACGTCGATGAGATTGACAAGATCTCGCGTAAGTCTGAAAACACCTCTATCACTCGCGATGTCTCCGGTGAAGGTGTGCAGCAGGCGCTGCTGAAGATTCTCGAGGGAACCGTAGCCGCCGTGCCCCCGCAGGGTGGGCGCAAGCTGCCAAACCAGGAGTTCATTCAGTTCGACACCTCCAATGTCCTGTTCATCGTCGCCGGTGCGTTTGCCGGTCTGGAGAAGGTCGTGCAGGAGCGCGTCGGCAAGAAGGGCCTGGGCTTCGGAGCAGATGTCACCTCGGCTAACGACGAGGACATGAAGGATCCATTCCGCGACGTACTGCCGGAGGATCTCGTTCGATTCGGCCTGATTCCTGAGTTCATTGGCCGCCTTCCCGTTATCGCATCGGTCACCAACCTCGATGAGGACGCGCTGGTTCGTGTACTCACCGAGCCGAAGAACTCCCTGGTTCGCCAGTACCAGCACCTGTTCGACATGGACGGTGTGCGCCTTACCATCGACGATGAGGCACTGCGCGCCATTGCTGCCAAGGCGATTAGCCGCAATACCGGCGCCCGTGGTTTGCGCGGCATCATGGAAGAGATCCTGGTTCCCGTGATGTTCGAGGTACCAGAGCGTGACGACGTCGCGGAGGTCATTGTCCACAAGGAATGCATCACGGACGGTGCAGCGCCGGAACTCGTTGAACGCAGCGAGGATAAGAAGACTGCGTAAAGGTAGCTAAAAACCCGGTTAGAGTAGCCGCTCTAACCGGGTTTTTGATGTCTGTATGGAGCCCTAGTCGTCCATGCCGTAGATGTCGCGGTAATCCGGGGCATCGTCAGTAGTCAAGTCCTGAGTCTCTGGGTTGGGCTGATCGCCGTAGACCTCTGCGCCAAGCGCGGACGAGTTGGCGCCATGGGAGGCCAGCAGGGAAGTGTACGAGCTGCCCGGTTCGTTGCGAGGCGAGGACGTCAACAGGCTGGTCACAGTGTCCTGAGCGAACTCACGCAGCTTGTCCGACAACACTGTCGACTGCATTTCAATGCCGTAGAGGTTTTCAAAAGTCCGCTGGTGCAGGGTGGGGAAGGTGGCCAGCGACAGCACGAGAATATAAAGATCAAGTGCGGAAATATCAGTGCGGAATGCACCATAATCGCGACCGAGCAACAAGATGCGGTCAAACTCCAAAACAATTGGGCTCTGACCACCAAGCCCAGTCACGCCTTCTAGCGGCAGGACCGGATGTAGGTTTTCCTGGATGATGAACCGCACGGCGAGCGGGTTCGCCGAGAAGTAGTCATAGATAACACCGACCACATGCTGCAGGGCTTCCACCGGCACATTGGAGTGCGGGCGCAGGTCGTCGTCGTCAGGCCTTACGGTCTCCAGCACATGTGCCCACGTCGCCCTGTAGAGTCCCAACTTGTCACCACAGTGGTAGTGAAGCATGCGCTTGGAGACACCAGAGGCGGCAGCAATGGCATCCAAACGGGCATCTGCATACCCCTTTGCGGTGAATTCTTGAAGTGCTGCCACCAAGACTGCATGGGGGATTGCATCAGAGGAGCCTGGAGACTTCATGAAAATCCTTTGCTTGGACTAGAGGGCGACTACGGGGTTTTGGCTATCTAACGGGGGTGAAATTGCTCGGTCGCGGACTTCTTTCTAGTGAAATGAGTACATGACCGTAAGTCATGCCTAATGCTATCCGTTTTTCAGAATTGGCCTGAGCCCGTCGCCCCCGTCTGCGCCAATTCTGTAGTCGCATTAGAGTGGGCAGCGAATTGATTCTCTCTCGAGAAAGGCCTGAAGTGAACAAGACTCCCGTAAAGGTTGCAGTTACCGGCGCCGCCGGACAGATCGCTTACTCCCTGCTCTTCCGCATTGCCAGCGGTTCGGTTTTCGGCCCTGAGACCCCGGTTGAGTTGAACCTGCTGGAGATCACTCCGGCGCTGCACGCCACCGAAGGCGTCGCCATGGAGCTGTTTGACTCCGCCTTCCCGCTTCTGACTGGCATCAACATCACCGATGATCCGGCCAAGGCATTCGACGGTGCTAACGCCGCCTTCCTGGTCGGTGCAAAGCCGCGCGGCAAGGGCGAGGAGCGCTCCGCACTGCTGGGTGCCAACGGCAAGATCTTCGGCCCGCAGGGTGCCGCACTGAACGATCATGCAGCAGACGACATCAAGGTTCTGGTTGTCGGCAACCCGGCCAACACCAACACCATGATTGCTGCGTCCCACGCTAAGGACATCCCGGCAGAGCGCTTCACCGCCATGATGCGCCTGGACCACAACCGTTCCCTGTCTCAGCTGTCGGAAAAGATTGGTGTTCCGACCACTGAGATCAAGAACATGATTGTCTGGGGTAACCACTCCGCAGACCAGTTCCCGGACATCACCTACGCCACCATTGCAGGCGAGAAGGTCTCCGACAAGGTGGACGCTGCATGGGTCGAGCAGGACTTCATTCCGCGTGTCGCGAAGCGTGGCGCAGAAATCATCGAGGTCCGCGGTTCCTCCTCCGCAGCTTCCGCTGCCGCTGCCGCAGTTGACCACATGCGTGACTGGGTCACGGGTACCCCAGAGGGCGAGTGGGTCTCTGTCGCCCTTCCGTCCGATGGCTCCTACGGCATCGACGAGGGCCTGGTCGCTGGTGTTCCGTGCTACGCCAAGGACGGCGAGTGGGTTCGCGTTGAGGGCCTGGATCTCTCCGAGGTTCAGCGCGCTGGCATCGAGCGCAACGTCAAGGCACTGCGCGAAGAGCGCGAGGCTGTTAAGGACCTGCTGGTCTAAGAGCTGTTCAACGGCCGTTTAGAGGCGCTCTCTTGTGATGATTTCACAAGAGAGTGCTTTTATTTTGCGCGGTAATCGCGGTTCGGGTCGGAGCGAGAGTAAGGCTTGAATTAGGCGGTGTATAAGTCGCCGATAGCAGATATGGGTGGGGCGCAAGGGCCGTCGTAAAGCCCCTGGGAAACCAAATCCGGGCAAGGCGCTAAGATGTGACGCGTGACTGAGAACAACGTGGACCTAAACAGAGCAGATAAGTTGCCCAAGTCGTGGAACCCGGCTGACGTGGAGTCGGACCTGTACCAGGGCTGGGTAGACGCTGGTTATTTCAAGGCTGACCCGTCTAGCTCCAAGCCGGCTTACTCTATTGTGCTGCCCCCGCCGAATGTGACGGGTCAGCTGCACATGGGCCACGCACTGGACCACACTTTGATGGATGCGCTGGTGCGCCGTAAGCGCATGCAGGGCTACGAGGTGCTGTGGCTGCCGGGTATGGACCACGCGGGTATCGCAACTCAGACCAAGGTCGAGGCGATGCTGAAGGAGTCCGAAGGTAAGGACCGCTTCGATTACGGCCGCGAGGAATTCGTGGAGAAGGTCTGGGAGTGGAAGCACGATTACGGCGGACGTATCGGCAACCAGATGCGCCAGATTGGTGACTCCCTGGATTGGTCTCGTGAGCGCTTCACTCTGGACGAGGGGCTGTCCCGTGCGGTTCAGACGATTTTTAAGGAACTGTTTGACCGCGGCCTGATTTACCGCGCCAAGCGCATGGTCAACTGGTCGCCAGTGCTGCAGACTGCAATCTCGGATATTGAGGTCAAGTACGAGGACGCTGAAGGCGAGCTCGTGTCCTTCCGCTACGGCGATGGGGAAGACTCCATTGTTGTGGCGACGACTCGTGTGGAGACGATGCTGGGTGACGTGGCAATTGCCGTGCACCCGGAGGATGAGCGCTACACGCACCTGGTGGGCAAGGTTCTGGACCACCCGTTCCGCGAGGACCTGAAGATTCAGGTCATCGCCGATGACTACGTGGATCGCGAGTTCGGTACCGGCGCGGTGAAGATCACGCCGGCGCACGATCCGAATGACTTCGCCATGGGCCAGCGCCACGACCTGGATATGCCGGAGGTCATCGACACCACTGGCCGTATCTTCAACACTGGCACGCGTTTCGACGGCATGGATCGTGCAGAAGCCCGTACTGCGCTGACGGAGGCGCTGCGTGAGCAGGGGCGCATTGTCAAGGAGATTCGCCCGTACGTTCACTCGGTTGGTCACTCGGAGCGCTCGGGTGAGCCGATTGAGCCGCTGCTGAGCTTGCAGTGGTTCGTTAAGGTCGATGAGCTGGCCAAGATGTCCGGCGATGCTGTTCGCGAGGGCGACACGGTTATTCACCCGGCTTCGCAGGAACCGCGCTGGTTCGACTGGGTTGATGACATGCACGACTGGTGTATTTCGCGTCAGCTGTGGTGGGGTCACCGCATCCCGATCTGGTACGGCCCGAATGGCGAGGTCGTCTGTGTCGGCCCGGATGATGAGGTTCCGACGGGCGAGGGCTGGACGCAGGATCCGGACGTGCTGGATACCTGGTTCTCCTCTGCGCTGTGGCCGTTTTCCACGATGGGTTGGCCGGACGCCACCCCAGAGCTGGAGAAGTTCTACCCGACATCCGTTCTGGTCACCGGCTACGACATTCTGTTCTTCTGGGTCGCGCGCATGATGATGTTCTCGACCTTTGCTGCCACCCTGGCTGATTCACCGCTGGGTAAGGGGCGCGACGGTCGTCCGCAGGTGCCGTTTAAGGATGTCTTCCTGCACGGTCTGGTCCGCGATGAGCAGGGTCGCAAGATGTCGAAGTCCCTCGGCAATGGCATTGACCCGCTGGACTGGGTCCGTGACTACGGTGCGGACGCACTTCGCTTCACGCTGGCGCGTGGCGCTAACCCAGGCTCTGACCTGCCGGTCGGTAATGACGCCGCTCAGAGCTCCCGTAACTTCGCCACCAAGCTGTTCAACGCCACCCGCTTTGCGCTGATGAACGGGGCCCACGTGGGCGAGCTGCCGGACCGCGACCAGCTCACCGACACCGACCGCTGGATCCTGGACCGCCTGGAACAGGTCCGCGCCGAGGTTGACGCTGCGCTGGATAAGTACGAGTTCTCCAAGGCCAACGAGGCCCTCTACCACTTCGCATGGGACGAGGTCTGTGACTGGTACCTGGAGATGACCAAGGTTGACTTCCCGCGCCTGAACGACGGCGAGACCATGACCGAGGAGCAGGCCGCCCGCGCCGCCTCCACTCGTCTGGTTCTCGGCCGCGTGCTGGATACGCTGCTGCGTCTGCTGCACCCGTCCATGCCGTTCGTCACGGAGACGCTGTGGAAGGCGCTTACCGACGGCGCGGAGGGCTTCGAGGATTCTCTGGTTATTTCCGCCTGGCCGGATGCCACCATGACCGCCGACGGCGCTGCTGTCGACGAGGTTGCCGCACGTCGTATTGCCGATGCCCAGAAGTTGGTCACCGAGCTGCGTCGTTTCCGCAATGACCAGGGTGTGAAGCCGTCGCAGCGCGTGCCGGCACGCATGAACCTGGCGGATGCTGATCTGGCTGCTCAGGAAGAGATGATTCGTTCGCTGGCTCGTGCTGAGGCACCGGAGGATGGATTCACCGCTACCGCTTCCATTGAGGTGCGCCTGTCTCAGGCCACGGTTCTGATCGAGCTGGATACCTCCGGCACCGTCGACGTGGCCGCTGAACGCAAGCGCCTGGAAAAAGACCTGGCCAAGGCCGAGAAGGAACTGGCCGGCACCGAAAAGAAGCTCGGCAACGAGGCCTTCCTGTCCAAGGCTCCGGAGCAAGTCGTGGAGAAGATTAAGACTCGCCACCAGTTCGCACTGGAGGAGATTGACCGCATTAAGGCTCGTTTGGAGGGACTTCCGCAGGCATGACCGAACCACGGGATATCGAACCTCGGGGTGCTGAATCACACGATGAGATTGCAGGGGAGATTCGTTTGAATCTTGGCGGCGAGGACGATTCGGTGGCGCAGGAAGAGTCTGCGGTGCGAGAAGAGTCCACCGCAGCGCCTGAGTTCGAATTCGATCCGGCTGACTCCCAGATCGTCGAGGACCTTGAGCCTCGCGAAATCGCCGGTGTGATGGCCGATGACCGCATGCCCGATGACATGCGCCTCGGTGAGGTCTCCGTGTCCGAGGAAGGCCTGAGCCTGCCGGTCGATGTGGACCGCCCGGTCAATGAGCCGGCCCCGCTGGAGGCCACCGCCGAGGAGCTGCGTGAGCTCGCAGAGGTCGAAGCCGAGCTGGATCAGCGTTGGCCGGAGACCAAGATCGACCCATCGCTCGAGCGCATCGAGATGCTGATGGACATCCTCGGCCATCCGGAGCGCGCAACCCCGGTTATTCACGTTGCCGGGACGAACGGCAAAACCTCCACGGTGCGCATGATTGAGTCGCTGGTGCGCGCTCTCGGTCGTCGCACCGGCCGCACTACCAGTCCGCATCTGCAGCTGGTTACCGAGCGCATCGCCATCGATGGCCAGCCCATTCATCCACGCGATTACGTGCGCATCTGGCGCGAGATTCAGCCCTACGTGGAAATGGTTGACGCCAAGTCCGCCGAAAAGGGCGGCCCACAGATGAGCAAGTTCGAGGTTCTCACGGCCATGGCCTACGCTGCCTTCGCCGACGCTCCTGTTGATGTCGCCGTGGTGGAAGTCGGCATGGGTGGCACATGGGATGCGACCAACGTGGTGGAGGCCGACGTGGCAGTCATCTGCCCAATCGGTCTCGATCACACGGAGTACCTCGGCGATACCCTGGTTGAAATCGCTGCTGAGAAGGCCGGCATCATCAAGTCGCGGTGGAATAAGGACGACTTGCTCACGCCACCGGACAATGTCGCCATTGTCGGCGAGCAAGAGCCGGAAGCAATGGACGTCGTTTTGCGACGTGCCGTGGAAATGGACGCCTCCGTCGCCCGCGCCGGAGTTGAGTACGGCGTCGTCAGTCATCAGCTGGCGGTCGGCGGGCAGAACCTGACGCTCAAGGGCCTGGCCGGCGAGTATGACGACATCCATCTGCCGCTGCACGGTCCGCATCAGGCGCGTAACGCAGCCACAGCACTGGCTGCGGTGGAGGCGTTCTTCGGCGCAGGTCCGGGGCGTCCGCTCAACATTGATGCGGTTCGCGAAGGCTTTGCGACGGTCGCATCGCCCGGCCGTCTGGAGCGCGTGCGCTCGACCCCGACGGTGTTTATCGATGCCGCCCACAATCCGCACGGTGCCCGTGCGCTACGCACGGCCCTCTCCGCTGAGTTCGACTTCCGCCGTGTGATTGGTGTGCTGTCGGTGCTGGGGGAGAAGGATGCTCGTGGGCTGCTGGTGGAGCTGGAGCCTTACTTCGAAGAAGTGGTTATTACCCAGAACACATCGCCGCGTGCGCTGCACTACGACGACCTGGCTGACCTCGCGGAGGAGATTTTCGGCGAGGAGCGCGTGCATCGCGTACCGACTCTGCCGTCCGCCGTTGAGCTAGCTGTAGCGCTGGCTGAGGAAACCGACACCGGAGACGGTATTGTCTCTGGTTCCGGTGTGATCGTCACTGGATCTGTTGTCACTGCGGGCGAAGCCCGGACACTATTTGGAAAGGACCCGCAATGAGCGAATCTCAGGCGAGCCAGCCACAGGGCAATGGCGCGGAGGATTACACCGCTGCCGACCGCGAGGCCCTGCGCGCCTACCGCGAGGGGCGTGACCTGAGTGAGGGCGGCAAGTATGGCCCGCTCGGTGCGGGACACGATCCGGCTAAGGACCCGCTGAAGGGTCTGCGCGGTGTTATGTCCGGCACGCTGATTATGCAGGCTATTTCGGTGCTGCTTGGTCTGACTGTGGTCACGCGCATTCCCGACGGCCAGATTAACCAGACCTTCTCGGTTACGTACATCACCATCCTGGGCTTGGCTCTGATTGCGATGGCCTTCCTGCAGAAGCAGCCTTGGGCACTGAAGGCGAACATTGTGCTGCAGGTCTTTGGTGTGCTGGCTATCTTCACGCACGTGTCTATGGGCGTGGTGGGTATTTTCTTCGCCCTGGTGTGGGCCTACATTCTGCATCTGCGGAAGAACCTCCTCCAGCGTATGGAGCGCGGTCTGTTGACCACCCAGCACTCGTAAGTCTCCCGCGCTCGTAGTCGCGACTTTCACCCCGCTGCACCACCACTCCGGTGCAGCGGGGTTTGTCATAGTATGATGCTCACCATGACTGAACGTACTCTTATTCTGATCAAGCCGGACGGCGTTTCCCGCGGTCTGGTCGGCGAAGTTATCTCCCGCATCGAGCGCAAGGGCCTGAAGCTGGTCGCGCTTGACCTCCGTGTTGCTGACGAGGCAACTGCGAAGGAGCACTACGCAGAGCACGTCGATAAGCCGTTCTTTGGTGAGCTGGTTGATTTCATCACCTCTGCACCGCTGGTCGCTGGTGTTATCGAGGGCCCGAACGCAATCGCTGCGTGGCGTCAGCTCGCTGGCGGCACCAACCCGGTTGAGGCCGCAACTCCGGGCTCCATCCGCGGTGACTTCGCACTTGAGGTTGCTAACAACGTTGTTCACGGTTCCGATTCCCCGGAGTCCGCTGAGCGCGAGATTGGTATTTGGTTCCCGAACCTCTAAACGTTGACGGTTCAGCATTGACCCGTGAGCGTTGAACTGGCGCCGAACTGAGCAAGCAATTGTTTGCCGGTTCGGCGCTTTTTGCTTGTCGACGACCGTGGGGCGGCCCTTCAGCGGGCTGCACGTGTGAATGCGGGCACGGGCTGCAAATGTGAAACTGTAGGAGTTTATGACACTTTCCGGCAATTTTTCAGGCCATTTCTGTCATAAACGCAGTCAGTAACTCGGATTGGCCCGCCGCCACCAATGTCGGTGCGCGCCACCTGCTCGATATGTGCGACAATGGACAGCAGCAGTAGTGCCCGGGAGTTCGCTCCGGCGGATGAAATATGCCGCATGTGATCGCTGAATCCCCGAGTCAGCCGGTAGGCCTGCCAATAAGACTTTCATAATTGTTCATCGTTTTCGGCCCTCTATCTGCGCATTTGGCGCAAATGAAGTGGCTGTCGCAACATCGTTGCTCCGCCTGGTTTCCAAGGCCACAACGGATGTAGGCGCACATGGAATGACAAAGAGTGTGCTTCCTGTTGTCGGGTTTTGCGTGGTGGGGTGTCAAGGAGAAACAAATACAGTGGCAAATTTCAGCCAGGATGTTGTCGCTAAGGCACGCGAATTTGATCGTGAGTCAGCGGCTCTGAAAACCCGAGTCCACCACCTGGCCAAGAGCTTGGGGTTGACCTCGAAGGAAACCATCGAAGCACTGGGGCACGCGGGGATCGTCGTAAAGTCCGCTGCGTCCACCATTAATCAAAATCAGCTCGACGCAGTGCTGAAATTCATCGGTGATCATCCAGAGGATGCCTCGCTTGACGACGGATCCGCTGCGACCAAGCCAACCGGCGAAAAGCCAGCCGCGAAGGAAAAACAGTCGGCAGGTAAGCCGAACGCGGCAGATGAGAAGTCGGACGAGCAAACTGCAGCTAAGTCCGAGAAGAAGCCAGCTGCGAAGAAGAGCGGCAAGAAGTCGGCTGCGAAGAAGGCCACAAAGAAGGCTGCGCCGAAGGCAGCCAAGAGCGAAGCGGAGTCGGACGCAGCGCCTGCCGAGGAAGTGACCGAGAAGAAGGACACCAAGAAGGCCTCGGCTAGAAAATCCTCGGCAAAGCAGAGCGCAGAGAAGCAGAGCGCAGAGAAGCAGAGCACGACTAAGAAGCGAGCAACGCGTAAGCGGGCTGTGAAGAAGACCGCTGGCGCTCCGGAAGAAACCGCTGCGAAGGACGAGCAGAAGGACTCGAACTCGGTCGTCGAGGAAGCTGTTGAGGCTGTCGTTCAGTCGTCGTCGAAGAAGGCTGCAGACAAGAATGCTTCCGATAAGAAGGCTGCCGACACCGTAGCCGAGACCGCTGAGAAAACCTCCGCTGAGGAAGCTTCCGCCGAAGCACCTGCTGCAAAGAGCGCTGCAGTGACCACACGTCGTGGCCGCCGAGTTCGCCGTGCGGTCCGCACGACCAGCGCTCCAGTGGCAGAGGAAGCTCAGGAAGCGCAAGAGCCGCAGAAAACGCAAGAGCCGCAGGATACGCAGGCAACTCAGAGCGAAGCCCTGCAAGACATCGAGCCGCCGGTAGTCCCGGAGCCGCCGGTTGCGGAAGAGCAGACCGCGTTTGCGCCTATCTTCCTGGCGCCGCAGGCTGTCCCGGCTACGGCCAAGAATTCGGCCACCGAGGATGCAGCTTCAGCTGACAACGGGGCCTCCAACCAGGGCACCGATGACAACGCGGGGGAGGGGCAGGACGGCTCGTCGTCAAGCGAAACGGAGCGTCAGCCGCGCCCGCGTCGTCGCCGTCGTGGACGTGGGCGTCGTAATGATGACGCGCAACAGGCGGAGAAGACCACCGAAAACACAGAGCGCGAGGAAGAGGAAACCCGCGAAGAGGTCGAGGAACCGCAGGCGATTAAGGGATCGACTCGCCTGGAGGCGCAGCGACGTCGCCGTATCGAGCGTCGTGAGGAATCGCGCAAGCGCCATGTAATCTCGGAGGCGGAATTCCTGGCTCGTCGTGAGTCGGTGGAGCGCACGATGGTGGTGCGTGAGCGCAAGCGCCATGACCACGCGGGCATTGTCACTGAGGTGGGTGTGCTGGAAGATGACCTGCTGGTCGAGCACTTCGTTACCTCTGACACGCAGACCACGCAGATCGGCAATATCTACCTCGGTCGCGTGCAGAACGTCCTGCCCAGCATGGAAGCGGCGTTCATCGATATCGGAACCGACCGCAACGGTGTCATTTACGTAGGTGACCTGAACTGGAAGCTGCTGGGCACGAAGTCGCGTTCGCGCAAGATTGAACATGCGCTGAAGGCCGGCGACCAGATTTTGGTCCAGGTGTCCAAGGACCCGATTGGTCACAAGGGTGCGCGTCTGACCACCCACATTTCGATGGCTGGTCGATTCCTGGTGTACGTGCCGGGCGGCCGGAGCGCGGGTATTTCCCGCAAGCTGCCGGAGCCGGAGCGCAAGCGCCTGAAGTCGATTCTGAGCGAGGTTACGCCGGAGGGCTCGGGCACGATTATCCGTACCGCAGCCGAGGGTGTGTCCAAGGAGGCCATCGAGGCCGACATCAAGCGCTTGGAGTCGCAGTGGCAGGAGATCTGGGAAGCCTCCGAGGCAGCGAAGGCGAAGCGTGGAGCAAAGCCGATTGCGCTGTACGAAGAGCCAGACATGCTGGTCAAGGTCGTCCGCGACGTCTTCAACGAGGACTTCTCGCGTCTCGTGGTGGAGGGCGATCGCCCGTGGAACACAGTGACGGACTACATCGGCGACCTGGCACCAGAGCTGGAGCCGCGACTGCAGCGCTACTTCGCCAAGGAGCACGGCGGCGCTGATGTCTTCGAGCACTTCCGCATCGATGAGCAGCTGGCCAAGGCACTCGACCGCAAGGTCTGGCTGCCTTCGGGCGGCACGCTGGTCATCGACCGCACCGAGGCCATGACGGTCATCGACGTCAACACCGGTAAGTTCACCGGCGCTGGCGGAAACCTGGAAGAGACGGTCACTCGCAACAACCTGGAGGCCGCTGAGGAAATCGTCCGCCAGATGCGTCTGCGCGATCTGGGCGGCATGATTGTCGTCGATTTTATCGACATGGTGCTGCCGGAAAACCAGGACTTGGTGCTGCGCCGTCTGAAGGAGGCCCTGGGCCGCGACCGCTCGCGTCACGAGGTCTCCGAGGTCACCTCGCTCGGCCTCGTCCAGATGACTCGCAAGCGTCTGGGCACAGGCCTGCTGGAGACCTTCTCCACGCCGTGTAGCTGCTGCAATGGCCGCGGTCTGATTATCCACATCGATCCGGTTGAGCAGGACAATCAGGGCCGTGGCCACAAGAATGGCCGTCGCAACGACGAGCAGGACAAGTCCAAGCGCCGCAACAAGTCGCGCTCGGAGCACAATCCGGCCAACCACCCGGCCGCGCTGGCCATGCACCGCGATCAGAGCGACCAGGCAGGCTCTTCCAAGGCAACGCGTGACGACGACACGGAGACCAACCAGCGCGATAAGGACGCAGCCGACAAGCGTGTCGCAGCTGCTGTCGAAGCTGTCATCGTCTCTTCTGAGAACGATGAGCCGAAGCCGCCGCGTCGTCGCCGGGTTCGTAAGAGCCAGGGCCGAAACGATGAGCAGCGACAGAACGGCCGTGGCCGTCAGGAGCGCCGCGAGCGTACTGAGCAATCGGAGAACTCCAATGACCTGGCTGCTCTGGCTGCCGCAGCTGTTGCGGAAGCCCGTGAGAAGGACCCAGAGGAGCCGTCGGATGACCGTTACATGCCGCAGGAGGGGCAGCGCCGCCGCCGTCGGGCTACGCGTCGCCGTGTAGCGGAGCATGTTGCCGTTGATTCGGCTGCACGCGACGCTGATGACCGCGACGAAGAATATGGTGATCGTCGCAAGCGTTCGGAGCGCCCGACCCGTGCTGAGCGTGCCGAGCGCACCGATAACGGTGGAGGCCGTGGCGACGCTGAACGCTCCAGCAGCGCTAGCGCTCGACATCGCCGTCGTCGCGCTGTGCGTCGTACTGCTGTGGATGAAACCACTGCGCCTCAGGCTGGGTCTCAGGCAGCTTCCACCACAGATGTGAGGGAGCCAGCCAGGAATGGCAAGGGCGGCAACGCTAACAAGACCGGTAAGGCTGTGGCCGAGGAGTCCCAGACCTATGAGGAGGCGAAGGAGGCGTTCGAGCGTTCTCCACGCCGTCGTCGTCCGACGCGCGGTAACTCTCGCTCGGATCGCGCACCGCGCCGCGAGGACTTCGAGTCCACTAAGCCAAAGGCGGACGCTGAAGGCAGCAAGGGCGGAGATCGTGCGAAAGACAACCGCGATGACAGCAACCGCAGCACCAACCGCAGCGCCAACCGCAGTGGCGGTGGACGCCGCTCGGGCAAGTCACGGGTTGAGGTCGTAGCGGTCCAGGGCACGGGAGCTCGCCGTAATCGCCGTCGGGCGGTGCGCAGGGTCTCGTCGCAAAGCGATGCCGGAGCGACTGAGCCGAAGCAGCGACAGGGCGCTTCAAACCGCGCTACTAAGCCAGAGCAGAAGCAGGCTAATCGCGGTGCTGCGGCGCCGGAGACGAAACCGGCCAATCGTCGTCGTCGCGTGCGTCGTGCGGTGCGCCGAAGTGGCCAGAACTAGGTATTGGAAACCTGGA
Source organism: Corynebacterium sp. HMSC055G02 (assembly GCF_001809065.1). Taxonomy (NCBI): domain Bacteria; kingdom Bacillati; phylum Actinomycetota; class Actinomycetes; order Mycobacteriales; family Corynebacteriaceae; genus Corynebacterium; species Corynebacterium sp. HMSC055G02. The sequence goes on along the minus strand of NZ_KV795638.1, from coordinate 14,034 downwards.
GTAAGACCAGATAGAAGGCTGTTTTCCGTTCCCTAAAGCAGGGGGTGGAAAGTGGCTTCGGAAACTGCCCGGGAAGACCGTGAAAACCAATGGGGGACAGGGTCTTACTCGGGCAGTTTGTAATTTAGGGGGATTTTTCGCTACTCTTGACCAGTCGCTGATTAGTAGGCGTATCTGGTCATGCCCACTGGTGCTTGAGGCGCTGGTGGTAAGGAAACGGCCAGAGCGGGGAAATCTACTCGGATTTGGCTTTCGGGTATGTCCCTGAAGTGTTCTGCACACGCAACTAATCGCAATTCCATTGTCCAGTCAAGGAATTACAAAGATTCCTTGAGTCGAGTTTCTCAGATAAAGGGGTAGCCCTCCTATGTACGCGATCGTCAAGACCGGCGGCAAGCAGTACAAGGTTGCCGAAGGTGACCTCGTCAAGGTCGAGAAGATCGAGGGTGAGCCGGGTTCGTCCGTGGCTCTCACCCCGGTTCTGCTCGTCGATGGCGCAGATGTCATTGCGGATGCCGACAAGCTTGCCAACGTTACCGTTAACGCAGAGATCGTCGAGGCCGCTAAGGGCCCGAAGATCCGCGGCATGCACTACAAGAACAAGACTGGCTACAAGCGCCGCTACGGCCACCGTCAGCCGCTCACTGTTCTGAAGATTACCGGCGTCTCCAAGTAAACCGCCGAAATTCCAATTAGCTTTTCCCTAGGAGAAAATCATGGCTACTAAGAAGGGTGCATCCAGCACCAGCAACGGCCGCGACTCCGAAGCTAAGCGCCTCGGCGTGAAGCGCTTCGGCGGCCAGCAGGTTAAGGCAGGCGAGATTCTCGTTCGTCAGCGCGGTACCTCGTTCCACCCGGGTGAGAACGTTGGCCGTGGCGGCGACGACACTCTCTTCGCTCTGAAGGCAGGCGCAGTCGAGTTCGGTACCCGCCGTAACCGCCGCATTGTCAGCATCGTTGAGAATAACTCCTAAGAACAACCCTCGGTTGTCCACATAGGATTACTGCAACGTTGAATTTGAGGCAGGTTTAACTGCCTTGCAGAAGAGCCGATTCCTTTCCCACTGCGAAAGGTAATCGGCTCTTTTGTTGTTTATTACTGTTTCGCGCTTTTAGGTTGCGAGGCAGCGTTTTGTTACCGCCTAGACTTCTGCCCGTCGGCTCGCTTAAATTAGGGCATTACTCCAGGCACTAGAAGATGGCTCTCCGCTCGGAAGTGTGTGTGATTTTATGTCTCGTTTTGTAGATCGTGTCGTACTGCATTTGCAGGCCGGCGACGGTGGTCACGGCTGTAACTCGGTGCTGCGTGAAAAGTTCAAGCCACTCGGCGGGCCCGATGGCGGCAACGGTGGCCACGGTGGCGACATTGTGCTGGTCGTCGACCCGCAGATTCACACTCTGATGGACTTCCACTTCCATCCCCACATCAAGGCTGCCAACGGTAAGCCCGGCGCGGGTGATCACCGCAATGGTGCTCGCGGCGAGGACCTGGTTCTCGGAGTGCCGGAGGGCACGGTTGTGATGACCGAGGATGGGGAAGTGCTGGCGGACATGACCGGTAAGGGGGACCGCTTCATCGCCGCTGAAGGCGGTTACGGTGGCCTGGGCAACGCAGCGCTGGCGAACAAGAACCGCCGTGCGCCGGGCTTCGCTCTCCTCGGTGAGCCTGGCGAGGCCAAGGATCTTGTCTTGGAGCTCAAATCCATGGCAGACGTTGGACTGGTGGGCTTCCCGTCAGCCGGAAAGTCCTCGCTGGTCAGCACCTTGAGCGCTGCTAAGCCGAAGATTGGTGACTACCCATTTACCACGCTGCAGCCGAACCTGGGTGTGGTCAACGTTGGCTACGAGTCCTTCACCATCGCAGATGTGCCGGGCCTTATCCCGGGGGCGTCTGAAGGCCGTGGTCTTGGGTTGGATTTCCTGCGTCACATTGAGCGCTGTGCTGTGCTGGTGCATGTGGTGGACGCTGCTGCGCTGGAGGGCGACCGCGATCCGGTCTCTGACATCAAGGCGTTGGAGGCGGAACTCGCCAACTACCAGTCGGTGCTGAAGGCCGACGTGGGGCTTGGGGACCTCGCAGAGCGTCCGCGCGTCATCGTGCTGAACAAGATTGACCTGCCCGATGCTCGCGAGATGATTGACATGCAGCGCGAGGAGTTGGAGAAGTTCCGCTGGCCGATTTATGAGATCTCTACGGTGACGCACGAGGGACTCAAGGAGCTGACCTACGGCCTGAAGGATCAGATTGCCGCCTACCGCAAGGCGCATCCGTTGCCAACAGAGCAGGAGCCCCGTGCGGTCATCCGTCCGGAAGGTGTGCGTGGCAAGAAGCGCGAAGGCGCGGACTTCACCATCGAGCGCGATCCGAATACCCCAGATGGGTTCATTGTGCGTGGCCGTAAGCCGGAACGCTGGATTAACCAGACGGACTTCGAAAACGACGAGGCAGTCGGCTACTTGGCTGACCGCCTGGCCAAGCTTGGTGTAGAAGATGCCCTGGCAAAGGCTGGGGCAACGGTTGGCTGCCCGGTGACGATTTCCTATCTCACCTTCGAGTGGTACCCGCAGCAGGTCGCGGGCACCGATGACTTCGTGCCGAGTGGCCGTGGTACCGACGATCGTCTCTACGTCAACGAGCGCACTAGCGCTGAGCAGCGTAAGCGTGCATCGCAGGCCCGCCGTGGTCTGATTGACGAGTACGATTTCGGAGATGGCGAAGAGGCTATTCGCGACCGGTACTCATAGTCGCGGGCGCCAGCGTCGTCGGCAAGCGAAGACTTCAAACTTGCATTTTGCCATTAATTGTTTAAACAATTATATAGTCAGAATTACATTAGACCGTCATGTTTTCCATTAGTGAAATGAGTGAGTCAGTTATCCCTTCCGACACCGTTGCCAACGATGTTGACGTCACTGGAGCAGATGCATTAGATGCCCCGGTAGCTACCCCGAAGTCTGAATCGGACGCGCCGATTTCCCGTGAGGAGGTCGACGAGCTGCTTCACAACAATCCTGAGTCCACCGTCGCTGAGATTGAAAAGGCGACTGAGAATTTATCTCCGGGAACCAAAGGCGGTTTCGATTCCGAGACTCGTGAGGCAATTCGGACCGCGAAGCGTGTCGTGGTGAAGATTGGTTCTTCCTCGTTGACCGGATCTGACGGTCGTACCGATCCCGAACGCATCGACTTCATTGCCGATGCCCTGGAAAAGCGGATGGGCTTTAGCGATGTCATTGTCGTGTCCTCCGGCGCGGTGGCATCCGGAATGGGGCCGCTGGGGCTGACTTCGCGTCCCACTGATTTGGCGACCAAGCAGGCGGCTGCAGCGGTGGGGCAGGTGCGCCTGGCACAGGAGTGGGGACGCTCCTTCCTGCGCTATGGCCGCACTTCTGCGCAGGTGCTTTTGACCTCGGACGATGCAGGTGTGCGTTCGCGTGCCCGCAACGCTCAGCGCACTATCGACCGCCTGCGCCAGCTGGGTGCAGTGCCAATTGTCAACGAAAATGACACGGTCGCGACCTCGGAGTTCCGCTTCGGCGACAACGACCGCCTGGCCGCCCTGGTCAGTCACCTGGCGTACTGCGATGCACTGATTCTGCTTTCCGACGTCGACGGCCTCTACGACCGCAACCCGGCCGATCCAGGTGCAACCTTTGTGCCAGAGGTGCGCAGCGGTAACGACTTGCGTGGTGTTATCGCCGGTGACGGTGGGGCATTGGGCACCGGTGGAATGGCCTCGAAGGTGTCTGCCGCACGCCTGGCTTCGCGTGCTGGGGTGCCGGTGCTGCTGACTTCGGCGTCCAACATTGAGCGAGCACTGGACCAGGCAGATGTGGGAACCGCTTTCGCCGCGAAGGACAACCGCTTGAGCGCCTGGAAGTTCTGGATGCTCTACGCAGCGGATAGCTCGGGCCTGCTTCGCCTGGATGCCGGCGCGGTCGACGCTGTGACCCGCATGCGCAAGTCGCTGCTCCCGGTCGGTATCACCTCGGTTGACGGTGAGTTCTCCGCTGGTGACATCGTCGACCTGATTGGCCCGAGCGGTGAGGTCATCGGACGCGGCGAGGTCAACTATGACTCTGAAGAATTGCTGGGCATGATCGGCTACCACACCGAGGAATTGCCGAATGACATGCAGAAGCCTGTCGTCCATGCCGACTACCTGTCGGATTTCGCCTCCCGCGCTTAGGAGAGCGTTGCGCTGAGAGCTGCAGCGCTTAAAGACGCGCACCTGGGCGCGCCCGGACAGAGGTGCCTCGGCAAAGACCGGCTGAGTGGGGACTAGCTGAGTGCGGACTGGCTGGGGGGAGGAGCGCCTGAGCGCGGACTGCCTGGATGAGGAACTTTCGGGCATAATCCTAAGTGTGTTATCGAAAATTATTGGCGTCATCGGCGAGTTGCTCTTGACAGCTGGAGTGCTGGTGGCGCTCTTCGCCTTTTATCTGCTGTACTGGTCTGGTCTTGAAACTGGGAAAGCTCAGCAGCAGGCTCGTGATGAGCTGCAGCAGGCATGGTCCGCACCGGCATCGGCCGCAGCTCAGGCGCCAGAAGGCACGGAGCCAGCTGTTGAGGGCTCCTGGGTGCCTGGCTCTGCGGTGGCGATGATTTCCGCTCCTAAGGCCGGTTTTAGCGATTTGGTCGTATTCGAAGGTGTCTCTCAGGAAGTTTTGCGCGGTGGCCCCGGCCATTATCCGAGCACAGCCCTTCCGGGGCAGGTGGGCAACAGCTCTTATGCCGCCCATCGTGACGGCCACGGAGCTCCCTTTGACAACATTGACCGCCTGCAGACGTGCGATGACATCACCGTAGAGACGCGTGATGCTATTTACCGCTACAAGGTATTGCCGGTCGACGGTATGGCTGGCGCAGGGGAAAGCTTCGACTGCGTGCCAGAAGGAACTAACGTCCCCGAGATTCCCGGCCAGCACATTGTCACTCCAGACCGCGCCGATGTCCTCAATCCGGTCGGTGACGCGACTCTACTTACGCTGACTACCTGCCATCCGCAGTGGGACAACACTCATCGGCTCATTATTCACGCGGTTCTCGCCGGTGTTGAGACCAAGGAGGTCAACTAGATGTACGCAGCTTTTTGGCGATCCCTGCCGGGTCCGTGGTGGGTGAAAGCGATCATCACCATCGTGATTGCCGTCATCGTGTTCCTGCTGTTGATGAATTACATCTTTCCTTGGGTTGCTGAGCTAATTCCTTCAAATGATGTCTCACTCTAGTTATGCTGGTAGACATGACTGCTCAAACGAACGAAACTGCTAACACCATTCAACAGGGCATTGCCGAGGATTCGGCTCTTAGCCCGGAGCGTGCTGCTGAGCGCGCCGAGGTTTTAGATAAGGCACAGCGTGCCAAGGCTGTCGCGGGAGAGCTGGCTCGCTTTACGTCGGCACGCAAGAACGAGCTCCTGCTGGCCGCAGCAGATGCGCTGGTCGCCCGTACTGAAGAGATTCTGGTAGCCAACGCCAAGGACATCGAGGCCGGTAAGGCCCGTGGTTTTAGTGACTCCCTGCTGGATCGCCTGCGTCTTGACGCCAATCGTGTTGAGGGTATTGCCGGTGGGCTGCGCCAGGTTGCGGCCCTGCCGGATCCGGTAGGCGAGGTGCTGCGGGGAAGCACTCTTCCTAACGGCATTAAGCTTTCCCAGGTCAGCGTTCCGCTGGGCGTGATGGGCATGGTCTATGAGGCTCGCCCGAACGTTACTGTCGATGCCTTTGGTCTGGCGCTGAAGTCGGGCAACGTGGCCTTGCTGCGTGGCTCCAAGTCCGCCGTCCACTCCAACACGCAGCTGGTCGCGGTTTTGCGTGAGGTGCTGGCCAACCACGATGCACCGGAGGACCTTGTTCAGCTGCTGCCGTGTGAGACCCACGATTCCGTGCAGGATCTCATCACTGCCCGCGGCCTGGTTGACGTAGTGATTCCGCGCGGCGGTGCCGGTCTGATTGAGGCCGTCGTGACGAAGGCAACGGTGCCGACCATTGAGACCGGTACCGGTAACTGCCATATCTACATCGATGCTTCCGCCGATATCGACGAGGCGATTGCGCTGATGATTAACGGCAAGACCCGCCGTCCGAGCGTCTGTAACGCCACTGAAACGGTTCTCATTGACTCGGCGCTGTCCGCGCAGGATCAGGTCCGCATTTTGGACGCGCTTGCCGACGCGGGCATTGCGGTCCACGGCGATGTCGATAATCTGGCGGCCTCTGGGTGGACCGGTGAGGTCATTCCTGCGACGGAAGAAGACTGGTCGGATGAGTACCTTTCGCTAGACATTGCCGCACGCATTGTCGACGGTGTGGTGGCCGCGACGGATCACATCACTGAGTACTCCTCGGGTCACACGGAAGCTATCTCTGCACGTGACTGGGGCGTGTGCCAGGAGTTCGTCGACCGTGTTGATGCTGCCGCTGTCAGCGTCAATACCTCCACTGCGTTCACCGATGGTGAGCAGTACGGTTTCGGCGCAGAGATTGGTATTTCCACCCAGAAGCTGCACGCCCGTGGGCCCATGGGGCTGCCGGAGTTGACCAGCAGCAAGTGGGTTCTGGCTGGTCGTGGACAGACTCGTCCGTAGTGCCCGGGTAAAGTGCCAGTCATGATTAAGCGCAAGAAAAGTGTGCGGTCGCGAGTACACGCCGCGTTGACAGCGAAGTCGGCGGAAGCGCCCCGGCAGCGCATTGGCGTAATGGGTGGCACTTTTGACCCCATTCACAATGGTCACCTGGTTGCCGCGAGCGAAGTGGCAGACCGTTTTGACCTCGACTTTGTGCTTTTCGTGCCCACGGGTGAACCGTGGCAAAAACGCGGCCGGAAGGTCTCTCACAGCGAAGACCGCTACCTGATGACGGTCATTGCCACTGCGTCGAACCCGCAGTTTTCGGTCTCGCGGGTTGATATTGATCGGCCGGGTGCGACCTATACCGTCGATACGCTGCGGGATTTGAAGGTCATCTATCCCAACGCGGATCTGTTCTTCATTACCGGTGCCGATGCGCTGCAGAAGATTATGACGTGGCGGGACTGGGAGGAGATGTTCGACGCAGCAACGTTCGTCGGTGTCACTCGTCCAGGGGTTCACCTGCGGGCAGAGGACCTGGAAGGAATCGACGCTTCACGGTTGCACCTCATCGAGATTCCCGCCATGGCTATTTCTTCTACCGATTGTCGAAAGCGTGCGGAGGCAGGACGCCCTGTTTGGTACTTGGTGCCGGATGGCGTGGTGCAGTACATCGCTAAGCGGGGTCTGTACCAGTCTGCTGAGGGCACGGTTGGTTCTGTGGGCCCCGCATCGGTGAACTCGACCTCCGAGGATGCGGCATCGGTGGATGCGAAGTCCGATACCGCGGACTGAAAGTTAGCAAAATCCCGCTGAGACGGTAAGTTACAAGTACAAACGCTGTTTTTCACGACTTTTAATCACAAGGAGCTGAAGTCTTTCGTGACTGCACAACCACGCGCCATTGAGCTGGCGACCGCCGCGGCGAAGGCCGCCGATAGCAAAAAGGGTGAGGACGTCGTTGTTCTCGATGTCTCTGGCCCGGTGGTGATTACGGACGCATTCGTCCTGGTCAGTGCTGACAATGAGCGTCTGGTTGCCGCAATCGTCGACGAAATTGAGGACGATCTGCGTGACCTCGGCGCAAAGCCGGTTCGCCGCGAAGGTGTCCGTGAGGGACGTTGGGCGCTGCTGGATTACGGCGACATTGTCGTGCATGTCTTCCGCAGTGAAGAACGCGACTTCTACGGCCTGGATCGACTGTGGCGCGATTGCCCGCGCATCGAGGTCGAGGGCATCGAGCAGCCGAGCAACGAGGACGGCGAAGATTCCGCCCGCAATGCTCGTTCTATCGACGAGATTCCGCTGGCTGCCGAAAACCCGGACACGGACGAGTTTTAATTGTGGCGGGCTCACGCGAGGCACATGTTGCCGCTCGACGTCGCCTGATTATGCTGCGGCACGGGCAGACCTCGTATAACGCTACCGGCCGCATTCAGGGACAGCTGGACACGCAGCTTTCCGACGTTGGTCGCGAGCAAGCCCGTACTGCGGCGCAGTACCTGGCGGAGGCTGAACCGCGAATCACAAAAATCGTGTCCTCTGACCTGACCCGGGCAGCCGACACCGCCCGCGCGCTAGCTGAGGCCACCGGTGCAGAGTTGAGTTTTGATAAGCGCCTGCGTGAGACCAACCTCGGTGAATGGCAAGAGCGCACCTACGACGAGATTGACTCCGCGTTTCCCGGTATGCGTGACCACTGGCGCCATAATCTCAACTGGGCTCCCAAGGGCGGCGAGACCCGCTTTGAGGTTTCCAACCGAATGCTGGCGGTCATTGCTGAGCTAGCGGCCAACCCCGATTGGGAGTTGGATACCTTTGTGCTCGTATCCCACGGTGGTGCCATTGCTGCCGCTACCGCAGCCCTGCTGCAGATGCCGCGCGACTACTTCAGCACGTTCAACGGCCTGGGCAACACTGCGTGGGTCGAAATGGAGCAGCGCACGCGCGTCAATGGTGAGACCTCCTGGTACCTGAATGCTTTTAACGCGAAGGTCCGTGAGCGGGAGTCGCAGGTTTCTGATTCTTCAGGAGGCCGCCATGCCCGGTGACGGTCGCGTTCGCATTGTTGTTGATGACACCGCGTGCCTGATGCCCGAGGTTGCCCGCAAGCTCGACATCACCGTGGTTCCCATCGGCCATGACATCAATGAAGACGCCGTCACCACGTCGGCAGTCAGTCCACTGAAGTTGTGCGCCGCATATGCGCGTGCGCTGGAACGCTCCAACAAGGATGGTTCTGACGCTGGCGTTGTCGCCCTGCATCTTGGCAAGGGAATGTCCGCGACCTGGTCTAACGCTGTCACAGCTGCTGGTGCGCTTGACCGTGTGACCGTCATCGATACCGACACAGTCGGAGCCGGAGTCGGTGCCGCTGCCATCGCGGCGGCCAAGGCTGCGAGGGCCGGGGCCAGTCGTGATGAGGTTGCCGATGTTGCTCGTGATGTGCTGCAGCGCTATCGACTCTGGTTGTTCGTACCAAAGCTTGATTCGCTGCGCCGTGGTGGTCGCATCTCCGCGGGCCAAGCGATGCTTTCCACGGCTCTCGCTATCAAGCCCATCGTCGGCATCAAAGATGGCTCACTGGCGCTCGTCGCCAAGTGCCGGACAGAAGCGAAGGTCAAGCAGCGCATGGTGGATTTCGCCACGAAGATGGTGCGGTCCGCGTCATCGGCGAACCGTCCGCCTGCGGTATTGCTGCATCATTCCGACGCGCTTGACGACGTTCACGAGCTCCAGGCCATGCTTGCCGAAGAGCTACCCGACGATACCCGGTTTAGAATCCTCGATTTGCCGGAGTCTCTTACCGCTCATGTCGGACAGGGAGCCTATGCAGTTGGCATGGTCTCCGGTGGCTCGATTGATTCGGATGCCATGGATTTTGAAACAGAGATGGGCGTGACAGCGCTGCTCCACAGCGTGGAGGAGAGTGACGCGCCTGCTGTTGATGCTGAGGCTGCGGACACGGTGGAACACGATTCCGGGAACTTAGTCGATTCCGGTGACTCTGCTGACACGGATGGTTCGGCTGAAAACGCTGGCACCACGGACCCAGGTGAGCCAATCACCGACCAGGCTGCGGTGAAAGTAGTTGAGAATCCGGCTGCCAGTCGCAACCGCAATAAACGAATCCATCGCACAGTCGTGACTAATGAACAGGGAATTCCGCTTTTCACCACGGCGGTTTCTAAATTGCCAACGTGGAGTGAGAATCGCCAAGCAGCTCTGGATAAAGCTGAGCGTCTGGCGAAGGCTATCTCTGATTTGGCGCTGCGCGATAAGTCCGATCCCGAGGGAGCTGTATTTGGCACCGAAGGGGAGAAATCGCGGGAGTCGTCGTCAAGCAACAAGCGTGATGATGACGGCGACGAGAAGAAGAAGTAGTTGCTGAACTGCGAAGATGATGTGGCCTGTGGATAACCCCCACAGGCCAATTTTTATCCACAGATGGCGCCTCGATGAGTGCTTTCGTCGAGGTGGCATGTGGGGCGGGGCGCTAGTGTGCGCATCGTGACGAATTTGCGGAATCGGCTGGCGGACTATCTGGAACCGATTGATCAAGACAAGCGCATGGCGGTGGACTTTTCCACGCGCCGGGCGGTGGTGACGCCGCGGGTGGCGATGGCTGCGTGCATTGTGATTGCGGTGTTGGCCTTGGGAGTAATCGCTGCGGTGGTGTGGCCGTCGACGCCGCAGGTGGAGATGCCTGCGGTGCAGGACGCGGCTGTCGCGGGGACGACACCGGAGACGACCGAAACCCCAGCGGAGACGCCAGCCGGTGCGGGAAAGGAGACTAACGCTCAGGCACAGATGGGGCCGTTGATTGTGTCGGTGGTGGGATTGGTTGTGAATCCAGGCGTGGTGGAGGTGCCAGTGGGTGCGCGGGTGGTGGAGGCAATTGAGCGTGCGGGTGGGCTTTTGCCGGAGGCTAATCCTGCCAGCGTGAACCTGGCGGCACCGTTGGTAGATGGTCAACAGATTGTGGTTGGGACAGAGGCGCTGCCAGCAGGGACGGCGGAGGGCGGTTCCGATGTTTCTGGCGGTTCTGGCGCCGGTGCTGCAGGCGGGGCTGGCCCGGGTGGCTCTGACGGAAAGATCAACATCAACACCGCCACTGCTACGCAGCTGGAGGAATTGCCCGGAATTGGACCCGCAACGGCGACCAAAATCATCGACTTTCGTGAAAAGAACGGGCCTTTTGCGAGTATCGACGCACTTGAGGAGGTTCCGGGAATCGGCCCGGCTAAGGTAGAGGCTCTGCGCGATGCCGCCACCGTCTGACCTGCGCGCTCGTGCTGGGCTCGACGTGCGGCTAGTGCCAGCAGCGGTGTTGGCGTGGGCGACTGCGGTGGCAGTGATCATGCGCCCAGAATGGGCGATAGTTGTGGCACCAACCGCAATCGTGACTGCGGTGGTGTTGCCGTGGGCGTGGCAGCGTTGGTCGTGGCGATGGGGAAGAGGTGCGGTGACCTCCGGCTGGCGAGCAATCGTCACTATCGTGGTGCCAGCTGTGGCGGTGGCCAGTGTTGCGGTGGCCACGCGAATCCGCATAGCGCAAGCCCGAGCCCACGAGCTCTATGACGACATTGGCGGGATGTCGAAAGTGCAATTGCGCCTCGTCACCGAGCCGAAAGCTACCGAGTTCGGGGCCAGCGCGAAGGCCCGCATCGAGGGCCTTCCGGGGCAGGTGTCGGTTTTCGGAGACGAGCAACTGTTGGCGGTCACGAGAGACGCCGTAGTTGAATCCACAGCCGGTATACGTGTGGCCAGCAAACCCTGCATTAGTGGTATCCAGCTGAATCTGCGCGGCGATATTGAGGTCATCGCGCCACCGCAGGGGCTGGCAGCTCAGGTGCGCCAGCAGCTCTTTGACTCGGCGCAGAATCTTCCCGTTGGTCCCGACCGCCTGATTCCCGCCATGGCCATCGGCGATGAGCGCGGCTTTAGCCTCAACGACGGCGACATGATGACTGCCTCTGGGCTTTCACATCTATCAGCAGTCTCTGGAGCGAACGTTGCGCTTGTTATCGGGGCTGTTGTAACCGTGTTCTCGTGGGCTGGGCCGCGGGTGCGGGTCGCAGTCGCCGCACTTGCCCTGTACGGCTTCGTGGCAATTGTGGGCACAGAACCGTCAGTGCTACGCGCAGTGGTCACCGGTTGCATTGGGCTGTTGGCGATTCTCGTAGGACGAGCTGGCCAAGCCATCGCGGCGCTATCGGCTGGCATTATTGGGTTGATTCTCCTGGCACCAGACCTATCGGTATCAGTGGGCTTCGCCCTGTCGGTCGCAGCCACCGCTGGGTTAGTCCTTCTTGCCGAGCCCCTTGCCAGACGCCTGTCCGCCACCACCGTTATGGGTACCTGGCCCGCCCCAGTAGTCCGCGCCGTCGCCGTATCGATTGCCGCACACGTGGTCACCATGCCCGTATTGGCGCTTCTCATCGGCGAAATTAGTCACGTCTCACTGCTCGCCAATCTCCTCGCCGCGCCCGCCGTCGCACCGGTTACTATCGCTGGTTCGCTCGCTGCCGTTGCCGCCGCACTGCATCTCAATTGGCTGGTCAGTGCGCTGCTCTGGTGCGCCGCGCCGTGCGCATGGTGGATTCATCAGGTCGCACGCCTCGCTGCGGGAATCGTCGCGTCCGCCACTGGGGCGGTCACGTTGGTCATCTCCTGCACGCTCACGTTCGCATGCTTGACGACGCTCTGGGCGTGGCCCCGTTTTGCGCTCCGCGCTGGGGCCTGTGTCGCTGTCTTGGCAGCAGGTAGTTATGCCGTTATTTGGGTGTTCGGGCTGGACATTGCGCGTGCCCCACAGGGGTGGAGTGCTGCCGCCTGCGCTGAGAAGAACCAGGTTGTTCTCATTCACGCGGAGGCTGTCGGAGAACCCGTCAACCATGTGGCATCGGTTGGTTACCCTGCACCGACCTCGCTCAGCCGGCAGTGCCGAATTGCACTCGGACTCACCGAGGAAGAGGCGGGGACGTCCAGGTGCTCGATGACACCACCAATAACCCCACGACAGAAACCGTGGCGGTGGAGTCCCCGTCGTACATCGCTGAATCCGTGAGCGGCCAACCGTCCCAATCAGGCCGCTCACCCCAGTGGTTTATCGCCCGCGAGTGTGGTCCGCGTGTGCGAGAAACCGTAATGACACCCGACCACATTCCTGTGGTGTGCCCACAGCGAGATGGGCCACAAGCCCTGTATTCCAATGGTGAAGTCTGGCGAGGAAGGTGAAATCCGGGCTGTCCCGTAGGCTAGAAACAACAGTCGCAGGAATCAACGCGGAAAAGAGGTCGGGATTGAGCGCCGTCGCACCCGTGAATTTGATTGTGGGCAAAGAGGAACTGCTGAAAGACCGCGCCCGCCTCGCCATTGTCGCTGCCGTCCGCGCGCAGGCAGCAACGGAGTCCGATCCGGGTGGACGCTCGGTGCCTGTGACCAACATCCGCGCAGGGGACATGACCACTGTCGATGCCGTGGAGCTTTTCAGCCCCTCGTTGTTTGGAGATGACCGGATCGTGGTTGTTACCGACTGCCAAGACGCCGGCAAAGAGCCTGCCAAGCTGTTGATGGATTCGGTTAAGGATCCCGCGCCGGGCATCACGTTGATTCTCCTTCACAGCGGTGAGGGGCGTCAGAAAAAGATGGTCGCTGACCTGCGTAAGTTGGGGGTCCGCTTTTTCGAAGCTCAACCGCTTAAGCGAAACGACTTGCCCGGTTTTGTTGGCGAAGAATTCGCCTCACACGGGGTTAAGGTGCGTCGCGACGTCATCGATACCGTCCTGGATGCGGTCGGTTCAGACCTCCGCGAACTGGCGACCGCCATTTCCCAGCTGTGTGCGGATACAGCGGGCAAGGTCACCTCGGAAGCAGTGCGCACCTACTACGGTGCTTCGGCGGAGGTCTCGGGCTTTGAGATTGCCGAGCTCGCACTGCGCGGTCGCGGTGGGGAAGCGTTGGCCAAGATGCGCCGCGCCTTGCAGCTGGGCATGGCACCGGCACTGCTGTCGGCTGCAATCACGGGAATGGTCGGTGATGTAGCGCGGCTCCACGGGGCACGTGGTGTCAATGCGCGTAGAGATGCCCACCGCTATGGCATGCCGCCGTGGAAGTTGGAAAAAACTCAGCGGTTGGCATCTGCCTGGTCAACCCCGGCGGTTGCTCGCGCTGTGGTTGTCGCGGCACAACTGGATGCGGACACCAAGGGAGCCTCGTCGACTCCCGAGCTGTCGCTGGAACAGTCGGTGCTTCGTATCGCTGAGCTGGCCCATTCGTCCCATCGGCGTTAAAATTTACGGGCTGCAAATGTGAAACTGTGTGAGTTTATGACACTTTCAAGCCATTTTTCAGGCCATTTTTGTCATAAACGTAGTCAGTAACTCGCATCGCCCCACCGCCGCCAACCATAAACGCAACCACTAAGGGTTAAGTAGCAAAAAGTGTGTCTGACTTTCAG
>NZ_KV795637.1:0-75416 GCF_001809065.1 Corynebacterium sp. HMSC055G02 | reverse complement strand
GGCATGCGGACACACTTTTCTTTACTTAACCCCCCAAGGAACCAATTTGTACCGGTTCCTTGGGCGCTTTTTCTTGTTCGTTTTTGGCTACTGCTGTGGCGGGTAATAACCCGGATTCTCCTGGGCTTCATTGATAACCCGCCGGCCACCGATGAGCTGACGGTAGATGTGTACTTGCACTAGGAGAGCAAGCGGGACTGTGTACAACATACCGATATAGAAGAGCATTGCACCTGCGGAAGAAACAATCGACGTCAGAATGAATGCAACGAGCATCGTCCAATACTGAGGCTTCACCAAGCGCCATGCGACGACCGGAGCCTCAAGTGCTGTTGCTCGACCATCAAAAACAAGAAGCGGCATAGTCGCTGTGATTGGCATGATGAAGATGGACAGCACAAATACCAACAGGTAGCCGATGGGAATCATCGCAGCTGCAGCTTCACTGCCGTTGGCAGACAGGGATGCTCCAGCGATGAAGAGTGCCATCCCCGGAAGCATGGCGAGCAGCCCCACCAGGAACGTGACAATGTAGGCACCGATAAGAGATCCCCACCGGTTTACACGGAAGAAAGTACCGTAGCTCGGCACTCGCCCGTCGACAGCTTCGAACGCACCGCGCAGCATGAATGCCTGCATCGCGAACATGCCCACCGCAAATAGCAGTGCCATCGCGCCGAGAGTCGCGAACATCGACCCTAAATCCTCAAACGGAACATCGCCTGGATAGTTCGGCTCAAAGTCCGGATCGAAGTCACCAGATGCAAAGAGAATTGCCGCTGCGCCAACAATCAGGGCAACTAGTACGGCGAAGAACGTCAGCATGATGCCAAGCCAGGAAGCAAAATTGCTGTTTAGACTACGAAACGCCGCGGAAAAGGCACGTCCAATGTCGACCTTCGTCGACCCCTGTGCCACAGGCTTCACCGGCGGCTCATCGCCACCTGGCATGTTGACACCTGGAGCAAGCGCGCCGGCTGCAGGATTCCCACCTGCCGGTTGCTGCCAGTAGCTCGAGTCCGCACCATGGGGTTGCCCGGCATAACTATCGCGAGACTCGCCAGTTCCATAAGAAGGAATTTCGCCATAAGCCTGTTCACGGCCGTAAGCCTGATTCCACTGTGGCGAATCCTCTGGTCCACGCGGGCCATGTTGTGCGTCCGAATCGAACCCGTAAGGGTTGTAATCCTGCGAACCATTGTTGGGAAAACCGTGACTCTGGGAGTCATAGTTATTGGACTCATTGTCCCGGCTGCCGTCACCGTAAGGATCGTTGTTGCTATATGGATCGTTTGAGGTATTCATGAAGCAAATTGCTCCTGCCAAATTGACGTATACATACAAATAATGCGCACAACGGACTATACGTGAGACAAGGCCTTGACGAGATTTTAAAGGCCGAAGTATAAGTCACATTATGCGCATGGACGTATTTAATTGGACGTTCTTACACGAGCTCCACCGCGGCGACTCCCTCGAATTCGTTCAGTGAATCACCGACACCCAACGCGCTACCACGCACGATGATGTCATACTTGCCCGGCGCGACTCCTGCGGTCTCCCAAGTGACCTTGGCGGTGGTATAAATACCGTCCTTGGCAAACTCAATGACAGTTGCTTGGTCCCAGTCGTCGGAAACAATCTCGCCGCGGTCATTCTTGATAAGTAGGTAGCCGTCTTCCAGTCGCAAGTCGTTATTCGGATTTGCCGCGACGAATTGGGCAACGGCCTTCTGCCCTACCGTGATGCTTGCAGTCGATTCGAGCACGTCACCAAAATTCTTGCCCATTGGTGCGGAATCGATAATCTTTCCTCCTGCTGGCGACGGCGGGATGATGCCAGTGAGATCACCTGCAGCACTACCCGGGTCGACAGCCATGCCGTCGGCAAGCGCGTGGGCGAGATCGTGATAGATGGAGATCATCGCACTGAGCGTGTACTTGCCGAAAGCCGTCGCGCCGCCCTCGTAGTCCTGCTGATCGTATTCCTCTGGGGTAACGACGTAGTGTCCATAGCTGTTGGTGTAGCCCTGGCAGATGACAGTGTCGATTGGAACGCCGAGGACTTCGGCGACGTGCTGACGCATGCGGTAACCCGACATCGTGGTGGGTTCAAGGCCGTTGGTGATCAAGGTGAAGCCACCGATGCGGGTGATGGAGAACATATGGGTCTGCTGGAGAAGACCATCGATGTAGCCCACTGGCAGCAGGCACTCTTTCTCACCCTGAATCTCCCCGATATTCTTCGGGAGTACGACGTTATTGAGCTGACGTACCCACGGTGTGCCTCCACGCTGACCCTCGTTGAAACCTAGGGCCGGTTCGCCGCCGCCGTCCTCCTGGCTACTGGCTGCGAAGGCCGCACCGAGGATTGCAGGTCCAGTGCGGTGTGGCTGGCCATCGGGCGTGAATTGGCCATCGATGTCGACATCGCCGAGGTTGACCCACTTGTGGACGGTGGAGATCCCGCCTCCTGGCAGTGCAATGGTCTGGCCTTGGGTAGCGTCAATCTGACGCTGACCGAGAATGCGGGCGGACTCTGCTTCGTCTCCGTTGCCGGGACCCGAATTTGGCACGAGCCCCATGTTCGGGCTGATGTCACCCGGGCACGACATGGTAAATGCGGCGACAAAGGGGGCATCGGCCGGCTCACGGTGGGTAACCCCGCGGTCGACCTCAACCTTCCATGCTGCATAGCCCTTGTTGTCGCCGTCGATGATGGTGTGCTCGGGGCCGAAGGTGGTCGGATGAATTCCATACCAGTTAATGAATCCGACTTCGCGACCACCGCGACTCACGTGCAGTGTATGGCTTTCCGGGTTGACTCCGTCGGGGAAAAGACGCTGTTCTTCCTCGGGGTTACGCCTGAATGCCTCCAGGGAGCGGTTAACACCCGCATCCTTGGCAATCCCCTTGGTCAGGTGGATAGTCGACGGCTGGTAATCAGCGTGTGCACGTTCAATAGCCTTGACCACACCGACGACCACAGCTTCGAAAGTGACGGGACGGAAACCGAGAGTAGTCAGGTCGACCATAAGATGGCCCGATGTACCACCCGGCGCGACATGCGTATGAGATGCGCAGATAAGCACGTTGCCCTCGTGGTAGAGGTCTCCGAAGAGAGCTCGCAGTCGCCGCAGAACTTCCATCTGGATGGACTGGAACATGAGCCCC
Organism: Corynebacterium sp. HMSC055G02; assembly: GCF_001809065.1. Classification (NCBI taxonomy): domain Bacteria; kingdom Bacillati; phylum Actinomycetota; class Actinomycetes; order Mycobacteriales; family Corynebacteriaceae; genus Corynebacterium; species Corynebacterium sp. HMSC055G02. The sequence continues at coordinate 72,243 of NZ_KV795637.1, read as the reverse complement.
ATATCTGCGGTGACGTGGACGACACGGTTGTCGTTGTCATCACCGAAGATGAATGCACGCGCCATCTGGCGAAGACGCAGACCCGAGGTGGTCTGGTCCATGACCGCATACCCGTTCATGCCAGCGCCGAGTGGCTCGCCTGTCATGTCAGCCATTCCTCGACCGACATTCAAAGTGGTGGTCGAATTCCCCGCGGCGGCAGAAGCCCCGTTTGCAGGAGCGGCGTTTGCCTTTGATGCACCATTTACGGCAGGCATCATACTCGCAGCTGACACGGCAGTTGCTCCGACGAGGAAGCCTCGCCTGCCCACTTGGTACGGGGCGCGTGCGGTTGGGTCTGCCGAATTCGACGATGATGCCATCTGGGGATCGAGCATGTCACATCCTCTTCATATTTCTTTTTGAATATCAATATGTTGGACTTTAATCAGACAATCCCCTACGCGTGGCCTAATAAGCCAAAGTTCCCAAAATTCCCCCCGCGACAGCAGTAACCGATACGACATTCGCAAGGCAGTATCACTACCATGGACACAGTAGAATTTCGCAAGCTTTAGCGCGCTCCTCGCAGACACAACTTCAGAAAGGGCACCATGGCTCAGGCTGTCGGTTTTAACCGCGAAAAGTACATCGAAATGCAATCCGCTCATATTAAGAAGCGGCGCGCAGACATCGCAGGTGAAGGCGGCAAGCTCTATCTCGAAATGGGCGGCAAGCTATTTGATGACATGCATGCCTCGCGCGTGCTCCCCGGCTTCACGCCTGACAATAAAATCGCTATGCTCGATCGCCTCAAAGACGATCTGGAAATCATGGTGTGCATCAATGCCAAGGATTTGGAGCGCCACAAGGTCCGCGCTGACCTCGACATCACTTACGAAGACGATGTGCTGCGCCTCGTCGATGTCTTTCGTGAACGCGGGTTTCTAGTCGACAGCGTCGTCGTCACGCAGCTTTCCGACGACAACACCCTGGCAAAGAACTTCATTGAGCGCCTGCAGCGACTCGGATTGAGCGTAATCCGCCATCGCAATATCGAGGGCTACCCGACAAACACGGAGAAAATTGTCAGTGAAGCCGGCTTCGGGCTGAATGAATGGGCGCAAACGTCGCGGGACTTGGTCGTTGTTACAGCGCCGGGCCCGGGCTCTGGAAAGCTGGCGACATGTCTATCGCAGATTTATCACGATCACAAACACGGAATTCGTTCCGGTTACGCAAAGTTTGAGACCTTCCCTATCTGGAACCTGGCACTCGAACACCCGGTAAATCTGGCCTACGAGGCGGCAACAGCTGATCTCGATGACATCAATCTCATCGACCCTTTTCATTTGGCCGCCTATGACACCAAGGTCACCAGCTATAACCGTGATGTCGAGGTCTTCCCACTGCTGCGCACTCTGTTGGAGAAGCTCGCGGGCGAGTCGCCGTACAAGTCACCGACCGACATGGGCGTCAATATGGCCGGTTACTGTATCGACGATGACGAAGTGTGCCGAGAGGCATCCAACCAGGAAATCGTTCGCCGTTACTACAAGGCTCTTGTCGACGAACACAAGAACAGCGCAGACGACGAAGTCTCACAGCGCATTGCCATGATTATGAGCAAGGCCAACGTGTCGACAGCCGCCCGCCGAGTCGTCGCACCAGCACTTGAAGTTGAGAAATCTACCGGGGCACCGGGTAGCGCAATCGAATTGCACGACGGCACAATCATCACGGGCAAGACTTCTGAACTACTCGGATGCTCAGCAGCAATGCTCCTCAACGCTCTCAAGAAGCTCGCCAATATCGACCCGGACTTGCACTTGCTCTCCCCAGCTGCCATTGAGCCAATTCAAACGCTTAAGACGCATCACCTGGGCAGCCGCAACCCCCGCTTACATACCGACGAGGTTCTTATCGCCCTTTCCGTGTCGGCGGCCACCAGCGACGATGCCCGCGCAGCCCTCGCCGAGCTGAAGAACCTTCGAAACTGCGATGTCCACACCACCACCATTCTGGGCAGCGTGGACGAAACAATTTTCCGCAACCTCGGTGTGCTAGTGACTTCGGAGCCTAAGTACCAGAAGAAGGCTCTCTATCAGAAGCACTAAGCCATACCAGCAGCTCACGCCGAAAATAGGATAACTGAGAGAGCAGACTAGAATAGTCCCCGTGAGCATCAGCAAGATTCTTCTGTACTACCAGTTCGCCCCACTGTCCGATCCGCGTGCCATCATGCTATGGCAGCGCGATCTTTGCGAGTCGTTAGGGCTCAAGGGCCGCATTCTGGTGTCCGAGCACGGCATCAATGGCACCGTCGGCGGTGATCTCGATGCCTGCAAGAAGTACATCAAGAAAACCAAGCAGTACCCCGCTTTTCACTCCATGCAGTTCAAGTGGAGCGAAGGCGGCGCTGATGACTTTCCAAAACTCTCCGTCAGGGTTCGCGACGAAATCGTCGCTTTCGGTGCTCCGGGTGAGCTGAAAGTCGATGTCGATGGTGTCATTGGCGGCGGCACACATTTGAAGCCGGAAGAGGTCAATAAACTGGTCGAGGAACGCGGCGACGATGTCATCTTCTTCGATGGCCGCAACGCAATGGAAGCCGAGATTGGCAAGTTTAAAAACGCTGTCGTCCCGGACGTAAAGACCACGCACGACTTCATCGACGAACTGGAATCCGGTAAGTACGACTGGATGAAGGACAAGCCGGTTATCTCCTACTGCACCGGCGGCATCCGCTGCGAGATCCTCTCCGCACTTATGAAGAACCGCGGTTTCGAAGAGGTCTACCAAATCGACGGCGGTATTGTGCGCTACGGCGAAAAGTTTGGCAATAAGGGGCTGTGGGAAGGCTCCCTATATGTCTTCGACAAGCGCATGCATATGGAGTTTGGCGATGGCATCGAAGACGAGGACTACGTACAGCTCGGGCACTGCGTCCACTGCGGCAAGCCCACAAACACCTTCCAGAACTGCATCAACGAAGATACCTGCCGTCGTCAGGTGCTTATTTGCGATGATTGCTGGGAGCACACCGAGACACAGCACTGTGGGCGCGAGGACTGCAAGGAAGTTGCCGAAGAGCTAGCAGCCGCAAAGTAGGACGCTCCCTGCTGCCATCGGACTATCTCGAGCACCTCTTAATCAGCACAGATGTGGGTTGTCTCCCCAGACGCGGCTAATCTAGTAGGCAACCATGAGTACTCCTAGCCGTTCTGATAAACCAGCTCCACGTGCCCAGTCGGGAAACCACCACTCCGGCCACCGCAATTCCGCCAGGCCACAGCGCTCTGGCAAACCTGCTAAGGACACGCGTAAAAAGGAGCTCTACCAGCTCGCTGATCAATTGCCGATTCGGGAGGCTCAGTCCTTCCGACGCCGGCTAAAGCGAGCATCCGCGCCGAAGGCGCTGTCTGCAATCTCTGCAGACCTCGACTTTGCGCTGGAGCGGTTAGAAGATCGTCGTAAAGCGATTCCTCGCATCACCTACCCTGCCCAGTTGCCGGTGTCCGCGCGCCGCGACGACATTGCAGAGGCAATTGAAAACAACCAGGTCGTCATTATTGCTGGTGAGACTGGCTCTGGTAAGACTACGCAGATCCCGAAGATATGCCTCGAACTGGGACGCGGCGTGCGGGGCAAGATTGGTCACACTCAGCCACGTCGTATTGCGGCGCGTTCCGTCGCGGAGCGCATCGCTCATGAGCTGGGCGAAAAGATTGGACAGCACGTCGGCTATGCAGTGCGTTTTGATGATCGCGTGAGCAAGGATACCTGCATCAAACTGATGACCGACGGTATCCTGCTGGCCGAAATTGGCCGCGACCGACTGCTACGCGAGTACGACACCATCATCATCGATGAGGCGCACGAGCGCAGCCTCAACATCGACTTCCTGCTGGGATATTTAAAGCATATTCTGCCGCAGCGTCCAGATCTGAAAATCATTATCACTTCCGCGACGATTGATCCGGAACGGTTCGCTCGTCATTTCGCGCCTGACGACGAGCACCCTGCGCCCATCATCGAGGTGTCGGGGCGCACCTACCCGGTGGAAATCCGCTATCGCCCGCTGGTGCGGACCGTTGTTGCGAAGAATGGGCAGGAAAAGGAAGTCGCCATCGAGCAGATCGATGGTGTAATCGCTGCGTGTGAAGAGCTGATGCGGCTTGGCGACGGCGATATCCTGGTGTTCTTTTCGGGTGAGCGAGAGATCCGAGAAGCTGCCGAAGCCATCGAGGGCAAACACTGGAAAGGTGTAGAAGCCGTTCCACTATTCGGTCGGCTATCTAATGCAGAGCAGCATCGGATCTTCACTCCGCATTCCGGGCGTCGCATTGTGCTGGCGACCAACATTGCGGAAACGTCGCTGACGGTCCCTGGTATCGAGTATGTCGTCGATACTGGTACCGCACGCATTTCCCGCTACTCCACCCGCACGAAGGTGCAGCGCCTGCCAGTTGAGGACATCAGCCAGGCATCCGCGAATCAGCGCTCTGGACGCTGTGGCCGTGTAGCTGATGGTGTGGCGATTCGTCTCTACAGCGAAGAGGATTTTCTCTCGCGCCCCGAGTTTACGGATCCGGAGATTCTGCGCACCAATCTCGCTTCGGTTGTACTGCAAATGATTTCACTGCGGCTTGGCGCGATTGAGGACTTCCCCTTTGTCCAGCCACCAGAGCACAAAGCAATCCGCGATGGCATTAACCTGCTCACAGAGCTTCAGGCTATTACCACCACGTCGGGGTCTGATGCCCCCGAGCTGACGGACATCGGCCGACAAATTGCCCGTATCCCAGTCGACCCGCGTCTTGCCCGCATGCTGGTCGAAGGGTACGAGAACACCACTCTTGGGGCGGTAACCGTCATTGTCGCCGCTTTGTCTCTGCAGGATGTTCGCGAACGTCCACTGGAGTTCCAAGCTCAGGCAGATCAGCTACATGCCCGTTTTAAGGACACCACCAGCGACTTCAACTCCCTACTGAAGCTCTGGGAGTACCTGGAGGAAAAGCGTCGCGAGCTTAGCGGTAACCAATTCCGCAAGATGTGCAAGCGCGAGTACCTCCACTATCTGCGCGTTCGCGAGTGGCAGGACTTGGTGCGTCAGCTCCACCAGGCAACGGCCGAGCTGGGCTGGCATCTTTCGGCCCGCAGCTCAACCAACGGTGTCGACAATCCCGACGAGGTGGCAAAGTCACTGTTACCGGGTCTGTTATCGATGATTGGTACGCGCGAGGGCGAGGGCAAGGAATTTACTGGCACCCGCAACACTAAGTTCCTCATTCACCCCTCGTCCGCGTTGGCAAAGAAGCCGCCTCGCTGGGTGATGGCTGCGGAAATCGTCGAGACCTCGCGCACTTTTGCGCGCAACGTCGGCACGATTCAGCCGCAGTGGCTAGAGAAGGTAGCCCCTCATCTGCTCAAGCACCAGTACTCAAAGCCTCACTGGTCTACTAAGCGCGGTGCAGCGATGGCTTACCAGAAGTCGACGCTCTACGGCGTGCCCGTGGTGGTTGACCGTTTGATGCCTTATCACCGAGTCAATGCCGACGCCGCCCGCTCGATCTTCATTCGCTCTGCGCTTGTCGACGGCGAATGGAACACACATCACGAGTTCTTTAAGAACAATCAAGACAAACTTGCCGAAGCCGAGAAGATCGAGGAAAAGCAGCGTTCCCGCGGCATTGTCGTCGATGACGACGTGCTCTACGCGTTCTACGACTCCAAGCTGCCCGCCTCTATCACCACGGCCACCAATTTTGACCGCTGGTGGAAGAAAACTAAGCCCAAGCAGCCAAATCTACTGGACTTTGATCCCAATAAGCTGCTCAACCCCGAAGCCGGCGACATCGACGACAACGCCTTCCCCGAAATGTGGCAGCAGGGCTCGGTCGATTTCTCTCTGTCCTATAAATTCGAACCGGGCGCCCCTGATGACGGTGTGACTCTCCGTGTCCCCGTGCCTCTTCTTGCAGGTCTGCGTGAAGATGGCTTCGACTGGCAGGTACCAGGTCTTCGCGCTGAGCTCGCGGAAGCCTACATTCGCACTCTGCCGAAGGCACTGCGGAAGTCCGTTGTCCCCGCCCCGGATTTCGCACGCCGCGCGCTGGAGACGATGACTCCGTACTCAGGCCGCTTCGTCGATGTTTTTGCCGATGCTTTACGACGACTCGGAGGCTCGGGCATCAATGGTGCAGACTTTGCCCCTTCGAAGCTGCCAGCACACTTGCGCTTTAACTACGCAGTGGTCGACCGCCATGGAAAGATCGTCGATCAGAGCCGAGATCTTGCTGCGCTTCGAGACAAGCATGCCTCGACGGTCTCAACTGCTGTGTCGAAACGTTCGAAGTCTGCAGCACGCGAAGCTGTGAAAAAGTGGACTTCAGAGAACTTGGGCGCCGTCTCATTAACGGTCAAAAGTAATGTCGACGGTCAGTCCGTCACGATGTATCCGACGCTGGTGACCACCAAGGATGGCGTGGCCATTGAGGTCAAACCAACTAAGGCTCAGGCTGAGGCGACGTTGGCGACCACAAACTTGACAATGCTATTGCGGGATTGCCCAGTAAATGGTGCACAAATGACTAAGGGGCTTCCACTCCAGCAACGTGTTGGCGTGGACGCATGGCCACATGGGGGCGCCGATGGGCTTGTCGAGGACTGCCGTGTCGCAGTGATTCGCGACCGTATGATGGCTGCCGGCGGCCCGGTCCGCGATCCGAAGGAATTCGACAAACTACTCGAACACGTTCGTTCTGGAGTCGCCTCAGAGGTGCGCCAATTGGTCGTCGGCGTTGCCCAGGCAATGCCTCGTTATGTCTCGGTGGTAAATCAGCTAAACAAGTGGGAAGGCGATGCTATTGACGATATGCGTCGCCAGCTGGAGTTCATGTTCCCTAAGGGCGCTGTGGCAAGGCACGGTTGGCAGCACCTACGACATTTGCCACGTTATCTCCAAGCGATGGAGATTCGGCTTGAGGAAATGAACCGTGACCCGGACCGTGATGCCGAACGTGAAGATGAGGTGACTGAGGCCCGCGAATACTTGGCGGCAAAGCTTCAGCAGCTGCCTAAGGCACGTTCGAATTCCGCGGAGGTACGGGATATTCAGTGGCTCATTCAAGAGCTGCGCGTCAGCCTTTTCGCACAACGGCTGGGTACCGCCCAGAGCGTATCCCTGACTCGAATAAAGAAACGTGTGGATAAACTGCGTTAGTTCTTTTTAACCTCGTTGCCATTAGCCTGCGGTCCTTTCCCCTTGCGCATGCTGGCAATCTCTTGCGCGAAATCGTCCGCGGAGGAAAAGGACTTGTACACCGAAGCGAAGCGGAGATAGCCAACTTCGTCCAGTTCTTTGAGCGGCTCAAGGATGGCAAGGCCGATATCGTTTGAGTCCACCCGGGGCGTGCCTTTCTCGCGGAGGCTCTCCTCCACTTTTTGTGCAAGTTTCTTCAGCTGAGACTCTGATACTTCGCGCCCCTGGCACGCACGTCGAACACCCTGGATAACCTTTTCGCGGTTGAATTCCTCAGGGATTCCATCCCGTTTAACGACCATCAGCTGCGAGCGTTCAATCGTAGAAAAACGTTTGCCGCAATTCAGGCATTCCCTTCGGCGACGAATCCCCATACCGTTATCTATCAACCGTGAGTCCAAGACTCGTGTCTGATCATGATGACAAAACTGGCAATACACGGTCTCCAGTCTACGTCCCACCCCAACACCGGAAACTGGAATGATTATTGCGCGGAGTAGGAAGCGTACGTAGACGTAAAGGTGCTTTCGACCGCCTCACTTTGTCCCTGTTCAAAGACCATGCTGCCGAAAACTCCGAAGAAAGCACCAAGCCCTAGAGCCCATACCGCCATCAGGCGAGTCAGGTTAGTGCCTGCGGATACATCACTACGATTGGACTGCTGCGCCCTGCTAACGGATAGAGACGGACGCCCGTAGTTGACCGAGACATGACTGGGCCGCGACCTGTCCCTCCGCATTCGCGCCGATGAAGCCCCATTTCGATTGCGCTGTGCAATACGTGCACGCTGACCGGGCCGAACGATGTGCTGTGTGCAAGACGCACTACGTTCACCCCACACCAACGGGGCTTTCCGTGTCGTCCGAGCAGGGAGCTCGGAAACTTGAGAAAAGTCAATATCAGATGTGCTGCTAACACCAAGTGCGGTTGAAACCGTAGACATCATGTTTTCTCCCTTTCCAACGTTGACTCTCCCACCGTTGCCGGCCTGGAGAGAATAAGAGTTGTACGACCGTTTCCCGACGCTGTGGAGACTATGTCCAAGGGCGGATGCGGAGAATCCGTCTAGACCCTTTCATCAAACGACTGTTCGAGTAACTTGTCATGTTCGATTTATAACACCATGTTCGAATATTGTCTACTGCTATCCGGATTTATTTTCGATTTTCGACATCATCACCGCCTCCGAGCACGGATAATGTACACGTTTTCTAAAGAATTCAAGGGCGCACAGTGTTCGATGCTCGACGATTCGAACAGTTTTGAGTTATGATTCATTCGAAAGAGTTTGAGAAGGGATGTTCCATGGCTCAAAAGAAGAAAGCGAACCCTAAAACACTCACCGATCGGCAGCGTCGGATTCTTGACGTCATTTCGGATGCCGTCGTACTTCGCGGATACCCACCGAGCATTCGAGAAATTGGGGATGCTGTGGGCTTGAATTCCACCTCGTCGGTGGCATACCAACTCAAGGAGTTGGAGAAGAAGGGCTTTCTCCGCCGCGACCCACACAAACCCCGCGCGGTAAACGTAAGGGATTCGAAGTCCTCCGCTGGCACTTTCACTCCGGTAAAGCCTGGGCCAAAGGCTACTGGCACCACCCAAACTCCCGAGATGCCAGAGGACATGCCAGAGCCAATCTTCGTTCCTATCGTTGGACAGATTGCGGCTGGCAACCCTATTTTGGCGGAGCAGCATGTGGAAAGTCACATGGCACTTCCGATGGAGATTACGGGCTCTGGTCAGCTATACCTACTCAAGGTCGTGGGTGATTCCATGGTTGACGCGGGCATTCTCGACGGAGACTGGGTGGTAGTCCGTTCCCAAGACGTGGTCGAACAGGGAGATTTCGTTGCAGCCCTGTTTGAAGATGAAGCAACAGTCAAGGAATGGCACGAAGACGCTGCTGGCAAGTGGCTCATGCCCCATAATCGCGCCTTTGACCCACTCCCCGCGGAGCACGCCAAAATCCTCGGCAAGATTGTCAGCGTCCTACGCAGCCTCTAATTTCCCACATTTTCGTTGCCCGAAACAGACATAAACGGGCATACTGGGAACAGATAGTAAAGCTGAAATTTCTTAACAGCTAAGGAGCGGGGAATGTACGCAGAGGAACGCCGCCGGAAGATTGCGTCTTTGACAGCAGTCGAAGGGCGCGTGACGGTCGCTGATCTTGCGGAAGCTTTCGATGTCACAGCAGAGACGATTCGCCGTGACCTAGCTCAGTTGGATGCAGAGGGCGCAGTTCACCGCGTACACGGTGGCGCTGTGGCTACTCGTTCTTTTCAGACTGTTGAGTTTTCAGTTGCCGCTCGAAAGAACGCGCAAAAGGACGCGAAGCTCTCTATTGCCCGCTGTGCTGCGGATTTTCTGCCTGACTCTGGTGGTGGAATTTTTCTCGATGCTGGAACTACCACCGAGGCTCTTGCAGAGCTGATGGTCCACTCCCCTGATAACCGCCGTTGGTCGGTTGTCACAAACTCTCTTCCCAACGCCATCACACTCGCAGGATCGAACCGCATTGAGCTTCAACTCCTTGGCGGCCAAGTTCGCGTCATTACTCAGGCGGTTGCTGGCGATACGGCACTCCGCACTCTCGCGGTTATGCGTGCCGATGTCGCTTTCATTGGTTCTAATGCCTTGACAATTGACCACGGTCTTTCTACTGCTGATCCGCAGGAAGCGGCGGTAAAGCGCGCGATGATTACGAATGCGCGCAAGGTCATCGTTATGGCGGACTCGACGAAACTTGGCCGCGACTTTCTCGTCAGCTTTGCAGCATTGGAAGATATCGACGTCGTGATTACAGATTCCTCTGCCCCGGAACAGTTCGTCAACGATCTCAGGGAGCAAGGTGTCGAGGTTGTGGTTGCTTCATGATCCTGACCTTGACTGTAAATCCGTCAATCGATCGACTTGCTCGACTCGATACGGAGCTCAAGCGAGGTGGCGTGTTCCGCCTACCAATGGCTGAGGACATGGCTGGTGGCAAGGGAATTAATGTGTCCAAGGCGTTGCACTACGCCGGAGAAAAGACGCTCGCGCTCTACCCGGCATCGGACTCCGGAAAATTCACGCGCCTGTTGGAAGTCTCTGGCATACCCCATGAAGCCATCAACACGACTAACGAAGCCCGCGTTAATCTCACACTCGCAGAGCCAGATGGGACGACCACCAAGCTCAATTCCCCTGGCATGACATTGACGAAAGCGCACCGTAGGCGTGTCCTGGAGAAACTTATCCACCATGCTAAACACGCCACGTGGGTAGTTTTCGCAGGTTCATTGCCCCCTGGTGTCCCCAGGGATTTTTACGTTCAATGCACCGAGGCGGTGTATTCGGTCAACCCGAATATTCGTGTTGCTATGGATACGAGCGACGGCCCACTGACTGAGGTCGTTCGCGCATTTCCAAAGGTGCGACCTTTTTTGATGAAGCCGAACGCCTACGAACTTGGTCAAATCATTGATCAGGACGGCGAAGAACTTGAGGCCGCTGCAGCCGAAGGGAACTATCTTCCCGTAGCGCAGGCTGCTCGTGCGCTGAACGAGCTTGGCGTTTCCGAAGTCCTGGCCACTCTCGGCGAAGCAGGGGCGGTGCTTTCAGTGAAGTCAGGCGGTTGTTTCGCTGCTACCTCCCCCTCGATAGTCGCTCAGTCGACGGTCGGTGCTGGAGACTGTGCTTTGGCCGGCTACGTTATGTCCCGCGAACGCGGTGATAGCTACCAAGATGCACTAACCACCGCCGTAGCTTATGGGGCGGCGGCAACCAGTCTTCCCGGTACGACCATCCCCTATCCAGAACAGGTTCACCCCGAGGCCGGCCGGTTATGGCAGCTCGACACTTAGCTTTTCGATGCCTAGATAAGGAGCATTAGAAAACCATGTCTTCTTCGGCAGATTTTTCCGCTATTGCATCAGACCTAGCCGATGAGTCGACAGTGTTCCTTGACCTAGATATCGGTCCGCAAAAGGAGAAGATCCTTAACTATCTCATCGCTAAAGCTGTAGAGACCGGCCGCGCCACCGACAGCAACGGCATCGTCGCAGCAGCCCTCGAACGCGAAGAGAAGGCCCCGACAGGTCTGTCGGGAGGGATAGCCATCCCCCACTGCCGCCATGAGGACTGGTCGAAGCCGACCCTGATGTTTGCCCGCTTAACCAGCGCTACAGAATTCACCACACCAGATGGGCCGGCGGACCTGCTCTTTTTCATTGGTGTCCCATCTAGTAACAGCGATGTCCACGTCGATATTCTGGCCGCACTCGCAAAAGCACTTCGCGATAAGGGGTTTCGCGCAGCTCTTCGCGGTGCTGAAAGCGATGAAGAGACTGCCCGGATCATTAGCGAGCACGTCACCAAAGCGCCTCGTCGGAAAGCGAAAAAACCTCCGGCGAAGACCAATATCGTCGCCATCACGGCCTGCCCCACGGGCATCGCACACACTTATTTGGCAGCCGAAGCGCTTACTGGCGCGGCAGAAAGCATGTCTGATGTCACACTAACTGTAGAGACGCAGGGCTCGGCAGGAACCCAGGAAGCCCCCGCAGAGGCAATTGTCCGGGCCGACGTGCTAGTAATCGCAGCCGATATTGGGGTTACGGGGCTTAAGCGCTTCAGCGATAAACCACAGGTCAAAGTGCCAATTCGTAAGGCAGTCAATGAACCTACTGCGGTTATTAAACAAGCGAAGGCAAAAGCAGAACAATCACGGGTTCGCGCCTACGACCGAAAGGCGCCGCAACCTAAGGATGACCACGACAAGGAGGCCGGTTCGCAAACCGGTACTACAGGCGCAGACCCTTCATCTGAGAGGGTACAAGCAACTACCAAGGTGGGGGCACATAAATCATCGTTAGGCGGTGACAAAGCCTTCGGACACTGGGTTCGTGATGCCATTATGACCGGTGTCAGCTATATGGTGCCGTTCGTGGCCGCATCGGGGTTGTTGATTGCGCTGGGATTCCTCGTCGGCGGTCATCAGGTTGGTGTAGTAGCTGACGCCGTGACTAGGGATTTGCGGCTGCCGGAGATTATCGGACTCGATGCCCCGATTGCTGTGCCGACAGAAGATCTCGGCACCGTGCTAATTGATCGTAGTGGGCTGTGGCTGTATCTCGGCTCGGCGCTTTTTGCCATTGGCAACCACGGCATGCAGGTCATTGTGGCTGTAATGAGTGCTTATATCGCCTTTGGCATGGCTGGCAGAGCCGGCATTGCACCAGGCTTTATTGGCGGTGCCATCGCGGTCACGGTTGGCGCCGGCTTCCTTGGGGGCCTGGTGACAGGCATCCTGGCGGGACTAGTTGTAGCCCTACTGTTGAGGATGAAAGTCCCGGACTGGCTGCGACCGCTGATGCCGGTTGTCGTGATTCCTATGCTCGGCGCTATGTCCGTTGGGCTCACCATGTACCTGCTGCTCGGGATGCCGCTGGCGTGGCTGATGACGGCTCTGCAGCAGTGGCTGCAATCACTGGATACGACGGCGGCGTTCCTGTTCGGTGGTCTTCTCGGCGCAATGATGTGCGTGGATATGGGCGGAATGATCAACAAGGCTGCTTATCTTTTTGCCGTCGCAAACATCGCCTCAGCAGATCCCGCATCATGGAAGGTCATGGCCGCTGTGATGGCGGCGGGCATGGTACCTCCATTGGCTACATCTCTGGCAGTTGTGCTCCGACCAAAGCTGTTCAGTTCGGCGGAGCGTCAAAACGGCAAAGCGGGCTGGGTGCTCGGTGCGGCCTTCATTTCAGAGGGAGTAATTCCCTTCGCCGCCGCAGATCCGCTACGTGTGATTCCGTCGATTGTGATTGGCGGTGCCGTCACCGGTGGCACCTCAATGGCTTTGGGTGCGGCCACACGTGTTCCGCACGGAGGTATTTTTGTGCTGTTTGCAATCGACAACCCTGTCGCATGGCTTACTGCAATCGTCTTGGGCAGCATAGTGGCAGCAATTCTCGTTGTGGCAGCTAAAAGCCTGTGGCCGCGGCAAGTCAGCACCGATAATCAAAACCTAGAAGCAGACGTTTCAGCGGAAGCGTAGTTTTTACCGCACCGGCTGGTTTATCCCAACGAGCATTTCTACGATTTTCAGCAAACATTCCCCAACCCATCCGGGCAACCTATTAAGCTCAGAAATGGCATCGAGGAAATCGAGAAGCAGAAAGGCAGGATGCCGCTCGCATGGTTACTCAACATGTCCACGTCGGCTCCAAGGTGGGTATTCATGCCCGCCCTGCAACGGTCATCGCTGAGCGTGCCTCCCGTTTTCAGGAAGAAATTCTGGTCGAGCTCCTTGACTCAGACGAGCCCGACAACGAACCGGCCGATGCTTCATCCTCGTTGATGCTCATGGCACTCGGTGCCGAATTCGGCGATGAAGTCACTGTGACCAGTAGTAACGCGGTTGCGGTAGAGAAAATCGCCGAACTCATCGCCCAAGACCTGAGCGATTAAAAAGCAAAAGAGCTTAACGACGAAACATCGTGGCAACGGTCACGGGGTCCGTCGTTAAGCATTCGTGCGAGATTCTGCCCTGGACGGGTGGCCTACGAGCGGTTCTCGCCGATGCGATTGTAGAGCCAGTTCAAAATTGGATAGCCGATAATAATGCCGACCGACCCCCAAGCAATACCCTCCAGCGTCAGCGAACCAATGTCGAGGGTGAGGTTACCGATACCCGCGATCAGCGCGGTGGCGGCAGCGGTGAGATTAACCGGGTTGTTGAAGTCGACCTTTTCGTCCATCCAGATGCGCACACCGAGCAAACCGATCAGGCCGTAGAGCACCATCGTTGCCCCACCGAGCACGCCGGTAGGAATGGTCAAGATGAGTGCGCCGAACTTTGGAATGAAAGCCAGTGCAATGGCGGTGAAAGCTGCCACCCAGTAAGCTGCGGTCGAATAGACACGGGTAGCGGCCATAACACCGATATTTTCAGCGTAGGTAGTGGTACCAGAACCACCAGCTGAACCGGCGATGGTGGTGGCTAGACCGTCTGCAATAAGAGCATCGCCAGCGATGTCATCGAGGTTTCGGCCGGTCATGGCAGCAACAGCCTTGACGTGACCGACATTCTCTGCGATGAGTACTACGATGACGGGCAGACCAATCAGCATCGCATTGAAGTGGAACTCCGGCGCGTGGAATGCGGGCAGACCAATCCAGGCGGCATTGCCGACAGTTTCTGTAGCCTCGGGCGAGAGATTTCCAGTGGCAGCGGCGAAGACCCAGCCGATTAGTACGCCGATAAGGACACCCAGACGGCTGACCATACCGCGGCCAGCGACGGTTGCGAAGACAATGGATGCCATCGTGACAAATGCGACCAACGGCTGAGTGGCGAAGTTCTCCGTGGCGGCAGGCGCCAGGTTAAGTCCGATGAGAGCGACGATGGCACCGGTTACTGCAGGTGGCATCACTGCATCGAGGACACGCTTGCCGGCGAACTTTACAACGCAGCCAACGAGCATGAGCGCGATGCCGGCGCAGAGCACGACACCGAGCTGAACACCAATACCCTGCGCCTGTGTCGCGGTCAGTGGTGCGATGAAGGCAAACGACGAGCCCAGGTAAGAGGGCAAGCGGTTTCGGGTGATTAGCAGGAAGACAATCGTGCCGATACCCGAGAACAGCAGTGTGGTATTGACTGGGAAACCAGTCAACAGCGGCACCAGAAGAGTTGCACCAAACATGGCAATGACGTGCTGTGCGCCAATGCCAATTGTACGAGGCCAATCGAGGCGTTCGTTGGGAGCCACCACGGCTCCCGGTGCAATCTTTCGACCGTCACCGTGAATATCCCAACCGAAAAGACGGCCACGTTCGGCGTTTTCAGCAGGCGGATTTGCGGAGGTTCCCTGTTGGGTCTCCGCGTCAGAAGTAGAATTCATGGTTGTAATGCTAGTGGATGCCCACCGCAGATCACGCCACGGATACCGCATTAAACCCAGGACTGCCGGAGCTCTTTGTCGCTCTCCCTATTCCAACTCCGCTCTCCCTTTTCCGACTAGGCGTCGTTGCTACTATCCTCATTCGCATCCGCCGTGAAGTGAGGATCCGCTGCAGGTTCGATGCGGTATGCCGACAGTTCATCCGCGAGGCTAGTGGGCAAACGCACATCCATCTGGGTGCCTTGCTCTGTCCATGTCTCCGACAGCACGGTCGCATCTTCGTGGAGCATGGAGACAATATTGCCCTTGTCATAGGGGATCAACATGTGGACGTGAGACTCCAGCTCATTGAGTGCAAGCTCGAGTCGGGTCTCCAGTTCACCGATCCCCTCACCCGTTCGCGCAGAGACAAAGACCGCATCATCGAGCTGGTGGCGCAGTTGCGCCAGAGTGATGCCATCGGCCTTGTCCACCTTGTTGACTACCAACAGCTCGGGCGGAATCTCGGCCTTTTCTTCCTCCGCGATTTCGTTGATGACTTTGTTGACAGCCTTAATCTGCTCCAGCGGGAATGGGTCAGAGGAGTCTACGACGTGCATGATGACGTCGGCTTCGAGCACCTCTTCCAAGGTCGAGCGAAAAGCTTCAATGAGCTGCGTCGGCAAGTGGCGAACAAATCCGACCGTATCGGTCATAATCACCGTGCGACCGTCGCGAAGCTTGGTGCGACGAGTCGTCGGATCCAGCGTCGCAAACAGCGCGTCTTCCACCAGCACACCAGCGCCTGTCAGTGCGTTGAGCAACGAAGATTTACCCGCGTTGGTGTAGCCGACAACTGCCACGCGCGGCAGGTGTCCAGCCTTACGACGTGCGCGCTTGATCTCACGCGCAGTCTTCATGCCAGCTAATTCCTTGCGGATTCGCGCCATATCTTGGCGTAGGCGCTGACGATCGGTTTCGATCTTAGTTTCACCCGGACCACGCAGACCCACGCCGCCGTTGGAGCCCGCGCGACCACCAGCCTGACGCGATAGGTTGCCGCCCCAGCCGCGCAGACGCGTGTACAGGTACTGCATTTGTGCCAGCGAGACCTGCGCCTTGCCCTCCTTGGACTTCGCGTGCTGAGCAAAGATATCCAGAATCAGCATGGTGCGGTCAATAACCTTGGCGTCAAGGCGATCCTCCAGCGCCACCAACTGGCCGGGAGACAGCTCACCGTCGCAAATAACTGTATCTGCGCCGGTAGAGGCGACAATATCGCGAAGCTCGTTGAGCTTGCCGGATCCCACGTAAGTACCAGGGTCCGGCTTATCGCGACGCTGCAGCACCATCTCTAAAACTTCCGAACCTGCAGTCTCTGCCAGTGCGGCGAGCTCCTCCATCGCCACTTCGGCTTCCTGCAGGGTCCCGGATGTCCAGACACCGAGCAGCACAACGCGTTCCAGTCGGAGCTGACGGTACTCGACCATCACTTCTTCAGACTCAGTATGTGCTACTGACCTGGTCAGCCGGCGCAGAGAGGAACGCGCCTCCAGATCCAAATCACCGACGGTAGGTTCCCTTTGCGTGCCGACGTTCGTTGCGAACGCATCCCCGGAGGCACTATCAGCGTTTTCGCCAGCATCATTAGCGTCGATGAAAAAATCGTCCATCTCGTGCGAGGTGCGAGCTTGCTGCGACGTTTCGCCGCTGACCTCATCAAAGTTGTTGGAAAAATTCGTCATACTAGCTGCTATTGTCGCATGACAAGCCAAATTCTCCGCATTGTGTGCGGAGAATACCGAGCCGAAGCTCAAGACTTAGGCTGCAGAAGGTGGCCTGCGTGTCAGAACCAGTGCGACCGGACCACTCTTAGAACTACCACCAGCACACGTACCACTGTCGGACATTCCACAGTTGGAACAACCTCCGCCTGGGCACATGCCACCGAGGGATTCCCGGCGCAGTTGGCCGGTGTGTTCCATGCGGTCAAGGATGAGGTCTACCGTTGCTCGCTGCAGGCCAGTGATTTCGCAAATCTTGCGTCGGGAGCTAATGCCCTGCGCAATTGCATCCTGAACGGCTTCTGAAGGCCGACGAGTAACCGTCGTATTCTTCCTGGCTCTAAAGAGTCCCACGGCGATAGCTCCTTTCCGTATCGCGATTCTTGTTGGATCTGATTTCTAGTTCGCAAGTGTGACTTAGTAGCTTTGCCGAAGCTACTAGGAATCAACGAGGCTTTACAGGAACAGCTTCAACCCTTGGAAAACAATCACGGCCAGTGCCCATGCAACGACCAGCTGCGCTAGCAAACCGAAGCCCGTCCACTTCACGCCGATCTCTCGACGTTGTGCCGCGAGCGTAGCCACGCACGGTGTGTAAGCCAGCAGGAAGATCATATAGGCCCAGACTGCTGCCAATCCGTGTCCATCGGATGCATTGTCAAAGTCACGTCGAATATTCTCCGCGAGCGGGCTGGAGGCCTGTTCGCTCGAATTGGAGTCGGTGACGTCCTCCACTGCATAGGTCTGTGCCCAGGTAGAAATGACGGCTTCCTTGGCCACAAAGCCCGTCACCAACGGACCTGTCAGAGACCATGTACCGAATCCTGCCGGGTTAAACACAGGAGCAATAGTTTCGCTGACTGCACCGTATGCGGAGTCCTGCGGTGCCAGGTCTTCATCGGCAAAGGAGTGCCCGGAGACAACCGGAATAGACATCAGTAGCCATACGACGATGACGGTGCTGACGATGATTCCACTAGCGGTCTGCAGGAATCCCTTCAGACGCATCCACATCACAGATAGTGCCAGCCGTGCGGTCGGAAGCTGGTAGGTTGGCAGGTCAATGACCAGCGGTTCCGACGGCATGGTGCGCCACAGGGTCTTACGCAGTGCAAGGCCGGTCAGAACGATCAGCAGAATCGAGATCACGTACATAGCGAAGACGACTGTGCCCGCGTGTTCCGGAAAGAACACCGCACCCAACATGACATACACGGTCAGGCGCGCCGAGCAGGAGGTAAACGGAACCAGTAGAGCCGTCAAAATGCGGTGGCGCGGATTACTCAGCACACGTGTTGCCGAGATTGCTGGCACATTACAGCCAAAGCCGACGATGAGCGGAATAAATGCCTTACCCGGAAGACCAATTGCACGCATGACACGGTCCGCCACCACGGCTGCACGCGCCATATACCCTGAATCCTCGAGTACTGCGAGGCACAGGAACATGAGTGCCATTAGCGGAACGAAGGTCAGCACCATGCCGACACCACCGATGATGCCGTTTACAAGCAGCCCGGTGACAATCGGATGGTCCCATCCCACCGCTTCTAATCCACGGGTAACCAAATCTGCGAAATTACCGGTAATAAGGGTTTCCAAACCGTCCTGCAACGGTGCTGCTACCGTCGTCGTGATTTGGAAGACTGCCCACATAACTGCCAGGAACACAATCGGTCCGAGCACCGGGTGAAGAACCACGTTATCAATGCGGTCGGAGAAAGTCTGGCGATCTTCCACCCCGCCCGTAGATGCCGCAACCGCCGCATCAATCGCGGCAAAGCGTGCGTCGTCCCGGCGTTCAATCGATTCACCATCGACCTGGCGAATCGGTGACGACACCGAACTACATCCGTCCAGAGCCGCTGCTACCGCGTCGGCCAACCGCGCCATTCCCGCTTTACGACGGGGATCCAGCGCCACCACCGGCATCCCCATAGCTGACTGCAATGCGTCCGGATTCACATCGATGCCCTTGGCCTTGGCAACATCTAGTTTGGTCAGAGCCAGAACGATGCGCTGGGGCTGTTCCGCCAATTCCGCGGCCATGTAGAGACCACGGCCCAGTGCCGTGGCGTCGACAACGACAACGACGAGATCCGGGCGTTCTTCTTCCGGTTTCTCGATGAGCATCTCGCGAGTGAGCTCTTCGTCCGGGCTCATGGCATCCAGCGAGTAAGCACCCGGGAAATCGATGACATCGTACTCAGCGGCATCGGTCTTCCACGCGCCGCGGCTGACCTCTACGGTCGTACCAGGCCAATTGCCCATCTGCGCTTTCGCACCAGTCAAACTATTGAACAGTGTTGACTTACCGGAGTTCGGTGCGCCGACCACTGCGACAACAGGTGCACCATCCTTTGCTGGCGCTCCGCCACTGCAAGCATGGCAGCTGGGCGTAGATGCGAATTTTCGCGTTGAGGAATCCATAGGTGTTGTCATTGTTTACTTTCAGAAGGGAGGTGAGAAAAGAGATGTAGGGGACCTAACCCACGACGGACATCTTGTGCAGCGTGCTGGCATCGATGGCGTAGCGCGTTGCGCCAGCATGGACGATTCGCCCACCGCCGCTCGTACTCCGTCCCACAGTGACACTCATTCCAGGGCGAAGCCCCAGTTGCGAAAGCCTGCGGCACAGGCGCTCATCCACATGCGACGCTCCCAGAGTGACGGTTACCCCCACCGGGACGTCGGCAAGCGACTGAATGTCATCCGACTGTTTTCGAGACCGCAATCCGAGCATGAGAAACCTCGCTTATATAGATAAGAATTAAGCTAAGCAAATCGTGTTTACAGAGATGAGCTTACTCTTAGGCATGCCTAAATGGAATAAACCCGGCACACCTAAGGAAAGTTATTTATGCCACACTTAACCTTTACCTATTTAGCGTGGCAGAATTGTTAGTCCCATCCGAATAGTTGCCGCGGCGTGCAGGAATGCTTCTAGGTACCCCAGAGCACAATGTGCTCACGTGCGATTCGTTAGTTCGCAGATGAAGATATGGGAAGTATCATCGAAAAGTATGACTACTGACTTGCGAAGCATTGGCATGGACTACCCCAGCTGGCGAGACGCGATGGAAGCCGCGATCGCTAGTGACAATCTGTCGGTCATCGGCGAGGTCCGCGGTGGCCAGCTGGTCCGTTTCGAAGATTCCTCTGGTGCGCGTCTGCACATCCTGGGTGTTGAACCATTTTCTACCTACGCCGGCTTCGCGGGCAGCCCGACCGTCACTGCCCATGTATCCAGCGTGGACGATGTCTTGGCGCTCGTGGAAATCGTCGAGGATGATCCCTCCTCGGATAACTTTGACAAGGTCATCGAGGTCGCTACCTGCCTGCTGTCACAGGGGCCAATGATTGTTGATGCCGGAACTCAGACTTTTGAGCATGTCGCGCTATCAGCTCTAGCAACTGATTTCACCCTCGACGCATCCATCGAAGAGTACGAGAAGCGCACCGGGGCAACCCCGACAACATTGGACTTCGAAGGTGCTAAGGCAATTGTCGGAGATCAGGTCGGGAAGGCATCGCCTAGCGCAACCGTGAAACTGGCTGGTGTTATCAATAACTCCCGCAAGCATGTCAATGAGCTAACCGGCAAGAAGTTCTGGGTGCTCAACCTTGCTCTGCCGACTCCTATGGACGTACTTGTCCCCGGCGGCGACGAAGCTCCCCAGCCAGGCATGGTCGTTTCCGGTACTTTCTCACTGACCGGTGAGATCATTCCGCCTCAAGGTTGCGGAGGCGGCTGTGGCGATGGCGGCTGTGGTTGTGGCGACGGTGGCTGCGGCGGACACTAGTCCGCTGATTCCCCACCGCTTCCACTACCCCGCTAGTGCTCCTGCAGCAATAGCTACCAGTCACAGGGCTTCCAGCTCAATATCGCCGAGCGTGTGAATCACGCTCGGCCCGGTCAAGGTCGCCGAGAAGTCCCCATCCGCATTGCTGGCCTTGTGGACATCCACAGTCACCACACCGCCGGGCACCTTGACTGTCACAACCCCCTCAGTCCGGCCGGCATCGGCCAGCGCGGCAATAGCTGCCGCAACCGTACCGGTGCCACACGAGCGGGTCTCACCAACTCCACGTTCAATTACTCGCATGGACACCGAATCACAGGCATCCAGCGGGGTGACAATTTCCACATTGAGGCCGTTCGGGAACATGGCTTCGTCGGCACGCACTGGCTTCGCGACACTACCCGCCGCTTCCAATTCCAGCTCCGCCAGAGCGGCGGCATTTAGGCCAGGCATGACGCAGGCCAAATGCGGATTTCCCACGTCGACACCAATCCCGGCGAATTTCTGGGCATTGTTGCCCGAACCAATGAACGCAGTAGCGAGGCCGAGGACTTCCGGCTGGCCCATATCCACCCCAACGACCGCGTGCCTGCGGCTGTGCTCATCAATCGAAACAGCGCGCAGCCCTGCTCGAGTGCCCACCCGCAAAGTTCCGTCGACGACACTGTCCGGGCTGTGAATCGCGGCAATATAGTGTGCAAAGACGCGGACACCATTCCCGCACATCTCGGCAATAGAACCGTCACTATTGCGGTAGTCCATAAACCAATCGTCGGCTTTAACGCCCTCCGGCAATGCCGCCAAAACACCGGCATCGACGAGTTTCCCCGCACGGGCAACCCGCAGGACGCCGTCAGCGCCAAGACCTCGCTGTCGATCGCACACTGCTGCGACCAGTGATTCGGTCAAATCAATCGACACCAAATCATCTGGAAAAATCAAGAAATCGTTTTGCGTACCGTGGCCTTTGGCAAATGAAACCATGCCCTTGATGCTAGCGGGAGGTCCGAATCTCTTACAGACCAAGTGCGGAAAACGCCTGTCCCGGCACGTCACCGGCAGCGTCTAGCCACATGATCCGATGATCACGGTTGAACCAGGAGCGCTGACGTCGCACATACCTGCGCGTACCAGTAATCGTGCGTTCACAAGCCGTATCCAGGTCGTAAACCCCATCGAAGTAGTCCAGCACCTGCGCATAGCCGATCGCGCGACTAGCGGTCACACCTTCGCGCAACCCTTGCGCAATCAAACTCTCAGTTTCTTCCACCAGGCCAGCGGCAAACATGCCCCGCGTACGCTGTTCAATCCGCGGATTTAGCCATTCCGCCTGCGTGCGCAACCCCAATATGCGAGTGTTCCACCGCGGTGGCTTATCAATCGACGGCTTCGACGCTGCAAAAGGTTTGCCCGTGAGCTCGATGACCTCCAGGGCGCGGACGGTGCGCCGCGGGTCATTGGTCTCAATAATTGCCGCCGCATCCGGATCAATCTCTGCCAGCCGATCATGCAACGCCGCCGGACCGATCTCGTCCTGCACTGTCTCCCACTTCGCACGTACTTCAGGGTCCGTAGGTGGGAACTGCCAGTCGTCCACCAACGCCTGCACATACATCATCGACCCGCCGACAAGGATGGGGACTTTCCCCCGCGCGCGAATGGCCTCAACATCCGCGACCGCCTCACGCTGATACGTCGCCACACTCGCCGGCTGCGTCACGTTCAGCACATCGAGTTGGTGGTGCGGAATCCCCCGCCGCTGGTCCACCGACAGCTTCGCTGTTCCGATATCCATTCCTCGATAGAGCTGCATCGAATCAACATTAACGACCTCACCGCCAAGCTGCTCCGCAAGTACCAGCCCCAAATCCGACTTTCCCGACGCCGTCGGCCCTACCACCGCAATCGGCACCGGCAAGCTCTCACTCTCGAAAGCCGTCACTACCCAGTTCACACTCCTGCACAAAAACTAAAAACGCGAGCTCTTACTTCGCAACACACTGCCAGCTGGCCACGTGGTAACCGATGCCGTAAGGCGCCCTGTCATAGTAAGAACGCTTTACGACGGTCATTCCAGACCCCGTCCAGCTTTCAGCAGCTTTACTCAGCTGCTGCCATAACTCGGCCGCGTACGCGCCGGGAGCTGGAAACACAATATTTTCCACGTTAATGCTTGAGCAGTCCTGACCAGCAATTAGACTGCACAGCGCATCAACCTCCGCTGCACCTTCAATTACGCCGACCGGGGAATCGTCCGCAAGGCCGAATGCGCCGTCGACAAGCACAAGCAGACGCGTGTGACCGGCAGCGAGTGCCTCAGCGATAGAGTCGAAGCACGTTGCCTGAATGACGCGGCCAGTGGGTCCTTCAGAATTCCGTCGCGCGTAGTCTTCGATAAGCCAGCGTCCCAGCAGCTCAGGTAATTCGGTTCCGCCTGACACCGTGACATCAACCCCATACGGAGAAAAACTGTCGGGTGCGCTGGTCTGGTGCGGGGACTTCGCCTGCATCCTGCCAGTGATAATAGCGACCGCGCCGGGCTCCCCGGGTTCGTCATCTGTCCACAGCGTCGCGACGGTTTCACGGGCATGACGGCGCAATTCCGTGGCGGTGGGCGCAAAACCACCCAGCTCCTCGACGATGAGGAGCGCACGCGGAACGATAACAAGCCGAGGCAAACGCGAATTCACGTCCTCAACGCTACCGTGAGGGGCTAGTCGATGCCTTATTCCGGCGGTGTTACGCGCGCTGTGCCAAAATTTTTGGGATACTCGAGCACATACCGTAAGTGTTTGATGGCAGCCGTGTCGCGCGGCAGTTCTGCATGAAGATTGGAAGAGGTTTACCCACTATGACCGGTACCAGCAATTCCCCTAAGCCAGGTCCACGCCCGGGTCCACGTCCGGGACCTCGACCAGGCGCAATGCCGGCTCATCGTAAGGCCCCTGGAGCTACTCCAGCGCCTGCGGGGTCGGCCGCTGTGGCACATGCCGTCCACAATGATCCAAAGAAGTTTGGCCGCATTGACGAAGACGGCACTGTTTGGCTGGTCACCAGCGCCGGCGAACGCAATATTGGCTCCTGGCAGGCTGGCACCGTAGAAGAGGGTTATGCCCACTACGGCAAGCGCTACGAGGATCTGGCCACCGAGGTCGAGCTACTGGAATCTCGTGTAGTCTCCCACCCGCAGGAGGCAAAGACCATTTCTCACAACGCAGTTGAACTGCGTGAGAGCCTTGCCACCGCCACGGTTCTCGGCGATATCGATGCGCTGGATAAGCGCCTTGCAGAGGTCATTGCCACCTCCCACGTCGCAGAGGAGAAAGTCGCTCACGACAAGGCAGAGCGCCGTAAGAACGCCATCGCACGTAAGGAAGAGCTCGCCGCAGAGGCCGAGGAGCTCGCAGAGAACTCCACCGAGTGGAAGGTCGCCGGCGACCGTATCCGCGAGATTCTCACGGAGTGGAAGCAGATTCGCGGCATCGACCGCAAAACTGATGATCAACTCTGGCGCCGTTACTCTCGCGCGCGTGATTCTTTCAACCGCCGCCGCGGTGCCCATTTTGCGGAACTGGACCGCAACCGTGCGGCTGCTCGCCGCGTTAAGGAGGACATCATTGAGCGAGCTGAGGCCCTGAAGACCTCCACTGATTGGGGTGGCACCGCTGCTGCCTTCCGTGACCTGATGGCTGAGTGGAAGGCCGCTGGTCGAGCCCCACGCGAGGTCGATGACAAGCTGTGGGCGCAGTTCAAGGCCGCCCAGGATGAGTTCTTTGGTGCTCGCAACGCGGTCAACGAAGCTCGAGACAAGGAGTTCGAGGAAAACGCTGCGGCCAAGGACGCACTGCTGGCTGAATACGAAGACCGCATTGATCCGTCCAAGGGCCTCGATCACGCTCGCAACGAACTGCGTCAGTTGCAGGAGAAATGGGAGGCCATCGGCTTTGTGCCGCGTGGTCGTGTGCGTGAGTATGAAAACCGCATTGGCGCACTGGAAAAGCGCGTCTCCGATGCTGCCGATTCGCAGTGGCGCCGTACCGACCCCGAAGCACAGGCTCGCGTCCAGCAGTTCGCCAACCGCGCAGCGGAGTTTGAGCAGAAGGCCGCCGAACTCGAGGCGAAGGGCAAGGCTTCTCAGGCCGCCAAGGCTCGGGAGCAGGCCGAACAGTGGCGACAGTGGGCAGAGCAGGCCGCGGAGACTCTCAAGGAGCTCTAACAGAAGCTAGTTGTGTGTCGGGGAAGCATGTTCTCGCTCTCCGGCGTCCGCAACAGAATCCTGGCTCAGCTACGCGCTGGCAACGCGTCGATGGTTAAAAGTAAGGGGCTCTCTTCCGGAGTGGAAGAGAGCCCCTTACTTACTGCGCTAGTTAAAAAGTCTCACTACTCGTCGCTGACCTGTTCGTCCTGTTCGCCGGTCTGCTGAGAGACATTGTCCGCACTACTGCCCTGCTGGCCGCGATTGCGTCGGCGAGCACGTTCACGGCGGTCGTCGACGACCTCAACATCCGTTGTCGTATTCGGTGTCAGGCCCGCCCGCAGGTAAACCTGCTGCGCGCGCAGTACCGGATCGGTGTCAGCGTGCTTGCGACGTTTCGTCGCGATTGCGAGCTGCTCCTTACTACGTCGGAAAGCGATGAAAGTCACGGAGATGGCCAGTAGAAAACTGCAGAAAATACCGAGCATCAGGCCGAAAGAAATACCCTCGCCGGCCAGTTCCTGTGGACGAGACTGACGCATCCAGCCAGCGAAGACTGAGTAGACCATCTGAATACAGGCAAAAAACCAGGTGACGAATGCGAGAATCGTCGTCCGCGTAATCAGCGTGGCAATAGCTAGCAAGACACCTACCACCACGAGAATGGAGTAAATTCGCTCCGGTCGAGTCGTGAAGTACTGATGCGCAACATCCGTATCCAGCAACACATCAAAGCCCAAAACGACGCCAGAGTGCGGAAGGAAGAAACTCGTAATGAGGCCGATGACGGCAACCATCATCGGAATCACCGCACGGCCGAGATCCAGCTCGCCAGCGGCCTTGCGCTCCTGAACCCGCAACGCCTGCGCGGATTCCACCGACTGCTCGCTAGTGGATTCCATATCACTTTCCGGCGAAGCCTTGTCACTACTCACAGCCGCATCCCTCACTTACACTCGTTTTCTCCGGGCGCCCAATCTTTGGCAAGCCCAGACCAACTCCGATCGGCGCGGTCGTCGGAGTCTGGCCGACCTCTACATTATCCCCCGCCTTAGTGCGGCGGTGTGTGAGCACACCGGAGTCAGCAATGAGGAAGTGCGGTGCGGAGTCGGTCACGCGTACTGTCACGTAATCACCTGGGCGAATCTTGCGGTCGACGATGCCTGGTTCGCTTTCCGACGGGCTGAAGTGCACCAGGCGGCCATCCCGACTACGACCAGACATGCGATGAGTCTCCGCATTTTTACGGCCATCGGACTGGCTGACCAGCAGCTCTACTTCCCTACCGACTAGCTTGGCGTTTTCTTCCTCGGAAATGCGCTCTTGAAGCGCTAACAGACGGCCATAGCGTTCCTTCACAACCTCTGGTGGAACCTGATCAGTCATGGTCGCCGCCGGAGTTCCCGGGCGAGGCGAGTATTGGAAGGTGAAAGCCGAGCTAAAGCGAGCCTTTTCCACCACGTCGAGAGTTTGCTGGAAGTCCTCTTCAGTCTCGCCTGGGAAGCCGACAATGATGTCAGTGGTAATGGCCGCATCCGGCATTTTTTCCCTAACCTTCTCCAGAATTCCCAGGAATTTCTTGGTGCGGTAGGAACGGCGCATGTCTTTCAGCACTCGGTCAGAACCGGACTGTAGTGGCATGTGCAACTGATGAACCACGTTCGGTGTCTCCGCCATGGCGTCGATGACATCATCGGTGAACTCAGCTGGGTGCGGAGACGTAAAGCGCACACGTTCCAACCCTTCAATCTGGCCGCAGGCGCGCAGCAACTTGGAAAAAGCCGAGCGGTCGCGTTCCATGTCAGGGTCGGCGAAGTTAACGCCATAGGCGTTGACATTCTGACCGAGGAGGGTGACGTCAGTAACGCCCTGCTCCACGAGTGCCTGCACCTCAGCGAGAATCTCGCCTGGACGACGATCGCGTTCCTTACCACGCAAACTGGGGACGATGCAGAAGGTGCACGTGTTATTGCAGCCTACGGAGATACTCACCCAACCTGCGTAAGTGGATTCGCGCTTGGCCGGCAGCACCGAGGGAAATTCTTCCAGAGCATCCTTAATCTCGACTTCAGCCCGGTCATTATGGGCGGCGCGTTCCAACAGTGCTGGCAACGAACCCAAGTTATGTGTACCGAAGACGACGTCCACCCATGGGGCCTTCTTTACGACGACGTCCTTATCCTTCTGGGCCAAGCAGCCACCGACGGCAATCTGCATGCCTGGGTGAGCATCCTTGACTGGTTTGAGCTGTCCCAACGTGCCATAAAGGCGATTGTCCGCATTCTCTCGAACGGCACAGGTGTTGAAAACGACCAGATCAGGATTCTCGCCTTCTGCAGCCGCTACATAACCGTTTTCTTCCAGCAAGCCAGACAGTCGTTCCGAGTCATGGACGTTCATCTGACAACCGAACGTACGTACCTCATATGTGCGAGGCGAAGACTGCTGCTGAGAGTTCAAAGAAGGGGTAGTCACGGCAGTTTAGGTTAGCTGTTTATGGCCCATTTCCCCAATCAGCGATCCCTTTAAACCTGACCGGTCCGCAGCCGGCGTGCTAATCCGGCGTGTGGTGGCACCGGCGCTAATCTGTGTCCTCTTCAAGTTCTCGGTATCGCTCTTCTAACTGATCCCGAGCAATGCTCATGGACAATTCAGAGGGGAAACCGCGCCGCGCCAGCACACCGACGACTTTGCGTAAATCCTTTTGCTTGGAGTTGAAGTCAGGCGCCACTGTTTTAATAGTGGCCGCTTTCTTCGCCGCTAGCTTCCGGGCGACTTCTTCTTCCGCGTTGTGCGTAATCTGCTCCAACGCATCTGCACGAAGCGAAGCATCAATGCCCTTTTTCTGCAGCTCCCGGTTCAAAACCATCTTCGACTTGCCACGACTGGCAAAGCGCTGCCGCACCCATTCGGATGCGAAAAGCTCGTCGTTAACCAATCCACTTCGGGTCAGGTCATCAACGACTTCTTCAATCATCGAGGTTGGAAACTCCTCGACTGCCTCGAGCCTTTCTACGAGTTCCTTGCGGGAACGCATTCGCTGATCGAGCAAGCGCAGTGCCTTAGCACGAATCGGGGCCTTGGATTCCTCACGACCCGCATCGTAGAGCGAACTACCGTCAGCTTCCGCAATTTGCTGAGCAAGCTTTTCGATAGTCTCCCGCACATCGCGGCCGTTACGATCCTCCACGGTCCTCACTTTTCGTGTGTCGCGGCACTACGCCTCGAGCTAGCTAGTCTTCCAAATCATCGAAGTCGATGTCCGGCACGACATCGACAGGGGCATCGATATCGGTCTCGTCCTCGACCTCCGCGAATTCCCCGACACCGAGCTTCTTCTTGATCTTGACTTCGATTTCCTGGGCAATTTCTGGATTCTCGCGCAGGTGCATACGAGCCTTTTCCTTGCCCTGACCCAACTGATCGCCCTCGTAGGTAAACCACGAACCGGACTTCTTGACAATGCCGTTATCAACGCCCATGTCAATCAACGAGCCCTCACGCGAAATGCCCTCGCCGTAGATGATGTCAAACTCTGCCTGCTTGAACGGCGGCGACACCTTGTTCTTGACTACCTTCAAGCGCGTGCGGTTACCCACCGCATCCTGGCCGTCCTTCAACGTCTGAATTCGGCGTACGTCACAGCGAACGGAAGCGTAGAACTTCAGTGCTTTACCACCCGTGGTGGTCTCAGGAGAGCCGAACATGACGCCAATCTTTTCACGCAGCTGGTTAATGAAGATGGCAGTGGTACCGGTGTGGGACAGCGCACCCGTCATCTTGCGCAGCGCCTGACTCATCAACCGCGCCTGCAGACCAACGTGGGAATCGCCCATTTCACCGTCGATTTCAGCCTTCGGAGTCAACGCGGCCACCGAGTCAACCACAATGATGTCAATAGCACCGGAACGCACCAACATATCTGTGATCTCAAGTGCCTGCTCACCGGTATCTGGTTGGGATACCAGAAGGTTGTCCGTATCTACTCCAAGCTTGCGCGCATAAACCGGATCCAGCGCATGCTCCGCATCAATAAATGCGGCAATACCGCCCTGCCGCTGCGCCTCTGCAATAGCATGCAGTGCGACTGTGGTCTTACCCGAGGATTCTGGACCATAGATTTCTACGATACGACCACGCGGGAACCCGCCCAGGCCCAAGGCCACGTCGATAGCGATATTGCCGGAGGGAATAACCTGAATTGGAGGACGATTGTCGTCCCCCAGGCGCATAACTGCACCCTTACCAAAGTCCTTCTCAATATTCGCCAGAGCTACATCGAGCGCCTTCAGGCGATCATTGCCCTGGTTCGAAGCCGTAGCCTTCTTACGAGCCATAGTTCGTTGTTCTTCCTCATTGTCATTGTCGCGGTCATTGTCGCGTACGGTATCGGGTTCTGGAGCCGTACTCAGAGAATGTGTCTCCCGATTTTCATCCAAAACAGAAACTTCGCTCACACTTAATTAGGCGCGAAACTAGCCGTTCCGGTTCCAAATTGGTCCGCGACACCTCTACTGCCGGTTACACCCGGAAGTTATACCGAATCAGACGGATTGACTTCATCAGCACTTTCGATAATATGCGAAACCCTGTTCGAATGGCAACGACACGCAAGAGCCGTCGGCAAGCATTCACCGTCGTCTACGCCGGAACCTATTCGTCAGGACCGTACCAGCGGTCTTCGGGAATATCGTGTTCCCTACACAGCGCCCACCAGATATCCCGAGGTTCGACCCCGTCCTCGAGCAATTCCGCGGGAGTTTTTCCATATTCCATCAGTACGTGGGAATGCAACAGCCACGGGCCGTGCTGAGGCCCAAATTCGTGGTTGACGAAGTTGTGAAAATCGGCCAATCGCATGAGACCAACGTACAAGATACCTGTCACTGATACCTACCTGGCCACCCTCTTTTCATAACCTAATCCCCGCTCCCCTGCCTGAACAGTGCTCAACCCATGGGTTTAAGATGAGAGCTGTGAATAATTCCAAGGTGTATGACCTCACTCTTATCGCTGCTTTCGCAGCACTGATTATCGTGCTCGGCGGCATTGCCATTCCCGTTGGCGGCCTCGGCGTGCCAATCGTGCTACAGAACATGGGCATCGCACTGGCCGGGATGATTCTCGGATTCAAACGCGGTGGCCTCGCCACTACCCTGTTCCTGGCTGTTGGTCTCGTGGGCGTCCCAAACATGGCGGGCTGGAAACCACTTCTCGCCGCACTTCCCGGCCCTACCGTGGGCTACATTGTCGGCTACTTAATTGCAGGTTTCGCAATCGGCGCGATTGCCCAGCAAGCACCACGGGCGAAAGTTTCACGAATCAGCGTCTTCATCGGCGCGGGCCTCGTTGGAGTTCTACTACAGTACTTCTTCGGATCTGTCGGATTGGCTTGGCGTATGGGACTTAGCTTCACCGACGCACTGATTACCAACGTCCCGTTTATCCCAGGCGACGTGGCAAAGGTTGTCGTAGCCGCGCTTATTGCTACTGCAGTACTGCAGGCTTTCCCTGATTTGCTTCCCGACGCTGCCAACCGTAAGCAAAGTCGTTTGGTTAAGGAAGCAGCCACCTCGGGCAATTAACCCCACAGAATTAGAAAGGGTCTCGAGTCGCACTATGCCCACCATCGCTTTTGACCGCGCTTCCGCAACCTATTCGGGACGCCAGATACTGAAGCCGACCACGCTAACTCTCACAGAGAAGCGCATTGGCATTATCGGCGAAAACGGTGGCGGTAAGTCCACGCTGGTGCGACTCATTAACGGCCTGGGCCCGGTCACTGGTGGCACGGTCACGTATGAGGGCATGAATGTCGCAAAGCAGGCAAAGGCAATTCGCAAGAATGTCGGCTTCATCTTTTCTGATGCGGATAATCAAATTGTGATGCCTACAGTCGCAGAGGACATTGCCTTTTCACTACGCAAGCGAAAACTACCAAAGGATGAGCGCAACCAGCTGGTGCAGGAAGCCCTCGAGCGGTTTGGGCTTGCCGATCATGCTGACGCCTCGCCACACTTGCTCTCGGGTGGACAAAAACAGCTACTGGCGCTGGCGGCAGTGTTAATTCTTAATCCCACGACCATTATTGCCGATGAGCCCACTACGCTCCTCGACTTGCGCAATCGTCTCCACATTCGGAGTATTTTCGCCCAGCTTGAGCAGCAAATTATCGTGGTCACTCATGATCTGGATTTTCTTATGGACTTCGACCGAGTTATCCGTGTAAGCGCAGGAGAAATCGTCGACGACGGTGCGCCGAAGGAAGTTATTGACCGATACGTCAGCGATATGACTCGTGCGGAAGAAGGCCGCTCATGATTCATCCAGCCGATGTCCCGTTAGGGCTTTACCTCAACCATAAGTCGCCTGCGCACAGGCTCCCGACGGCCCCCAAACTCATCATTGTCATCGCATTTTTATTGCTCACCGGGATTCTCGTGGATACCTGGCTAGGCGGGGCGATTGCCCTGGCAATTGTCACCCTCGCTTATGCGGTGGCCAAGGTGCCACCAATGGTTGCTTTCCGACAGCTCCGTGGAGCCGTAGTCATTTTGGCGCTGCTTTCGCTTCTCCTGTGGTGGCGCGCCGGGGGTGAGCAAGCGCTGACGACCTTCCTCGCGCTTCTCGCCGCAATCGCAGCGGCAATATTGCTAACGCTGACGACCCGCGTCAGCGACATCATGGATACTTTGACCACTGCGATGCAGCCGTTCGCCCGTTTCGGCCTACCAGTCGACACCATCGCGCTCGCACTATCGCTGACGCTGCGTATGATTCCGCTTCAGGTTATGGCCGCTGCCGAGGTACTGGAGGCTCGAAAAGCACGAGGGGCTGCCGGCTCAATCATTGCCTTCGGCGTACCTGTGGTCATCCGAACCATTAATCGCTCGAAGGCAATGGGTGATTCGCTAATCGCACGTGGTGAAGGTGAGTAGGAGAATTAATTGCCCTCACGCAGCTGGCGCATGCGCTCAGCAACAGCAGGGTCAACGTTGGAGGCAGCGCTTCCCTCGATGGACTTCTGAGCCTCGCCACCAGAGAGCTCGTTGCCACCGTTCATTTCTGCGCGGATTTGCTCCAGGCGAGAGTGCCCAGCAAGCTGAACGCCTGCGGCCTCTACCTCAGCCATACGCCCCTGAACCGAGTTCTGAGCTAGCTCGGCCTGACCAAGAGCGTTAGCGTAACGACGCTCAATCTTGTCACGAACCTGATCCAGATTAGGTGTAGCCCCCGAAGAAATCTGATTCATCGACTGCAGGGACTCAGAGACTTTCTCCTGCATCTTTGCTTGCTCCAGCTGGCTGAGGAGCTTTGCGCGCTCCGCGACCTTCTGCTGCAGCTGCATGGAATTACGCTCGACGGCCTTCTTAGCCTGAGCCGCCTGCTGCAGCGACTGATCGTGCAGAGCCTTCAAATCTTCTACCGACTGCTCAGCAGTAACCAACTGAGCTGCGAAAGCCTCAGCTGCGTTCTCATACTCCGTAGCCTTGGCAGTATCCCCCTCAGCACGAGCCTTGTCAGCGAGCTGCAATGCCTGACGAGTGTTCCCCTGCAGCTTCTCAATCTCAGCGAGCTGACGGTTAAGGCGCATTTCCAGCTGGCGCTGATTACCAATCACCGCCGCTGCCTGCTGCGATAGTTCCTGGTGCTGCCGCTGAGCATCCTCGATAGCCTGCTGAATCTGCACCTTCGGATCAGCGTTTTCCTCAATCTTGGAATCAAAAGCGGCCATCAAGTAATTCCACAGCTTTACAAATGGATTAGCCATAGCGTCCCATACACCTTTCTTATTGCAACTACCTCAAAGCAGGTCTGTGCTTATCGCGCACCCAATCTTAACTAAAGCCGAGCGTCTTCGGGTGCTAAGTACCGGAGCAATGGAATGAAATTCCACCGCCGCAACCAATTTCTACATCGCTGCCAATTCTGGGCTCGCCGAATGCAGGGCCATCGCTGTGGCTGCTTCCATCATCAAATCCGACACCGTCACACCAAGCGCCGCGCATACCGACGCCAGCAGCTCAGATGAGACTTCTTTCCGTCCACGCTCAAGCTCAGACAAATAACCAGGGCTAATAGCCGCATTTTCAGAAAGCTCACGCAGCGTCTGTCCACTGCGCGAACGGATATCACGCAGCGTCTCCCCCAGTGCCTCTCGCAGGAGTGGCTCACGGGATTCTCCCCGTTCCGCCAAATCCTGTGCCGTTAACTTTGCAACCGATCCAGGCTGCTCCCCTACAGCCACCCGCGCCGACGGTGCTGTGGCATCCATGGAAACTTCGAAAGCGGCAGCGCTATCTACCTCTGGGTAGCGAATGGTCATAAGTGCAGTATTGTTGGTCATCACTTTCTCTAACGCTTTAGAAGGCCGACCTGTTCCCAATTTTCAAAAATTCTACTCACCGTCGAGATTCTGCAACAACAGTTCTAACGCCAATACCACTGCTTGACGACGAATCTCCGCGCGCGACCCCTCTTTATTCACCGGCAACCTAACAGCAGTTACCCCATCAAGGTACGAAACTCCCGGCGGTTTCAGACCACACCAGACTTCACCTACTGGGTGCCCATCCTGCATCGCTGGACCAGCAACGCCAGTTAGCGAAATCCCCCAGTCCGCCACTGCTTTATTTGCCACTCCAAGTGCCATATACCGGGCCGTCAACTCGGACACGGGGCCATATGCGGCCAAAGCATCCTTTGGCACGTCGGCAAGCAACGCCTTCGTGTCAGTGGCGTAAGTGACCACGCCACCGCGGAGAACGGCGGAGGCTCCCGGTACGGAGGCAACTGTAGCGCAGAGAAGACCTGCGGTAAGTGATTCTGCGGCTGCAAAAGTCTCGCCACGAGCCGTAAGCGTTTGGACGAGTTGAAGCGAAACGCCATCGACACCGTCAGCGTTTTCGTCGCTCTGGGCGAGGCGTTCGACTGTGTTCACAGCTTTACCCTCCACTTAATTTCTCTACGAGACCTTTCGCGCATCCACAATGTACTGGATACCAGTACCGACGGTGACGACAATGGCGGCAACCATCACAATCCAGGACGGCCAGAACAACCAGTCCACTGGCATCAGGAAGAGCCCCACTGCTACAGACTGCAGGACCGTCTTTATCTTGCCGCCCCGAGAAGCCGGAACAACACGCCCCTGACGCAGGGCGAACATACGCCAGATGGTGATGCCACCTTCGCGAATCACGATGATGACAGTCACCCACCACGGCAGAATGTCGATGATGTTCATACCAATCAGCGCAGCCAGCATTAGAGCCTTATCGGCAATCGGATCGGCAATCTTGCCAAAGTCGGTAATGAGGTTACGGCTACGTGCGAGGTGCCCGTCCAACTTGTCAGTCGCCATCAGAAGCGCGAATACGACAAACGACCACCAGCGCCAATTGGTGGCTTCGCCGCCCTCCTGAAGAAGTACCCACAGGAACACCGGTACTCCGAGGATGCGAAGCACGGTCAGGAAATTGGGCAAGTTCCAGTTGGAAACACGGCTTGTATCAGCACTTGGAGCAGTCACAGTTGTTACCTTATCTCACAATCGTGTTCGATTAACGCCCAGGCTCGTTCTTACCGGTGTGTGAACCGTTAGTTTCGCTTCCGGCCGACGTTGACCCCTCACTGACAGAAGTAGAGGAGGCGTGAGAGCCGAGGCCATCGCGGCTTCCATCATCATCGTGGTGAACACGCGGAAGGGCAATCGCACCCATGTTTTCATCACGCTTGCTCTTGAGCCACGATGCCAGGACAGTCACCACCAGAACGATGACGATGACCGCCAGCGACGCCCAGGTCGATACTTCAGGCACCGACACGTTCTCACCGCTGTTGATAAACGGCAGGTTGTTTTCATGCAGTGCGTGCAACAGCAACTTCACACCAATAAAGGCCAGGATGACACCCAGGCCATAAGCCAGGTACACCAAGCGATCCAGCAGACCGTCGAGCAGGAAGTACATCTGTCGCAACCCCATGAGAGCAAGGGCATTTGCAGTAAAGACGATATATGCCTCATCCGTCAGGCCGTAGATAGCCGGGATAGAGTCAAACGCAAACATCACATCGATAAAACCGATGGACACCAGCGCGATGGCAAGTGGAGTCAAGTAACGCTTGCCGTTTTCCTTAACGGTCAGCTTGTCCTTGTTGTAATGGTCCGAAATTGGGACGATTCGACGCAGCCATTGAATCAGCTTCATATCCGACGGATCGGGTTCCGGCTTATCGACGGCTTCGTCGTACACCGTCTTGATAGCCGTGTAAATCAGGAAGATTGCAAACAGGTAGAAAACGTCAGACCACTTGGCAATAACTGCCGCACCAGCCCAAATGAACAGGCCTCTGAATACCAGCGCCATCGCAATACCGAACAGCAAAACCTTTTGTTGGTACTGGCGCGGAATCTTGAATGCGCCGATGATGAGTGCAAAGACAAATAGATTGTCTACGCTGAGCGCCTTTTCGGTGATATAGCCCGATAGAAACTCAATGCCTCGGTGGTGATCCCATAACAACCACACCATTCCGCCGAAAATTAATGCCAAGACTACGTAGAAAGCGGTCCAGATGCCGGCTTCCTTCATAGTTGGGTTATGCGGCGTGCGAACGTGTGCATAGAAGTCAAAGGCGATAAAACCCATGACGACCACAATGGTGATAATCCATACCAATGCGGGGACATGCATATTAAAAAAAGACCTCCGGTCGTGCGAACATGAACCGGAGGTCTCTCCTGCTTCTGCCATAGTGGCAAAAGTGACGGCACCGGGATTCGATGTGCGCAAGACGAGTCTGTGCGTCCAATCCGTGCTGACGATAACCGTCACGGGCTAGCGGAAAACATCCACTTTTACCGGGGATACTCCCCTCCACGTGT
The DNA here is from genome assembly GCF_001809065.1 of Corynebacterium sp. HMSC055G02. Classification (NCBI taxonomy): domain Bacteria; kingdom Bacillati; phylum Actinomycetota; class Actinomycetes; order Mycobacteriales; family Corynebacteriaceae; genus Corynebacterium; species Corynebacterium sp. HMSC055G02. The sequence continues at coordinate 36,459 of NZ_KV795637.1, read as the reverse complement.
GCCGACTATACACGCAATCAGAAACGGCGGTAAGGCTGGGTCGTCCTACGCCATAGACTGATTCGGATCAGCGTCGACTACGTTTACTTCTTCCTTAGGAGCATCCTCCGGGTTTGCGCCCTTGATCATCCACTTAATGGTTTCGAGCTCCTCTGGTTTGACCAGCACCTCACGTGCCTTAGATCCCTCTGACGGTCCAACCACTCCGCGAGTTTCCATCAGATCCATCAGTCGACCGGCCTTGGCGAAACCGACTCGCATCTTGCGCTGCAACATCGAGGTCGATCCGTGCTGTGCGGTGACCACCAGCTCGACTGCCTGAAGCAAATCTTCCAGGTCATCTCCGATATCGGGGTCAATGTTGCGCTCAGCCTCAGCACTCTTATCCTCCGTGACACCCTCGGTGTAATCCGGCTCGGCCTGCGCCTTAGCTGCATCGACTACTGCCTGAATCTCTTCGTCTGTGACGAAGGCCCCCTGAAGACGTCGCGGCTTGCCTGCACCCTGTGGGATGAACAGGCCATCGCCCATACCAATGAGCTTTTCAGCACCGCCCTGGTCAAGAATGACGCGGGAGTCCGTGAGCGACGAGGTAGCGAATGCCAGTCTCGATGGCACGTTCGTCTTAATCAAGCCGGTGACCACATCCACAGACGGACGCTGCGTAGCCAGCACCAAGTGGATACCGGCAGCACGGGCCTTTTGCGTGATGCGCACAATCGCATCTTCGATATCGCGGGGTGCGGTCATCATCAGGTCTGCCAACTCGTCAACGACACAGACAATGTACGGGTACGGACGGTACTCGCGCTCCGAGCCAAGTGGGGTCGTAATCTCACCGGACTTGACCTTACGGTTGAAGTCCTTGATGTGACGGACGCGGGCGGCCTTCATGTCCATGTAGCGCTGTTCCATCTCTTCAACCAGCCACTGCAGAGCCGCCGCGGCCTTCTTCGGCTGAGTGATGATTGGCGTAATCAGGTGAGGAATCCCCTCATATGGAGTCAGCTCGACCATCTTCGGGTCCACCAGAATCAGGCGGACATCCTCCGGGGTCGCACGAGTCAGCAGCGAAACCAACATCGAATTTACGAACGCGGACTTACCCGAACCGGTCGAACCGGCAACGAGAAGGTGCGGCATTTTCTGGATGGAGTGCGAGATAAACTCGCCCTCAATATCCTTACCGAGACCGATCAGCATCGGGTCATCGTTCGCAACGGTCTTGGGCGCGTTGAGTACGTCGGCAAGCCGAACCATCTCACGGTCGTTGTTCGGCACCTCGATACCAACGGCCGACTTTCCCGGAATCGGAGTCAGTAAGCGGACATTGTCGGTCGCTACCGCGTAGGCAATGTTGGACTGCAGGTTCGTGATCTTCGAGACCTTCACGCCCGGGCCAAGCTCGACCTCGTAGCGAGTCACCGTCGGACCGCGAGAGAAACCAGTCACCGCAGCATCGACCTTGAATTCTGCGAATACTTCAGTAATCGCCTCAATCATGCGGTCGTTCGTCGCCGTACGTGTCTTGGGACGCTCACCTGGAATCAACAAATTAGTCGATGGCAGGTGGTAGTCAGATTCCGGCGTGCGTGCCGACGAACCGGAAGTACCCTCGGCATCCTTTTCCAATTCAGACTTCGGAGTTGTGGCCGGAATCTTAGAGGCATCGATACCAGAACGAGCGGCAATGGCATCCATTGTGCGGCGGGTAGCCTCAGACACTGCATCCCGCGAATCATCGACAGACGACTCGCCCTGCGGCGCGCTCGCCGGCTCTACGGCCTCAGGTTGAACAGCGGGCTGTTTCGGAGCTCGGGAATCGGAAACACAATTCCGTTCGCTGTTATTAGCTGCAGCAGCCTCCTGCGTCGGGTACTCGGAGTACTCGTCATAATCCTCGTCGACAGCGTGGTAGTTCGTGCCCCCGACAGCTGGAATAGTCGATTCTGTCTCAGCGGTGTCGCGATGTACTGCATCCGACTGAGCTTCCTCCACGTACTCAGCTGCCGGAAACGCCGGCTCCACTGGGGAAACTCGATTGGAGTGCGGTGCCCCATTCCGGACATCGAACACTGTGGTCTTTGCCGAATCGTAGTCGACATCCTCAACCTGACGGGCACGTCGCGGAGCCTGTCGGTTCCTCTGCGGCTCTTCGTCCAAAAGATCGTAGAGGTTACCGTCAGTATCCGGTTCGTCGTAAGGCGCGGGTTCGGGTGCGGATATACGGCTATCCGCGCCACGGCGGGACGCTCGGTAAGCAGGGCGACCGGTCGAACGAGACGAGGAATGTTGCGTGCGGCTGCTGTGGCTTGGGCGACGCTCAATTAGCTGCGTCGGCTGGTCAAAGTCCTCATCGGCATATGCGGTATCGGAATCCCAGCTCGCACGACGTTCCAGCATGTCATCGACATTGCCGTAGGGATCGTCCGATTCCGGCTCGTCGCCGGCACGACGCGAAGACCACTCGGAAAAGTTGAAGTATTCCTTAGTGGCATCGATAAGCTGGCGCACCGTCGCGCCAGAGAGCACCAGAGCGCCGTAAAAAACGATACCCAGCAACAAAACCACGGCGACCCACGAGGTAAACCCGGCTGCTAGCGGCGAACCGATATAACCACCAATTGCGCCACCAGCTGCACGTCGCCCCTGCCAGTCCGCAGGACGACCCGAGCCGATATGCACAATTGCGAGCAGCCCCACCACGATCAGCGAAGCTCCAGTGATGGTAGGTGTCAGACGTTCACGGCGCGGCATAGCATCCAGCATCATTAATACGGAAACAACACCGAGCAGCACCGGAAGTACAAAAGCGCCGATACCAATGAGCGTGCGCACTGCCGTTTCAATGAACTCCCCCACTGGCCCTGCCAGGTGGAACCATGTCGAGCCAGCGAGCACAATCGCCAACGCCAGCACGAGTAGTGCGAGGCCATCCTTCGATCCCGGTTCGCCACCCTCATCGAAGTCTGCGTCGAACTCGTCAGCTGGCACGGAGGCCGGTGCCGGCGGTTCAATTACATCGTCATAGCCGCTAGCTGCTTTACGACGCTTCCTACGGGGCTTCGTCGAAAAATCGGCGTCTCTTTCGCGCCGCGACATATTCTCCTCTTCGTTTCGCTTATTTTTGCGACCGCTGACCCGCCGGGCAAGACCGGCCACGCCGCGGGCAGTTTCAGTCCAGGCGCTGGCCAAGCTATTGGCCACGAACGACATGGCGCTAGGAGTGCGCTCGAATTCCTCCGTGGCGCTGTGCACGGGGTATCGCCGCGTGGCATCTGTCTCCGCAGAGCGGGAAGATCCACGACGATTGTCAGTTCTGGTTCGGCTGGTCGCAGACATGACCATTACCTTACAGCTAACACCGGATCGTTTTCACATTAGTCACACGCGTGTCATTGTTTAACAGGCGTGCTGTCGCGACCGTCCAGAACTGAGAACGTGATTTTAAAGACTGTTGCGCTTGATGCCCGATTCGTCACCGTCGATGGTGACGCGTACCTCGTCACGGCCATAGAGCCACAGCACCAGTTCCCCGACGCTTCCGCGGACAGTCACAACTGGAGCACCTTTAGCACTGTTGTCGATTAGGGTCACCGCAACTCCGTCGTCACGCATTAGCACCACGGTCGAGGTCGAACCGCGCAACATCATACGGCCGGCAGTAGTGACCAGACGCCACAGGTCCGACACTCCGGAGGGCGGCAGCTGACGAACGGTCCAGCCTTCCTGGGCACGACGGACATCCTCGTGATGGACGAAGTTCTCCGCAGCGTTGACGTAGCGGTCTGCCCAGTTCATTGGATTCCATCGCGGAGCACCACTACCCCACTTCCCCACCACTTCGACGTAGGGCATTCGATTGACCTCAGCGGTAACAGCATCGAGGCGGTCCGAAAGCGCCTTGACGAACATCCCGCCCGCGGCATCCAGACGGTTTTCACGAATGTACAGGTGGTTGGCAAGATCCCGGGTCGTCCACCCCTCGCACAAGGTCGGGGCGTCGGGGCCGACGCTGAGCAGTAGATTAGCTAGGTCTTCACGTTCCCGTTCAGCAAAAGTCATAGCTCCAGCCTAGACCAGGCACGGAGAAGCCCGCATCCACACGGTTGTAGGTGGATGCGGGCTCTTACGCTAAAAGACGCTCTAGAAATTTAGATACTTTCGCGCGACTCCTGGATTTCCTCATCGGTAACCTCTTCGGCTGCCTCAGAGGACATCGGCACGATGGTCGGAACAACCATCGGACTGCGACGCCATTTCTGGTTAATGACGCGCTCGGTGCGGCGACGAACTTCCTGAGCCATACGGTACGGGTTGTTCTCGCCACTGCCAGCCAGGTCAAAGAGAGTATCGTCAACGACCTGCTCGACGGTTTCGAGCACTTCCTTGGCGTCGTCCGAGTAACCGCGAGCCTGAGCCCGTGGCTTCTCCAACGGGCGGCCAGTGCGGTTATCAATGACGGCTGTGACGGTGATAAGACCACCTTCACGCATTTCAGCACGGTCTGCCAGCACGTCAGCGTCGACGTCACCCATGGTGACGCCATCGACGTAGAGGTTACCGACCGGAACCTGGCCAACTACACGAGCGCGGCCATCAACGAGGTCGACTACCACACCGTTCTGAGCCAGGACAACGTTCTCTGGCTTCACGCCAGTGGACACAGCCAGCTCCTTGTTGGCACGGAGGTGGCGCCACTCACCGTGAATCGGCATGACGTTCGACGGACGAGCTGCGTTGTAGAGGAACAGCAGCTCGCCGGCAAAGCCGTGACCGGAGGTGTGAACCTTCGCATCCTTACCGGTGATAACCGTGGCACCAATTTGGGCCAGCATGTTGATAACGCCGAAGACTGCCTCTTCGTTACCGGGTACCAGCGAAGAACTGAGGATAATCAGGTCGCCATCACGGACGGTGATCTGACGGTGCTCACGGCGGGCCATGCGAGACAGCGCAGCCATTGGCTCACCCTGCGTACCGGTAGTCACCAGCACGACCTTGTGGGGCGCCATGCGAGCGGCCTCGTTCATTTCCACAATGGTATTTTCCGGAGCGGTCAGCAGCCCCAATTCCTGCGCGATGCGCATGTTGCGAATCATAGAGCGACCGTTGAAGGCAACCTTGCGGCCAGCCTTAACAGCTGCGTCGATGACCGCCTGCACGCGGTAAACATTCGATGCGAAGGCCGCGACGATAACGCGCTGCTTGGCATCCATAATCAGACGGCGCAGAGTTGGAGCCAGCTCCGCCTCGGATCCCGAGAAGCCCGGAATCGTAGCGTTGGTGGACTCACACAAGAAGAGGTCGATTCCCTCATCACCGTAGCGGCTCAGCGCCGGCAGGTCAGTCGGCTTTCCGTCCGGCGGGGTCTGATCCATCTTCACGTCACCGGTGTGGACGACCATGCCGGCTCCGGTCTTAATGACGATGCCAAGGCACTCCGGAATCGAGTGGTTGACATTGAAGAAACGCAGATCGAACGGGCCACGCTGAATGTGGCTGGTGTCGTTGACCTCGATGACCTTCGGGCGCTGACGGTGTTCCTGTGTCTTGGCCTGAATCAGTGCCAGGGTAAAGCGAGAAGCAATAATCGGGATGTCCGCGCGCTGCTTGAGCAACCAAGGGATAGCACCGATGTGGTCCTCGTGACCGTGGGTGACCACGAGAGCTTCCACGCGATCCCACTTGTCTTCCATGTAGGAGAAGTCAGGCAGGATCAGGTCAACACCCGGCTCATCCGAGCTCGGGAACAGCACGCCGCAGTCGACGATGATCAGGCGGTTCTTGTACTCCAACACGGTCATATTGCGACCGATTTCGGAAATACCGCCCAGTGCAACCACGCGCAGGCCGTCCTTGGGGGCCTTCGGCGGTGCAGGAAGACGCTGGGTCAAGTCCGCACCCTGCATCGACTGGACTACGTTACGACGGTTGCCACCGCGTCCGCCACGGCCACCCCTCGAACTATTTCCGCGATTACCTCCACGGCCACCGCGACCACCGCGGGAACCGCGGTTGGAAGAATTCGAGGAACCTTGGGACTTCTTAGCGTTACCGGAGTTCTTACGCTCACCGGAACGCTGCGAGGACTTCGAGCCGTTGGATTTAGCTCCACCCTTGTCGGAACCCTTGGATGCAGAGTTATTGGACTGCTCTGCTGCAGCCACGTCGGACTCGGAAGGCGGACCAGCCTTACGAGTTACCTTGCGGGCGCGATTGCGTCCTTCAGCCACTACAGAACACCTGCCTTCCGCATAGCTTCTTCAAGCACCTCAAGCTGCTGGTCATTTGCTGCAATTTGCGGCAAGCGTGGATCTCCTATCTCAATGCCCTGCAGACGCAGAGCGGATTTAGCAAAACTTACACCGCCAAGTGCAGCCTGAGCGGCAAACAGCGGAGTCATCTTCGCGTGGGCAGCCTGCGCACCAGCAAGGTCTCCCTTGTCAAAGCAAGAGCGCACCTCAGCCAGCAGCTGCGGGGCTGCATGTCCAATAACGGAAATAAACCCGGTGGCGCCAATAGACAGCCACGGAAGGTTCAGCACATCGTCACCGGAGTACCACGCCAAATCAGTATTAGCGATAATGCCGGCGGCAGCTCCCAAATCCCCCTTGGCGTCCTTAACAGCCTGGATTCTCGGGTGCTCCGCCAACCGGTAAATGGTATCAACTTCAATCGGAATAACCGAACGCGGTGGAATGTCATACAGACACACCGGCGCCTCGGTTGCGTCAGCCACTGCCGTAAAGTGACGGTACAGCCCCTCCTGGGACGGCTTGGAGTAATACGGCGTGACGACGAGCAGCGCATCCGCGCCCGCCTCCACAGAAGCCTTTGCCAGCTCGATGGACCCGGCCGTGTCATTGGTGCCGGCACCGGCCACGAGCTTAACCTCGTCACCCATCTCTGCACGGACAGCTCGGAGAAGCTCAAGCTTTTCCTCAACCGTCGTAGTAGGCGACTCGCCGGTAGTACCGGCCAGAATGAGTGCATCGCAGCCACCGTCTACAAGATGACCAGCGAGCTGCACACCCGCCTTGACATCGAGGTTTCCGTCCTTATCAAAAGGGGTCACCATAGCTACGGCGACGGTGCCGAAAATGTCAGCACCGCGAGTTGACGCAATTCCTGTGCTCATTGTTGACTACCTTTTCTTAAAAATCTCAATCGACTATATCTTCACACTGTACGTGCGATTACCCCTCGAAGGCGTAAGGACTCGACGCGACGACCGACCCATCCTTCAGAGTGTTAATCTCAAAATCCCCAAAAGCAACAGGAGCACAGCGCTGCAGCTCCCGCAGGCAAGCCACTGCCAACTCCCGAATTTCAGCATCGGCATGCTCAGTCGCACGCATCGAAATGAAGTGGCGCCAAGACCGGAAATTACCAGTAACCACGATTCGAGTTTCGGTGGCATTGGGCAAAACCGCCCGGGCTGCCTGGCGTGCCTGCTTTCGCCGCAAGATAGCGTTGGGCTCGTCGGCCCACTTCTCTTCCAGTGCGTCTAATAACTCACCATAGGCGAAACGGGACTGATCAACCGCGCTTTCGAAAACTCGCAACAGATCCGGGTCCTCCGCAATTGCGGGAGGAACCACAACATTGTTGGAACTGGCCGGCACAAACCGCTGCGACAACTGCGAAAAGGAAAAGTGGCGGTGCCGTGTGAGTTCATGTGCACACGAGCGCGACAGCCCACGAACATAGATGCTTGCACTTGCGTGTTCAAAAAGTGAGGTGTGGCCTACCTCAAGCACATGTCGCAGATATCCCCTATTCGTCGCCGTTCGTGGATTGGGCTTGTCCCACGTTTCATAACAAGCCCTGCCGGAGAACTCAATCAATGCTTCCCCACCATCGGCATCGGTATCAAAGTCGATGTCCTCCGGCGGGAAGAAGTTGGTCGCGGCGATTAGCTGCGCCTTGAGAGTGACATTTTCAGACATTTTCAGTTAACTCCCGGCCATTAAAGTCCCAGGAACGGCTCCAGTCCCACAGTCAGGCCCGGAAAATCCTCAATCTTGCGCACACCCAGCAGAACGCCTGGTACGAAGCTGGTGCGCGAGTAGGAGTCCTGCTTGATGGTGAGCGACTGCCCTTCTGCACCAAAGATAACGGTCTCGTGAGCCACCGAACCGGTCATACGGACTGCGTGCACCGGAATGCCCTCGACCTCAGCACCGCGAGCACCATCGAGAGTTTGCTCAGTGGCGTCCGGCTGCTCCCCCATGCCGGCTTCCTTGCGAGCACGAGCAATAGCCTCAGCAGTGTGGATAGCGGTGCCCGAGGGGGCATCCTTCTTAAAAGGGTGGTGCATTTCGATAACTTCAGCGGAATCGAAGTACGGAGCGGCTAGCTCCGCCATCTTCATCGTCAGTACCGCGGAGATTGCGAAGTTCGGTGCAATAAGAACATTGGCCTCACCGGCGGCGTCGTCAAGCCAGCGCTGCACCTGATCGAGGCGCTCCTTGGTAAAACCCGTAGTACCCACGACGGCGTTGATGCCATTCTTAATGCAGAACTCAAGATTGCCCATCACAGCGTCGGGCTGAGTAAAGTCAACAATGGTCTGCACACCAGCGGTGACAAGTTCATTCAGGTCATCGCCAGAGTCGAGACCCGCTGCCAGCTCCAAATCGTCGGCGGCTTCGACTGCCTCGCAGATGGTGGACCCTACCTTGCCCTTGGCGCCAAGTACGCCGACCTTGATATTGCTCACAGCTATTGTCCTTTCCCAACGGGTTTATCTTTCTCCCTTACCTTAGAATGTGTTGGCCAACTTGTGTGCCAATGCCCCCGTCCGCTTTGCCTTTTTGTCGACTTACGACGGGGTTTTTGTTGCGCTAAGATTCCATATCTTCGACAATTACCTATTTCTGTACCGATATATAGAAAGAGACTTCAATTGGTTTCTGAATCTGAAGATTCCGAACTCAGCCCAAGTTCGGAGGCACCACAGGCCGATGCGCCCAAAAGTGCTTATATGGCCATTTACGTGCTACTAGCTGCGGCATTCATGGCTATCTTGAACGAGACGGTCATGAGCGTCGCAATTCCCGTCGTCAAGGCGGACCTCGGAATCAGCGCAGCTACCGCAGGCTGGCTGACAACATCGTTCCTACTGACCATGGCAGTTGTCATTCCGGTCACTGGATTTCTCATTTCGGCAGTGCCGTTCCGCATTCTTTTCGCGGTCAGTCAAGGACTATTCGTCGTGGGCACTCTCATCGGTGCTTTCGCGCCAAACTTCGCGATCGTTCTGCTCGCACGCATTGTCCAAGCGTCCGGTACCGCAGTGCTGCTGCCGCTGCTGATGACCACGGTGCTCAACGTAGTACCGGAGCATGAGCGCGGGCGCATGATGGGACGAATGAGCGTGGTCATCGCTGTCGCGCCTGCTATCGGACCGACCATCTCCGGTCTCATTCTGGAGATTGCCAATAACAATTGGCATGCGCTTTTCGACACGATGTTGCCGCTCGGCCTAATTGTGCTGGTAGTGGGCGTCATCCTCGTTCCCAATATTGAGGAAAACTCCGCGAAGCCCATCGATATCCTCTCGGTGTTCCTCAGTGCCGGCGCATTCGGCCCGCTGGTGTACGCGCTGAGCCGCGTAGGCGCAGAGTTTTCGCTTATCGACGGAATCCTGTGCGCAGTCGGCATCGTGCTGTTGGTGTTCTTCATCATGCGCCAGCGCCGTTTGGCACCGCACAACCGAGCTCTGCTGGATCTTCGAACCTTCCGCACAAAGAGCTTTAGGCTGTCCACAATCATTCTGACCATTGGTTTCATGCTGATGTTCGGTGTGATCATCATTTTGCCGCTCTACCTCAATCTGCGAGGTGTCGACGTCAAGACTATTGGTTTGATTGTGATGCCTGGTCCACTGGTTATGGGTCTGATGGGACCGGCTGTCGGCCGGCTCTTTGACAGCTATGGTCCGCGCCCACTGGCAATTCCCGGCTCCATTGTCCTTGCCCTCGGTCTTTTCGGGCTCGGCTTCATCTCAGCATCGACTCCGCTATGGTGGATTGTCGCCTGCCACATCGTCCTTGAGATTGGCCTGGGGCTGCTGTTTACTCCGCTGTTCACATTCGGTCTTGGTGATCTTCCGAAGCGCCTCTACCCGGATGGCTCAGCAATCATGAACACGCTACAGCAGGTTGCCGGCGCTGTCGGTACCGCACTGTTTGTGGCGCTGTCAGCTGTTATTGCCACTGGCCTGTCCGGCACTGGTGCAGCAGCTCCTGCCGCCGACGACTTGATTCGTGGCTATAGCATTGCGATGTTTACCGCCGCGGGATTTGCCGTGGTGCTAATCTTCCTCACCACGCTGCTCAAGCCGCAGCGGAAGAAGATTGCATTACAGTAGCCCCCCCCAAGACCGGGGGGGGGAATACCGCCTAAACTAGGCGGCTTGCTCCCGGCCCGGGATTTCCAACGAAAAACTCCGGTTCCGGCATTCCTCTGTCACGGAAGGCCGACGCAACTGCATTCGCTGCAGCACTGACACGGTCGTGTGGCAGCAGCGCAATGGCACTGCCGCCAAAGCCACCGCCAGTCATTCGGGCACCAAGCGCCCCCTGCTCAAGCGCTACGTCCACAGCAAGATCCAGCTCTGGACAGGAAACTTCGTAGTCATTCCTCAGCGAAAGATGGCTTACCACCATCAACGTGCCAAAGGCCTCGAAGTCCCCCTCGGAAAGCTTTTCAATCGCCTGTGCCGTCCGGTCAATTTCGGTAACAACGTGACGTACTCGGCGCGCCACGGTATCAACCCATTGATCCCTATCTGCCTCAGCTGGGACGTTCTCCTTCGCCCAATTGATAGCAGCACCAACTGCATCATCCAGACCGCGGAAATCAGATACCCCAAGACCATTTGTCACGGCATCGATGATTCCGCGACGCGTCGCATACTGACCATCCGAGAGACTATGCCGAACGTTGGTGTTGATTACCAAAACCTCTAGGTCCTCGTCTGCGAAAGCAGCCTTTACAAGCTGGTCAGAACTCTTCGCAAAATCAATGACCAGTGCGTGGTTTTCCTTGCCCTTGATGGAAATACGCTGATCCAGACCGCCGGTAGAGGCACCAATGACCTCATTTTCTGCGCGGATAGCCGCCTCAACAATTCCCTGCTGCTCTTCATCGTTTGGTGCGCGCCCGTGGACGAGCTCAAAGGCTGCAACGCCGACAGAACACTCCAGAGCGGCGGAGCTGGAGAGCCCGGAACCGATCGGAACATCGGAGGAAATCGCAATGTCAAGGCTTGGACAATCCGCGGGCAACAGCCCTGCCTCACGCATAGCCCAGATAGTGCCAACTGCGTATCCCGTCCAATTTGCAGGAGAGTTCGGACCGACATCGGACATTGCGATAGCAACCGGCTTGTCACCGTCTGCGGCGTCGTCCTTGTCCATCAAGTCCGAAACAACTCGCACTGTCCACGAGTCACCAGCAGCCTGGGCACCCACCGCTGCGAAAGTACTCTGTGCCAACGCGAATGGCAGACAGATACCACCGGCATAATCGACATGCTCGCCAATCAGGTTGACTCTGCCTGGGGCGCGGAAGACGCCCTGTGGTTCCGAACCGAAACTGCGGCGGAATTGCTCAGTTACGTCAGATACCGCCTGTTTATGGGAGCGAGTGGGAAGCCAGCGAGTCTGGCCAACTTCCCGGAAGCGGTCAGCGATTGCCTCCGGGGTCGTGTCCGAAATCCAGGCTCCTTGCCCGGACTCTGAACCCGCGAGGAACTTCATGCGTCCTGCAGAGCGCATCATGGAATAGAGCTGCAGGTGGAGGCGGCCAAACTGGTGATCCTCGCCTACCGGAGCTTGGTTCCATGCTGCGATGTACGGCGTTTTGTCGATGCCGGGGAAGAATCGGTCAATACGTCGCAGCAGGTCAAGGTACATTGCTGTCAGTTCGTCCTTCTCCGCATCGGTCAGCTCCTGAAAACTACCGACAGCGCGGTTAGCCATAATCATGACTTCGACTGGCCACTTAGCTGCAGCTGGGACGAATGCGGTGAAGTACTCCCCTTCTGCGATGATCCGTCGACCTGAAGCCTTTTCGGCCTCCAGGACATCCTCAAAGAGGTCACGACCGGTGGTTTCGAAGTGGGCTTTCGCGCGTGAAACAATGGCTGCCGCACGTGGGGGCAGATACGGGTACGAGTAAATCTGCCCATGAGGATGCTGCAGCGTTACCCCAATTTCCTTGCCCCTGTTTTCAAAGGGGAACACCAACCTCACACCTTCGAGCTTGCTGAGTTCCGCAGTGCGGTGCGCCCACGCTTCAATAACGGTGCGAGCACGAGTAAAGGTCAGATCCCGGAAGGAGTCCGAAACATTCGGGGTAAAGCAGACAACCTCGCACCGAGCCAAGGCCGGCTTCCGCGGGAAAATCTCGGCGCCGTCGACAGTTTGGGCAAAGTCATCCGGAACTTCCATGTGCATGGAAAGCGAAGGGAAGCGGTTTTCAAAAACCACCACGTCGTAGTCACTGGCAGGCACCTCTGTGGGAAGTTGTTCCGGCAGCGTCGGAGCTAGTGGGTTCTCACCAGCAGGAGGCATAAAGGTGCGGTTCATGCGGTGCGCCGCGTAGCAGTACCAATCACCTGTCAGCGGATCTTGGCGCAGCTCCGACTCCGTAATCGCCTGTGGCAAATCACGTTCGTCGGTTAACTTTCGAGTCTTTTTGCCCGAGACATAGTCCGGTTCATCGTCGAAGTAGATTAGCTCGCGACCGTCGGCAAGCGTAGTGCGCGTTACCGAAAAAGCGTGAGAAGGCTGGTCATCGGTTGTCATTTTTACTCCTTATGATTCTTCGACAACCGTTGGGCGCAGTTTTGCCCAGGCATAGAAAACGATTGCAAAGAGAAGCAGGGCTATGCCGCTGTACAGGTTATACATCGGCTCTTTGGCAACACTGGTCTCCGGGTTAACTCCAGGATCGAGGAACAGCCACGACAGCAGCAAAATGATGCCGTAAAGACCAAGCAGCGCCCCAATGACATTGCGAATGTCAAAGGCACCTGCTTTCTTATTACCGGTGCTGATAGTCGCTTCTACAGTTGAATTGTTGTGTGTCCGTGACATGATTTCTCACTAGCTCCTATGCGAAAACGATGTTAAGAACTACGGCCATCACCAGGCACAAAATACCCAGCGGAACAGTTCGCTGTAACAATGGCAGCTCTGCCTCAGCAGCGTCTGTGAAGTGAGCCTTCGGCGTGACGGACTTGACGAAGCCCACCAGCTCCTCATCGGGTTTCGGCGTTGTCATGAGCGAAACGACCACAGCCACCACAATATCGACGACGAATGCCACGGAGGCGGCAGCGAACGCAGTGCCTTGCCCCGGCAGCTCAAAGATGGTTGCGCTTGCCGACGTGAACTCGGAGATGTACCAGTACAAAATCGCAGCACCCGTTCCTGCGAGCAGAGACGTCCAACCTGCTGTCGGCGTCATGCGCTTCCAGAACATACCGATAAGGAAGGTAGCGAACAACGGTGCGTTGAAGAAGCCGAATAGCGTCTGCAGGTAGTCCATGACGTTGCCGAAATTATCGGCAATCAATGCGGTGAACACTGCGATGCCGGTCGCGCCAATGGTAGCGATACGACCAACCTTGAGGTAGTAATCATCTGCTCGATTTTTGACGACGTAGGTCTGCCAAATGTCGTAGCTAAAGACTGTGTTGAACGCGGAGATATTCGCCGCCATACCTGCCATAAAGGCTGCTAGTAGCCCTGCAATAGCGATGCCCAGCAGGCCGTTGGGAAGCAAATCTCTCATTAGGTACAGAATTGCGTCGTTAGGCTTGGCAGTCTGATCCATGATGGGTGCGACAGTCGCGCCGGCGATCATGCCCGGCAGCACCACGATGAACGGAATGAACATCTTTGGAAACGCGCCGATAATTGGAGTCTTGCGTGCGGCCGACAGCGAATCGGCTGCCATGGATCGCTGAACCTCCACGAAGTTCGTTGTCCAATAGCCAAAGGACAGCACGAATCCCAAACCGAATACCAATCCGATGACTGAAACTACCGGGTTGTCAAAACCAGAAATATCCGTGCCCGGCCAGGTGTGGAAGTGCGATTCAGTGGCAACTTTTTCCTTAAGCCCCGACCAGCCGCCGACGCTGTGCAGACCGATTAGAGTCAGTGGCATTAGAGCTGCGACAATCACGAAGAACTGAAGTACCTCGTTGTAAATCGCTGCGGACAGTCCGCCCAACGTGATGTAGGACAGCACAATGACTGCAGCGACGACCAATGTCAGCCACAGTGGCCAGCCGAGTAGCGCATTGACCACTTTGGCCAGCAGCAAAAGGTTGATACCCGCGATGAGCAGCTGCGCGACGGCGAATGAAATCGCGTTGACAAGGTGCGCTCCGGGACCAAAACGACGCAGCATGAATTCTGGTACTGAGCGAACCTTGGAGCCATAGTAAAAGGGCATCATGACAATGCCCAGGAACACCATGGCGGGAACCGCACCAATCCAGAAGTAGTGCATGGTCTGGAAACCGTATTCCACACCATTTGCGGACATACCGACGATTTCCACTGCGCCTAGGTTGGCTGAGACGAACGCCAACCCTGTCACCCAAGCCGGCAGTGAGCGCCCAGAGAGGAAGAAGTCAATGGAGCTGGACACTTTGGCTCGTGCAGCCCAGCCAATGCCTAGGACGAATAGGAAGTATAGGGCAACAATGGAGTAATCCACCCATGATGCCTCGAGCCGTAGGGCTGATTGCGCCACTATCACGACGGCCTCCTCACAATTAGGGAGTCAAAACGTATTCAGGAAATGCACGAATTGGGATTTCTTTTTCTCGGCACCTGGCTGGTGCACGCCCATCAAGGCCGTGAAAGTGGCTCGACCTACCCCGAAGTGTGGGGCCAGATAGCCACTATCCGGAACAAAAGGAAGACCTATTCTTTTACATTCGTCCCCAAGTGTATTTTCCATTCTTAATTCCAGGTGAATTAATTAAGAAGGTTTTAACCCGATTGAGGGGGCTGCACTCTTCTGCGCTGGGAAAACTATTTTCCGCCCGTTTCCGCGCGCAGTCCCATGACAAGAGTTGTTGTCTCTCCAGCCTGAACTCGCAGCAAACCGGTACCGGAGCGTAGCGCATCCGGCGGACATGTCATTGGCTCCACCGCAATCGCATTCCCGTGCCCAGGAAATCCTTCTCGTCGTCCAGCGTCGGCAACATAGACCTGGAAGAAGCGGAATTCATCATCGGCCCAGAGCACAGCACCCTTGCCATTTGGTCCAACCAAATGTGCTTCACGACGGCACGGTGAGTGACTCCCCGCTGCCTCCGCGGCAGCAAAGAAGCAGTGATCCAGCCACAGTCCATCCAGGGATACCCCCTCTCGAAGGCTGGGAACCACTGTCTCCGCTGGCACCGCTGGGCCGGCGGGCAAGTTTCGAATTGGCTCCAGTGGCAGGTTGTTATCAACGGGCAACCGTAGTGTGCAACTGCCGAAGTCAGCGCCCAACGCGCTTAAATAGGGATGCCAGCCCAGACCAAACGGGCACTCCCTATCGCTGCGATTATGCACTGTGAACTCCGCCGATAGGCCATCTGCAGACGTGACTTGCCAGCGCACGGTCATACCGAGTTCCCAAGGCCAGCCCGGTTGCGGCTCAACTTCCACGCCCAAGGTGACGCTGCTGTCATCAGAATCGACCACAGACCAAACGCGATCTGCAACAAATCCGTGAATAGCATTCGCCCGGGACGGCTCCGAAATATCTAGTCGATGGACTTCCCCATCAAAGATGAATACTCCGTCAGCGACCCTGTTCGGCCACGGAGCCAGGAGCGTACCTGCGGACAACGGTGGATTGAACCCTTTGGGATAGTCAGTCAGCAGTGGCAGGCCACAGTACTCCAGTGATCTCGGTCCACCACCGAACTGGGAAATACTTGCGACATAGCCACCGGCCGCAATGTCGATGAATTCATGATCGTGCGCGACAAGTTGCATGCGCAAATTACCTTCCACGTGGGTTCGAAAATTAATCCCTTCGAAACCCGAGATTAACCCAAAACAAAAGCGCGGTTAGGTCAATTTGTGACCTAACCGCGCCATCGCTACACGCGTTGTTGGAGGCTACCTAAAGCACATCCTCCGTCGCCAAGCATTAATCGTCTTCGACCGGAACCAGCGAGATCTTGCCGCGGTTGTCGATATCAGCGATTTCGACCTGAATCTTGTCGCCGACATTGATGACATCCTCGACCTTCTCGATGCGCTTGTCGCCACCGAGCTTGGAGATGTGGATCAGACCGTCACGGCCCGGAGTCAGGGAGACAAAAGCACCGAAAGCGACAGTCTTCACGACAGTGCCCAGGTAGCGTTCGCCGACCTTCGGCAGCTGCGGGTTAGCAATGGCATTAATCTGCTCGATTGCAGCGTCCGCGGCCTTACCGGAAGTTGCCGAGACAAATACGGTGCCGTCGTCCTCGATAGAGATATCAGCACCGGTTTCCTCGGTGATGCCGTTGATGGTCTTGCCCTTCGGACCGATGAGCTCACCGATCTTCGAAGCCGGAACCTTAACGGTGGTGATCTTCGGAGCGAGACCACTCATCTCGTCCGGAGACTCGATGACCTCAGCCATGGTGGACAGGATGGCCAGACGTGCATCACGAGCCTGGGACAGAGCATCGGCCAGAACCTTCGACGGAATACCGTCGAGCTTGGTGTCCAGCTGCAGTGCGGTAATGAAGTCCGCAGTACCAGCGACCTTGAAGTCCATGTCACCGAATGCGTCTTCGGCACCGAGAATATCGGTCAGTGCGACGAAGCGGTTCTCACCGTCAACCTCGCCGGAAACCAGGCCCATGGCGATACCGGCAACCGGAGCCTTCAGCGGCACACCGGCGTTGTACAGCGACAGAGTCGAAGCACAGACCGAGCCCATGGAGGTCGAACCATTGGATCCAAGAGCCTCGGAGACCTGGCGAATGGTGTACGGGAATTCCTCGCGGGACGGCACGACCGGCAGCAGAGCGCGCTCAGCCAGTGCCCCGTGACCAATCTCGCGGCGCTTCGGAGAGCCAACACGACCGGTCTCGCCGGTGGAGTACGGCGGGAAGTTGTAGTGGTGGATGTAGCGCTTGGAGGTAACAGGAGTCAGCGAGTCAATCTGCTGCTCCATCTTCAGCATATCCAAAGTGGTGACACCCAGAATCTGGGTCTCGCCGCGCTCAAACAGCGAAGAGCCGTGGGCACGCGGAATCAGACCGACCTCAACGCCCAGGTCACGAATGTCGGTGACACCGCGACCATCGATGCGGAAGCCCTCAGCCAGAATCTTCTCACGGACAATCTGCTTCATCACTGCGTTGTATGCAGCGCGAATCTGCTTAGATGCAGCTTGCTCGTCGACATCATCGGATACGAAGCGCTCCAGCAGCTGCCCCTCGACGTCCTCCATGTACTCATTGGTGGCGTCATCTCGTTCCTGCTTACCCGGAATGGTGAGCAGCTTGGCCAGCTTCTTAGCGGACTTCTTCTCGACTGCGTTAAAAATCTCATCGCTGTATGCCGGGAACAGCGGGAACTCCTGCGTTTCCTTCGCTGCGCGCTCAGCCAGACCCTTCTGTGCCTCACACAGAACCTTGATGTGCGGCTTTGCTGCCTCGAGGCCAGCGGCGACGATGTCCTCGGTCGGCGCCGGTGCACCGTCAGCAATACGCTTGACGACGGTCTCCCCTGCTCCGGCCTCCACCATCATGATGGCGACATCTTCGACGTTCTTGCCGCGACGCTTGCGGGTGACGATACGGCCAGCGACGACCATCTCGAACAGAGCCTGCTCGTGCTGCTCCTCGGTCGGGAAAGCGACCCATGCACCCTCTGGGTGCTTGTCATCAGCAACAAGCGCGATGCGGACGCCACCGACAGCGCCGGAGACCGGCAGCCCGGAAAGCTGAGTTGCAGCTGACGCGCCGTTGATTGCGACAACGTCGTAACGGTCCTTCGGATCCCAGGACATGACGGTGACAACAACCTGTACCTCGTTGCGCAGGCCCTTGACGAAGGTCGGACGCAGCGGACGGTCAATCAGACGACATGCCAGGATGGCATCGGTAGACGGGCGGCCCTCACGGCGGAAGAACGAACCCGGAATCTTGCCCGCAGCGTACATACGCTCTTCAACGTCGACGGTCAGCGGGAAGAAATCAAAGCCCTCGCGGGGCTGGTTGGAAGCGGTGACGGTGGACAGGAGCATGGTCTCCTCGTCCAAGTAGGTGGTCACCGAACCATCGGCCTGACGAGCCAGCTGGCCCGTTTCAAAGCGAATGGTGCGGGTGCCGAAATCACCATTGTCGATGGTGGCAACGGCCTCGGTAATACCGAAATCCTCATCAAAGAAAAATTCAACAGCCTTGCTGTTGGCCATAGGTTTCTTACTCCTAGAAATAGCGGCGATCATCGATGTCGCCTGTAAAAGATCGAATGAACTTCGTTTGCGTCACGCATTCTACCAGCTAACGCGGAAAGTTCTCGTATTGGACGGATCGGAGATCTCTCACTGCATCTGGGTTCTTGCACCTACGCGGGGTTCTAGGAGTTTGCGGGGCGGGGGGCACTTATCGATGACTTTTCTTGACTCATCGATGGTTTACCGTGTCTTATCGACGAATTACCGTGTCTTATCGATGGTGCCCCGGCACTTATGCGCACGCTTTCGATCAGCCCCTCCACCTGTCGATGAGGTATTCACTTGTGGCCACGCTACAGCGCATCGATGAGTGAATACCACAACGACAAGTGATCAAAAAAAAGACCCGCCGTGAGCTTCCATCCAATGGAAACCCAAACGGCGAGTCTAAAAAGCTTAAAAGCCTTGAATTAACAGAGCAACTTACACCAATGAAGCTCTGACAAACAGGACCTTAAGGAGAACCTTAGCGACGCAGACCCAGGCGCTCGATCAGCTTACGGTAGCGCTCAACGTCGTTGTCCTGCAGGTACTGCAGCAGGCCCTTGCGGCGACCGACCAGCAGCAGCAGACCACGACGGGAGTGGTGATCGTGCTTGTGGAACTTCAGGTGCTCGGTCAGCTGACGAATACGTGCGGTCAGCAGTGCAACCTGAGCCTCCGGGGAACCGGTGTCGGTCTCGTGCAGGCCGAACTCCTTGAGAATCTCAGCCTTTTCTGCAGTGTTCAAAGCCATGTAAATCTAACTCCTTGAATCAAATTATGGTCGTTTTTTCAGTCCACATTCTCGGCTTTCCCGGAACCAAACAGCGTCTGGCAACTGGTTCCTCGCAACTGCTTGTGGACCGCAGTCACAGCCGACGTTTTACTTTAACAGCTAATCGGTCTTAGCCAAAATGGCTTCGGTGTCTGCCACGTCCTGGTTCATCCGGTCAATGAGCTCCTCGACCGAGTCGAACTTCTCCATGCCGCGAATCCGGTCGACAAACTCAACCTGCCCAGCGGTGCCGTAGAGGTCCGCATGACGGTCAATCACGTAGGCCTCGACCGTTCGATCAGTGTCTCCAAAGGTCACATTAGTGCCCACCGACACGGCCGCTGGGTAGCGCACCCCAAACTCGATATCGCCCTTCGGGTCCGGCTCCGGGCGGGCTGCCGTCGGCTGAACCGTGAACCATGCCGCGTAGACACCATCAGCCGGGATTGCCAGGCCCTCAGCGAAGTCAATATTGGCGGTCGGAAAGCCCAGCTGCGCTCCTCCACGCCCCTGACCTGGAAGAACATCACCATCGACACGGTAGAAGTACCCGAGACACGAGGCGGCTGCGGACACCGCACCGTCGGCAAGCAAACCGCGAATACGTGTCGACGAAACACGTTCGGTCGAGTCCGCGGCAGTGACGTCGAGAAGGTCGACGATGGTGACGTCGACCCCACACTTACAGCCGTGCTCCGGCATAGTCTCGGCGGTACCTGCGGCCTTCTGCCCATAGGTGAAGTTCTGGCCAACGAAGACGGCCTGTGCATTCAGCTTGTCGCGGACAACGGTGCGTACAAAGTCTTCTGCGGGGATGCTGGAGAAGTTCTTGTCGAAAGGCACGACAAGCATGGCATCGATTCCCTCCGCTTCTGCCAGCTCGGCGCGACGGGACACGGTGGACAGTGCCGGCGGCACCTTATCCGGGGCAAACAGCGCTACGGGATTGGGATCGAAAGTCATCAACAGCGACTTCACGCCACGAGCGCGAGCGTCACTGACCGCAGCAGCTATCAGGCGCTTATGCCCAAGATGAATACCATCGAACACTCCGATGGTTACGACCGTGTCCCCCAGGTCTTCGGGTGCATTGTCCAAGCCATACCAAATCTCCACAAAGAGCCAGTGTAACTGGTCACCGTTTAACACACCGCATATAGCGCAACATAGGATTGCGTCTATGACCGACTTCGATCCGATTGCAGACTCCGGCATTGTTATCGTCGACAAGCCCCAAGGCTGGACAAGCCACGATGTAGTGGGCAAACTCCGTCGCATCTTCCGCACCAAGAAGGTCGGCCACTCCGGTACCCTCGACCCAATGGCCACCGGTGTGCTCGTCCTCGGCATCGGCCGCGGCACCCGTTTCCTGCCACATGTCCACGCCGACACGAAGTCCTACCAAGCCACCATTCGACTCGGCGCTGCCACGCTTACCGACGACGCCGAAGGCGAGTTGCTCTCCGAATCCTCGGCGGCATCGGTGACTGATGAAATGGTTCGAGCGGAAATTGCGAAGTTCACCGGCACAATCATGCAAAAACCCGCGGCGGTATCAGCGGTGAAGATTGACGGTGTCCGCGCCTACGAGCGCATCCGCCGTGGTGAGAAGGTCGATATCCCTGCGCGCCCAGTGACGATCACCCGCTATGAGGTTCTGGACATCCGCCACGACTCCGATCCTTCGCGCCCCGGGGAGTGCATCGATATCGACGTGGAGGTCGACTGCTCTGCCGGCACTTTCATCCGCGCCCTAGCTCGTGACTTGGGGGATGCACTGAGAGTCGGTGGTCATCTCACTGCTCTGCGGCGTACTGCCGCCGGCGTTTTCACTATTGATGAGGCGTTGACTATCGACGAGCTCACGGCGAAGGCCGAGCAGTTCGACACCGCCCATCCAGAAATTGCGGAGATGCGACGCCCAGTCCCGGAGCGCGCCGCTTCCTTGCTGCCGATGAGTCTGGACGAGGCCTGCCTGCGTTGCTTTGATACCCGCGAAATTACTGAACAGCAGGCGGCTGATTTGGCTCAGGGCAAGTGGCTGGAGCCGATCGGAAAACCTGGAGTCTATGCGGCGGTGTCACCAACGGGAAAGGTTCCGGCGCTGCTCACAGAATCTGGCAAACGGGCTAAGACGGTCTTCGTGGTGCGCCCGGCCACGCTGTGACTACCTCTCAAGGATTTTAAGACTGCTCGAGCCACACCGCGGTTGCAACGATGCCTGCACCGCGAGCCCAGAAGCCTTTTACTCCGCAGAAGGCGTCGGGAATCTCACGGTGAAACGTTAGCTGTAAAGGTCCGCCTGTGAGTCCTCGGGAAAAACCTCGCGCTGCTATCCGTTTCTTTCGCAGTTGGACGGAGACTTCGTCGAAGTCTAGCCACTGCCCGACTATCGGCTCCCAGAGTTTGTACATTGATTCCTTGGCGCTAAATTGCACCAGCGGGTCAAGGCGTGCTTCGTCAGTGCGCAAGACTGCCTCGATGATTCCTAACTCTAGAGTCTGCTCGACCTCGACATCGATGCCAATCCCCTGCAGCTGTTCAGCGCTCGCGGACACGGCTGCCACGGCCCCGTCGCAATGGCTAATTGACCCCACGACTCCTCGCGGCCACAGCGGCGCTCCGGTGGTCGACATGCCAATCCCATGTGGGGCAGGCTCTCCTAGCCGTTGCACCGCCTCATGCGCAGCGAGGCGCCCTCGGGTGAAATCACGGATTCGAACAGGTGCTGCACTATCAGACAGCCTCAACTCAGCGCTACGGAGCTGCTGCAATTCCGCATCACTAAACGGCCGCTCGGCATTGGAGTCAATAACTAGCCGGCTACCGGCGGGCAAATGCCTGGCCAGATACTCCTGGACGTCGGCAAGCACACTCATGCGCTGATGCCGTACCATTTCTCTCCACGGAAACGGGTAGCGACAAAGATTAGTCGCAGAATCATGAAGGCCAAGAGACCGCACCACACGCCGGTCAGCCCCCAGCCAAATGCCTGCGCCAGCCAGACCGGTGGGAGGAATCCGCACAGGACCGCGCTAACGGTGGCGTTACGGAGGAAGGCTGCGTCGCCGGCGCCGAGCAACACGCCATCGAGCGCGAAGACGACACCGCCGATAGGAATCATTGCGACAAGAATCCACCATGGTCCGGCGGTGACTGCGTCAATCACGCCTGTTGCGTCGGTAAAAATGCGGACGATGCTGGCATTACCTACTGCGAAAACAGCCGCTAGGCCGAGGGCAATGACGCTTGACCAGACCGTCACGCGCTTGCCAGTCCAGCGGGCAACGGCCGTGGAGCTACCGCCCAACGCTGCACCGACGAGCGTCTGTGCAGCAATCGCTAGCGAGTCGAGCACCAACGAAATCAGGTTCCACAGTTGCAGCATGACCTGGTGCCCACCGAGCGTGGTCGGCCCAACGCGGCCAGCAACCGCTGCGGCGGAGAGGAACGCTACCTGGAAGGACAAGGAGCGAACGATGAGATCGCGGCCGAGGACCAGCTGGCTTTTGATAATGGCGCCATTCGGGCGCATGGAAAGCTTGCGGCTAGAGCACTCTTTGAAAAGACTGCGGAGGAACAGTCCGCCGGTAATCAATTCGCCGAAGAGAACGGCCAGCGCAGAGCCCTCGAGGCCGAAGGCGCGGACCAGCGGCACAATCACAATGGCGGCCGGAACAAGGCCTGAGAGCACAAATAGCAGCGGCGCGCGGGTGTTTTGGATACCGCGCAACCAACCATTTCCAGCCTGCGCAATCAACGTCAGCGGAATGGCGAAGGCAGCAACTCGCAACCACTGCCCGGCATCATGAGCGACCTCCGGATGAGGAGCTAACCAACCGGTAAATACTGGTGCCAACCCCACGATGATGGCAAAGAGGCTAAGGCCCACAAAGATGGCGACCCACGTCGCTTGCAATCCCTCTTCAACCGCCTCGTCCACGTTGCCCCTGCCAAAGGCTCGCGCTGATCGGGCGGTCGTGCCGTAAGCCAAGAAAGTGAGCTGCGTAGTTACCACGGAAAATACCGTCGAACCAGCGGCAAGCGCCGCAAGCTGGACAGCTCCAAGCCGACCAATGACAGCCGTATCCAGCAGCACATAGAGTGCGGGCGCGGCAAGAACACCCAACGCTGGCAGCGCCAGCGAAACGATTGCGCGAAGGCTGACATCTGACTTCGCACTGTGCCCGGTTCGCTCTATGCCAGTTTGCTCAATCTCAGTGCGCTCCTGAGTTTCTCGCGAGTCCGACAATCCCCTAGGCCTCGCTCGTGCCTCGGCGTGCCTGGGCTGCGACATCGCTGGTGTCCAGGATGGCCTGCAGCAGCTCATCCTTGCTGCACTCCCGAGTCAGACCGGCGGCACGCTCGTGGCCACCGCCGCCAATTTCCAGGGCGACCTGGGAGACATCGACAAGCTCGCGAGAACGCAGCGAGACGGCCCACTGGTTTGGCTCATACTCCTTAAGCACGGCACAGACGTCGGCCGCATTAGTCGTACGCACAATGTCCACGACCGATTCAATCTCATCGTGGCCAACTTCGGCGGTCTGGTCGTGCTCAATGACGACGTGGATTAGGCCAGCGCCGTCGCCCCACTCGGGCACCAATGTCGCGGTGGAAAGCACCTTGCCCAGGAATGGAAGGTAGGCAAACGGATGTTCTTCCAGCAGCTGTGCACCAATCGTGCGCGGATTGAGCCCCTTATCCAGCAGGCGCGCCGCTGCAGTGTGCATGCGGGAATGGCCGAACTGGAACGATGCGGTGTCCGTCAACAGCCCTGCATAGAGAGCATGAGCCATCGGCGTGGTCAGCTTGATACCCCAGACACCAAAGAAGTCCAGGAGCACCATGGTCGAGGACTCTGCGCGTTCGTCAACCATGTTGACGGACCCAAAGCGAGTGTTGGTCGCGTGATGGTCAACATTGATAACGCGGTCGGAGGCCATCACGCGATCTTCCAGCGCACCGAGGCGCCCCGGGCTTGCGCAGTCGACAGTCACCCACGTGTCAATGTCTTCATCCAAGTCCGTGTACTCGACAAATCGCTCCCATCCGGGGATGGTCAACAGCGACTTGGCTGGCAAATCGCTCTCACCGTAGCTGGCTACAGCCGAAATGCCACGCTGTACAAGTGCCATGACCATCGCAGATGCAGCACCAATCGCATCCGCATCGGGGTGAACATGGGCAATGACGCCGACCTTCTTGGCGTCGGCAAGCATATCCTGCATCTGCTGAATCGGCTTGGACATGCGGCGATTAATCGCCTGGGAAAGCTGGTGAGCTGCCTGCTCCTGAGCCTGCGGAGAAGTGGTCACGTGGGTGCCCCTTTCATCGATAGATGTGGCCGGTGGAGAGTTTTACTCCTCGTCGCGGTATGGGTTGGCATCGCCTGCGGGCTTTGCGTTTCTAGCCTGCTCAGCCAATTCCGCGTCGCGCGCGCGAGTCTTATCGAGCAGCTCCTCAAGGTGCGCGGAAATCTCCGGCACCGTGTCAACCTCAAAAGCCAGCGTCGGTGTGTAGCGCACACCGGTGCCACGACCGACCAGGGAACGTAGCTGCCCCTTCGCCTTTTCCAGCGCTGCTGCTGCCGACTCGTAGTCCGGTTCCTCGTCGAGCGTACGTCCGCGCACAGTGTAGAAAACTGTGGCGTCGTGCAAATCGCCGGTGACGCGGCAGTCGGTGATAGTCACAAACTCCAGCCGCCGGTCCTTAATCTCACGCTCAATTGCGCTGGCGACAATCTCCTGAATACGCTTGGACAGCCTGCGCGCGCGTGCTGGATCTGCCATTTTTGGCTACTCCCTATCTATCTCTACCTGTGCGTAACGATTCGTAGCTAGACCCCATTTAGCGTGGGGCCTGAAGTGCCCCTTCGCTGACAAAGACCCATTTGGGATCCGGCAAAACGGTTCAATACAAAGGACTGCTAATACTAACACGCAAAACACTACTCAACTTCGAACCGCATGTTTCGCGACTTCGCCCGCACCCGTTTACCGAGTGCAGTCAATTGCTTCGCCGCACGCTCGCCCTTTGTTATTAACCCATTAATCATCACGACAACACTGCCACCACCATCGATGTCATCGACGGCATGGGGAGTCGCTACTACGGAATTGCGCAGCTGAAACGCAGCCTACCCGTACGCTCTTAACGGCGCTCCACGAAGTTGTACATCGGTAACCCATTAACATGGGAGCAGTCAGGCAGTGAATCCATCACACTATCCTGCAATGGTGTTTCTCCCTCGATGCCGAAAATCCATTTAACCGCAGCATTACCTAGCTCCAGCGGATGGAAAAGGTAACTTACCTCACCATTTTTATCCTTGGGCGCCACACTGCCATGGGTTTGTTCCCATTCAGCCACATCCGTCGGATGTAGTACCTCGACGTGTTCACCGTTAGCGAACGGTACCTCAAAATCCAACAGTCGTCCAGAGCTGAAAAACCGCTGCATGTCAAAATCATAGTCTTCGCAGCTTGCTTCTAATTCCCTGGTAGGAGTCTTATAGTGGCAGAAATCGACAACACTATTGATGCACAGTGACCAACTTTCGCGAGGATCGTTCGCCAACGCTGGGTCCTCAATAAGGTCGTATACGTCGTCGGTCCCGAAAAGCAGCGTTGGCCCAAACGCTACCGCGTGGAAGTACCAATTATGACCATCCTCAATGGTTTCTTCGGAATCAAAGGCGAATTTCCCTGGCCAAATCTTGTCCAATTGCGCAAGAGTCTCCTCTGCGCTCGCAGGAGGATAATTCAAAATATTCGTTCGCGGCAGTTCATCTGAGAGTGCAAAGAGATTAGTTTTGAAGCCCATAACGAACACGATACGCAAAAAGGCGCTCCCCGAAGGGAGCGCCTTATCAAAGTTCACGCAGTGTTTAGCTTACGTTGCTACGTGCGCGGAACCTCGACCATCTCGTAGACCTCGATAACGTCGTCCACCTGGATGTCCGGGTAAGACAGCACCATACCGCACTCGTAACCGGCTGCGACCTCGGTAGCATCGTCCTTCTCTCGCTTCAGCGACTCGATAGTCGCCGAATCCGTAATGACGTTGCCGTCACGAACCAGGCGAGCCTTCGCGTTGCGGCGGACCTTGCCGGACTCGACCATACAGCCGGCGATGAGGCCAACTGCGGAGGACTTGAAGATGGCGCGAATCTCTGCACGACCAATCTCCTTCTCCTCGTAGACCGGCTTGAGCATGCCCTTCAGAGCAGCCTCAACATCCTCGATAGCACGGTAAATCACCGTGTAGTAGCGGATGTCAACGCCCTCAGCGTTGGCAACCTCTGTGGCCTTACCCTCGGAGCGAACGTTGAAGCCGATGATGACGGCGTCAGACGCAGCAGCCAGCGTGACGTTGGTCTGAGTAACAGCACCGACACCACGGTCGATGATGTTCAGTGCGACCTCGTCGTCGACCTCGATCTTGAGCAGGGCTTCTTCCAGTGCCTCGACGGTACCGGCGTTGTCGCCCTTCAGGATCAGGTTGAGGGTGTTGGTCTCCTTCAGGATCTCGTCCAGGTTCTCCAGGGAGACGCGCTTGCGACGACGTGCTTGCAGCGCATTACGACGACGTGCGTCGCGGCGGTCTGCAATCTGGCGGGCCGTACGATCCTCGTCAACAACCAGGAGGTTGTCACCAGCACCCGGTACGGAGGTCAGGCCGAGCACCTGAACCGGACGGGAAGGACCGGCCTCATCGACGTCGTTGCCGTACTCATCGACCATGCGGCGAACACGACCATATGCGTCACCGACAACGATGGAATCACCGACGCGCAACGTACCGCGCTGAACGATAACGGTTGCCACCGGACCACGGCCACGGTCAAGGTGAGCCTCAATGGCGACACCCTGAGCGTCCATATCCGGATTGGCGCGCAGATCCAGCGAAGCATCGGCAGTCAACAGCACTGCTTCGAGAAGCTGATCGATGTTGAGACCTTGCTTAGCGGAGATATCGACGAACATAGTGTCGCCGCCCCACTCTTCGTCAGTGAGACCGTATTCAGTCAGCTGACCACGAATTTTCTGCGGATCTGCAGTTTCTTTATCAATCTTGTTGACTGCAACGACAATCGGCACATCAGCGGCCTTGGCGTGGTTAATAGCCTCAACCGTCTGCGGCATGACGCCGTCATCAGCTGCAACAACCAGAATCGCGATATCGGTCGACTTGGCACCACGAGCACGCATGGCGGTAAACGCCTCGTGACCCGGGGTATCCAAGAAGGTAACCTTGCGCTTCTCACCGTCGAGCTCCACCGGCACCTGGTAGGCACCGATGTGCTGGGTAATACCACCGGACTCGTGGCCACCGACGTTGGCCTTACGAATCGTGTCCAACAGGCGCGTCTTACCGTGGTCGACGTGACCCATCACAGTTACCACTGGCGGGCGCTGCTCCAGGTCCTCATCGTCGCCCTCGTCCTCACCGAACTGGAGGTCGAAGGACTCGAGGAGCTCGCGGTCCTCATCCTCAGGCGAGACGACCTGGACCTTGTAATCCATCTCGTCGCCGAGCAGCTGCAGGGTCTCGTCGGAGACCGATGCAGTTGCCGTCACCATTTCGCCGAGGTTGAACAACGCCTGGACCAGCGATGCTGCATCGGCGTTAATCTTCTCAGCGAAGTCAGACAGGGATGCACCACGTGCGAGGCGAATGGTCGTGCCCTTACCGTTGGGCAGCTTAACGCCGCCTACCACGGATGGTGCCTGCATTGCCTCGTACTCGTTGCGCTTCTGACGCTTCGACTTACGTCCGCGACGCGGGGCGCCTCCTGGTCGCCCGAATGCACCTGCAGTTCCACCGCGACGTCCGCCGCGACCACCGCGCGGTCCGCCACCCGGGCCACCCGGGCCGCGACCACGGCCGCCGAAGCCACCGCCACCGCCACCGCGGCTTGCCTTTGCAGGCATCTGCCCCGGGTTCGGGTGCGAAGGCATCATTGCCGGAGTCGGACGATTGCCGCTCGGCTTATTACCGCGGCCCTGTCCACCCTGCGGGCGAGGGCCACCCTGGCGTGCTCCCGGTTTCGGGCCCGGACGGCCGTTTCCACCCTGCGGGCGAGGGCCACCCTGGCGTGCTCCCGGCTTCGGGCCCGGACGGCCGTTTCCACCCTGCGGACGCGGCATGTTGGACGGCCGCGGTGCCGGACGGGAGGATCCGCCGGTCGAGAATGGGTTGTTCGCCACACGCGGTGCGCGTGCGCCTGGCTTCGGCCCTGGCTTCGGGCCAGCAGGCTTCGGCGGGCGTGGCATTTCTTGTCCCGGCTTCGGCGAACGGGACGGTGCAGCTGGCTTGGCACCCGGCTTTGCCGCCGCTGGTGCAGCAGGCTTAGCGCCTGGTTTTGCAGCTGGCTTGGCACCCGACTTAGCAGCAGCCTTGGTAGTTGGGGCCTGGGCAGACGCGTCAGCACCTGCGCCAGCATTCTTCTCTTCGTAGACCTTCTTCATCTTCCTGACGACGGGTGGTTCCACCGTCGAAGAAGCGGTCTTAACAAACTCGCCCTGAGCCTTCAGCTCGGCGAGTAGTTCTTTGCTGGTGACCCCGAGCTGCTTAGCGAGCTCATGGACACGTAGCTTTCCGGACACTGCTCTCCTCACTAGTGGGGGCCGAGCAGCGCCCGATGGCGGATTTGTCCGCGCACCGAGAGCGCCTGCAGGGCTCCCTCTTATCTATTGCCGTTCATCGCTGATGCTTCATCGTGTGCTCATCAGTGTTCAGGTCTTTCTGTTGTCATTTTTCCTGCCTCCCTGCTTAGCGACACGCACATCGTCAGCGGGGGCGAAACCCTCCGCCGCTTCGTAGTGCGTGGCGATAAACTGTTTAACCGGAAACGCATCTACCTGCGTAGATACCTTCAGTGCGCGGCCAAATGCACGGCGCTTGTCGGCGATCTCCCAAGCCTTTAGTGTTGGGGTGATCCAGGCACCTCGCCCCTGCATCCGACGATGCGGATCAGCAACGACGGCTACTGAGCCATCTGAACGGGTGGTGGCGACAATGCGTAGCAGCTCCGAGCAATTGTGGCGCTGCTTAGTTGCAATACAGGTACGTGTGGGTGCAGGCGTATGAGTTGTCGAATTCGGGTTTAGCACCCGCGAAGTCGTCATACTCCTGACGCACCCACCTTCCTGCTAAGAAATTCAGCGCGAAAATTCGCATAGGAAAATCACGCCTTGTCGTTTGGCCACCTCCCAGCATAACCCGAAAAGGCGGAAAAGTGCCAACCCCCTAGGCACTTTCCCGCCACTTTCGCAACCGCTGGGACGCTGACGTTGTGTCTACTCCGCGTCGGAGTGGATATCGATTCGCCAGCCGGTCAGACGAGCCGCCAGACGGGCATTCTGTCCCTCCTTGCCGATAGCAAGAGAGAGCTGGTAGTCGGGCACCACAACGTGTGCACGGCGCTCGTCCATGTCCAGAATCTTGACACTAACTACCTTGGCGGGCGCCAGCGAGTTACCAACGAACTTCGCCGGATCCTCGTCGTAGTCGATGATGTCAATCTTCTCGCCCTTGAGCTCATTCATAATCGAGTTCACACGCTGACCGCGGGGCCCAATGCAGGCGCCCTTAGCGTTGAGGCCCTTGACCGTGGGGCGTACAGCAACCTTGGTGCGGTGACCGGCCTCGCGCGCAATGGAAATCAATTCCACTGCCCCATCGGCAACTTCCGGAACTTCAAGTTCGAAGAGCTTACGAATGAGCTCCGGATGCGTGCGTGACAGGTGAATCGCAACACCGCGCGGTGTCTTGTTCACACCGACGACGTAGCACTTGATGCGGTCACCGTGCTTGAGTTCCTCACCTGGCAGCTGCTCAGCCGGCATCAGAATACCGTCTCGGCCGTTGGCCTCCGAACCGATGTGGACGACGACAATGCCCTTTTCATTGGCATAGACATCGCGCTGGACCACGCCGGAAATGACCTGATTAGACAGGTCTGCGTATTCGTCGAGAACCTTATCGCTCTCCGCATCCCGCAGACGCGAAAGGATGGTCTGACGAACAGCGAATGCAGCGGTACGCTCGAAGTCCTCCGGAGTGTCGTCCCATTCGGAGATGAGATTGCCCTCGTCGTCTCGCTCCTGGGCAAAGACTATGACGTCACCGGTCTCACGGTCGATTTCGACGCGCGCATACTGTGCCGGTGCGGTGGTGTTACGGTAGCTTTCACGCAATGCTCGGGCGACCAGTCCCAGCATTTCGTCGACAGGAATACCCTTTTCCTTTTCCAAGGTTCGCAGGGCAGCTAGTTCAATCTTCACTTGTTATCCTCCAGCCTGGTCAAGGCATCGTCATAGTCTAGTCCCGCAAAATCCTTCTCGGCTGCGGGCGGATTAGAGAATTCAACTTGTACCACTGCACGGGCCACATTGGTTAATTGGACACGCTGGCCAACAGCCTTCAAACGTCCCTTTGGCCCCTTAGAGGTAACGAGAATGATGGATTCTTCATCCGGCGACAGCGCACCAATGCGGGCTGCAATCGCGGAACCGTCGGCAAGCGAAATCTCCGCAATACGACCACGGTTACGACGCCAGTGCCGAGGCTGGGTCAGCGGTGCGTCAATACCAGGAGTGGAAACTTCCAAGGTGTAGCCCTGAGCGCCGAAGTCCGCTTCACCACGTGCCTCCGCGGCATCCAGAGCCGAAGATACTTCATACGTGGCCTGTTCCAGAACATCGAGGTCAGGACGCTCATCTGCGTCAACTAACACAATGACCTGTGACTTTGC
The DNA here is from genome assembly GCF_001809065.1 of Corynebacterium sp. HMSC055G02. NCBI lineage: Bacteria > Bacillati > Actinomycetota > Actinomycetes > Mycobacteriales > Corynebacteriaceae > Corynebacterium > Corynebacterium sp. HMSC055G02. Next base: position 5,449 of record NZ_KV795637.1, on the reverse strand, counting down.
GCCGGCGCGAACGACCTTGACATCTTCCACATCCAGGCCGATTTGTGCGAGCGCCGGGCTCACAAACTGTTCAATTTTCTCGGGTGCGGGTATCGCCATAGTCGTAGAGTCTACAGGTCAAGTACTAGGAATTGCGCACCTGGGCGCTTTCCACATACCGCATTGACACAAAGTGCCGCCCGCCGTGGCACCATAGTGAGGTGATTGTTGAACCTCCCTCCCCCAGTTTTGCTTCCGCATCGCATCGCACTCGTACTCTCTCGCGCCGTGGCTTCCTCGCTGCTGCCCTCGCCGTGGGATCACTTCCTGCGCTTTCCGCGTGCTCGCATCTGGTGGCACCGCGCCCCGATTACGCCATTGAGGTTCTCCATGCGCTGGCGGCGCGCGATGCACAGTCGCTTAGCGACGCCAATCCTGACCTCGCAGCGGTGCGCTCCGCGCAGGTTACCGAACTGGATAAGGAAATCACACGCGCCTGCGGCACCCACAAGGACGGTAAACCTGTCGATGAATGTGGCTCGGACGTAGCAGTCCCAGGATCCCTGGTTACCGGTTCCGACGCGAAGCTACTGCTCACGGACTCGCGAAACAATCCCGTACTGACGAATGCCCTGGATTCACGCACTGCATTGCGGGAGGAGCACACTGCGCGCCTCGCCACGGCTGTCGATGGCGGTATCGTCCTCGCTCTGCGTGTTGCGGGCGCTGAGTGGGAGGAGCTTGTCCCATTGATTCCCAGTGACAGGGATGAAATCTCGGGTGCCGAAGAACAGATGACTAAGGCACTGCAAGCCGAATACATGATGATTTACGGTGTCGGCGTAGCCGCACCACGTGTCGGAGGCGATACCACTACTGCACTTTTGGCCCGTGGCGAGCGCCACCGAATTTTGCGCGATCGTGCCCGACTAATTTTGGAGGATTCCGACGTTGAGGTGCCGGAGAGCGCACCTGGCTATATGCCGGAAGGCGCTCCTTCGCCAGATACGGCACCCGTCGATTACATGATTGCATTGGAGCGCTATTGTGCCCAGGCGTGGGAAGACGTATTGCTCGCTGCTAATAACCCTCGGATGCGTATGTTCGCGCTGCAGGCAGCTGGCGTGGCTGCCGCCGGAGCGGCAGCGCTAGGTGGCAACAACTTGGAGCCGTTGCCCGGGCTCTAAGCCTTGCGAACCAGCTCCGCGACGTGAGCTGCAATGCCGTCAGCGGCGACCTCGTCGGTCTCGTTGGTCAGGCGGTTACGCAGCTCCACCTTGCCGTCCGCGTAGCCACGGCCAAAGATGACCACAAACGGCATACCCAGCAGCTCGGCGTCCTTGAACTTCACACCGGGGCTGACCTTCGGACGGTCGTCGAAAAGCACCTCAATGCCCTGCTGGCTGAGGTCTTCCGCCAGCTGTTCAGCGGCCTCAGCTGCTTCGGCGTTCTTGCCGGCCACAGCGATGTGAACCTTGTACGGTGCCGCGGCAACTGGCCACTTGAGGCCCTTTTCATCCAACTGCTGTTCCGCGAGGACAGCGACCAGGCGGGACACGCCAATGCCGTAGGACCCCATCGTCGGACGAGCACGCTTACCGTTGACATCGAGGATGTCGATTTCAAAGGCGTTGGTGTACTTGCGGCCCAACTGGAAAATGTGACCGATCTCGATTCCGCGCTCGATCTTTAGCGTGCCATGCCCCTCCGGAGCCGGGTCGCCGTCACGCACCTCTGCGACATCGCAAATACCATCAATCTGGAAGTCGCGACCAGCGACCACATCGACGATGTGCTTGCCTTCCTCGTTGGCTCCTGTAATCCAATTTGTGCCCTCCGCCACGCGGGGGTCAGCTAGGACCTTCACACCGCGATCGGCGAGCCCCTGCGGGCCGACGTAGCCCTTGATCAGGAAGTCATTGGCTGCGAAGTCCTTGTCCTCCAGCAAGCGCGCCTCACCCGGTTCAAATGCGACTTCAAGACGCTTTTCATCGACCTCACGGTCACCGGGAACCAGGATTGCGGTGAGCTGTTCCGGCAGGGCGTTGCCCTCCTTATCGACCTTCTTCGGGTCGACGGCGACGAGAACGCACTTCAAAGTATCGGCAGCAGTGACCTCGCGTCCGAGGTCCGCACCATTGGCCCAATCAACAAGTGCTGCGATTGTGGTGCAGTTCGGAGACTCGTAAACCTTCGCCTCCGGTTGTCCCTCAATCGGCTGCGGTTCAACTGCCGGAATCTTCACGGCTTCCACATTGGCGGCGTACTCACCGTCGGTGGAGACTACGAAGGAGTCTTCGCCACTTTCGCTAACAGCCAGGAACTCCTCGGAGGCCGAACCGCCCATAGCGCCGGAGGTGGCGTGGCAGATTTCGTACTTAATGCCCAGCCGGTCAAAAATTCGCTGGTAGGCACCGCGGTGCTGCTGATAAGAATTCTCCAGCCCCTCGTCGTCCATGTCGAAGGAATAAGAGTCCTTCATCACGAACTCGCGGCCACGCAGAATACCAGCGCGCGGGCGAGCCTCGTCGCGGTACTTGGTCTGAATCTGAAACAGCGTCGTCGGGAAATCCTTGTAGGAGCTGAAAAGATCCTTGACAGCCAGCGCGAACATCTCTTCGTGCGTCGGCCCCAGCAGGTAGTCCGCGCCCTTGCGATCCTTCAGACGGAACAGCTCGGGGCCGTATTCGGTCCACCGATTCGTCGCCTCGTACGGTTCACGCGGGAGCAGTGCAGGGAATGCCAGCTCCTGTGCGCCAATGCCTTCCATCTCCTCGCGCACAACCTTCTCTACGTTGCGCAGAACCTTCAAGCCCAGTGGCAGCCAGGAGTACACACCAGGGGCAGTTCGCCGGATGTAGCCGGCACGGACGAGCAGCTTGTGGCTAGGGACCTCGGCGTCAGCTGGATCCTCGCGCAGTGTGCGCAGGAACAGCTGGGACATTCGCGTAATCATGAATGCTGATTTTACCCGTCGATCATTCTTCGCAACATGCGGGGCATTACTATGGTGCCCATGCTCGTAGTCCTACCCCCCTCTGAAACCAAAGCCACTGGTGGCAGCCATCCCGCAGTAGACTTTTCCTCGCTGAGCTTCGGCTCCCTCAACCCCATCCGCGAGCGCATTGCAGCCGATCTCGTGGCGCTAAGTGCGAACAGGGAAGCCGCGATGGAAACACTGAAGCTGGGGCCACGGCTTGCTGACGAAGTCACAGCTAATGCCGCGCTCCTAGAGTCGCCGACCATGCCGGCTCTCGAGCGTTATACCGGGGTGCTCTACGACGCACTCTCCCCCAGCGATTTGCCGGAAACCGGCCGTGCTCGACTCGCCATCGGGTCAGCGCTCTTCGGTGTCATTGGCGGGGACGACCTCATCCCCCACTACCGTCTCTCTGGTACGGTCAAGCTCCCCTTCGCGGATCAGCCTGCCGACGCGGCTCCCACAATGAAGCGCCGTTGGGGTACCGCCATCACCGAGGCTCTCAATGATGTCGACTTCCTCATCGACCTTCGTTCCGGCACCTACGCCAATTTGGGCAAAGTCAAGAGCGCGACAACGATGACCGTGCTCACCGCCGAGGGCAAAATCGTCAGCCACTTCAACAAGCACTACAAGGGCCTATTTGCCCGCGCCATCGCCCTTTCCGACACGACACCGACCTCCCCCACAGAGGCCGTCGACATCGCACGCGCCGCAGGATACGACGTCTCGCTTGACGACGACACCCTCATCTTCCGCGTCCCGGAAAACTAAATGTCGTCGTTGTAGCGCTTTCGGCCTGCCACAATGGCGGCAATCAGAGCGATAATAGCGATGAAAATGCTGTCGTATCGCGATCCTTCTCCGCCGAGGAGAAGGAGTCGGAAGATGATCATGGTTCCGAGGTAGAACACCAGGAAGGTCGCAGCGCCCATCCAGATAGCGCTACGCAGCTGATCGTCGGCAAGCAGTCGGGTAACAAACCCTGCCTTTTGCTGCCCTGGCTCACGCTTCTTCGACTTGTTGTTGCTCGACCTGTTGTTCTTACTCATCGCCCTCATCCAGACCGGCGACTTCACCGATGACGATAACGGCGGGCGGTTTGATTGCCTCTTCGACCATTCTCTCGCCGAGCTCGCCGAGCGTGCAGCGTAGCGACCTCTGATTCGGCAGCGTACCGTCCTGGATGACCGCTGCCGGAGTCTTCGGGCTGCGGCCGGCCTTCATCAAAACCTCGGCAATCTTCGGCCCGTTCTTAACTCCCATAATGATGGCAATAGTGCCGTGCATGCGGCCAAGCGCATCCCAATTGACTAGCGAAGTCTTGTGCCCCGGTGGGACGTGACCGGACACGACAGTGAATTCGTGGTTGACGCCACGCATGGTAACTGGGATGCCAATCGTCCCCGGTACCGCCAGTGCCGAGGTGATACCCGGCACAACTCGAACCGGTACCCCTGCCTTCTGCAGCTCCTGAAGCTCTTCAAAACCGCGGCCGAAGATGTACGGATCGCCACCTTTGAGCCGGACCACAAAGTAGCCCTCGCGGGCACGATGAACTAGCAGTTCATTGATGCGCTCCTGAGCCATGGCGCGACCGTAAGGAAGCTTGCCGGCATCAATAATCTCGACATCCGGCTCCAAGTCACCGAGCAGCGACAGTGGACCGAGGTGGTCTGCAACGACGACGTCGGCAAGCCGGAGCAAGCGACGCCCCTCAACGGTAATCAGACCGGGGTCGCCCGGGCCACCACCCACAAGCGCGACCTGACCAGCGAGGTCCCCAGCGCGCGACGCGCGACGGCCGGTCAGCGCCACAGGAGTAAGCGGGCTGGAAGCCCCGGTTTCATCATCGACGAGAATACCTCGGCGGTGTCCCTCTAGAGTCACCTCACGCAGCAACGCCTCGTCACAGCAGACCATGAGAGCCTTGCCCCAGCTCATCGCCTCGGTAAAACCGGTGCGGGTCAAAGTAATACGGCCGTCTGCAGCCCAGGCCTCAATCGCAGTTGTTACTTCCCCACCTTCACACACAGTGACATCAGCGCCAGAGTCCAACAGCCGAGGAATCACGCGCTCTGCAGCCGTGGAACCGCCAATCACCAACACACCGTAGTCTTTGAGAAGCAAACTCATAGCTAACACTTTACCCGGCGCACGAAGCGACAAAGCGACTGACGTTCCCCGGCGCACCCGCCGGATGAACATGCAGGTAACCGGCATGAATCCGCCCAGACTCGGAAACAAAGCCGTCGCGAACTGTTTCGCCTTGATATCCACGCCAACCCCAGGCTGGTTGCCACCCGGCCGCAGCAGCGACACTTGCGGTGTCATCGGTGAGGGCTGTCTTGTGGAACTCGTGACCGCGCACGCGCGTTCCTACCGGGCACAGCGCAGAATCAGTCAGCGCCACAGCCTCCCGGTACCCCAGCTTCAACCGTGCCATGTGCGCTCGCCCCGGGATGATGCCACACATACGGCGCCCACCGA